>JAFGLD010000257.1 GCA_016928235.1 Anaerolineae bacterium | reverse complement strand
CTGTGACTATGTCCAAGAGCACAGTCGTTGCTGTGCGATAAAAAACTGATCACTGAAAACTGATCACCTAAACCAGACAGAACAAAAACTTGATCATCGAGTTACAGCTAATAACTAACTGCTGGATAGTTACGACCCTGGTACATATTTACTTGCCCCATATGATTGCCACTCGAAAACTTTTCTGGAGAGCGATATGTTGCCGGAGCATTGAGAATAGCTCGATCTGATTATCGATTGTTATAACAGCTAGTGAAAGGGACTTGTTTAATGCAATACCGAAGATTCGGAAAACTCGACTGGCAGCCCTCGGCATTGGGATTTGGCTGCATGCGCCTTCCCACTACCGGCACCCCAGCCGACATCGATGAGCCTGAAGCGATGCGAATGGTACACCACGCTATCGAGCAAGGCGTGAACTATGTTGATACTGCATATCCTTATCATGGTGGGAACAGCGAGTCGTTTCTCGGACGTGCGCTAAAAGCCGGGAACTACCGGGAGAAAGTCAGAATTGCCTCCAAGCTGCCTTGTTGGCTGGTCGAGACAGCCTCCGATTTCGATAAGTATCTCAATGAGCAACTGTCCAAGATACAGATCGAGCATATAGACTTCTATCTCTTGCACGCCCTTAACAAAAGTAGCTGGGAGAAGATGAGCGCCTTGGGGATAGTGTCCATGGCAGAAAAGGCCGTCGCTGATGGACGCATCGGCCACCTGGGCTTCTCATTTCACGACAGTTATGAAGTGTTCCAGGAAATCGTCGATGCCTATGATAAGTGGACATTCTGCCAGATTCAATACAACTACATGGATATCGAGAACCAGGCCGGTACACGTGGTCTTCAATACGCGGCAGGCAAAGGGCTGGCGATCGTGATCATGGAACCTCTGCTCGGCGGACGGTTGGTCGATCCACCGGAACGCATCCAACAGCTATGGAATTTGGCGGAAACGACGCGATCGGCGCCTGATTGGGCATTGCAATGGCTGTGGAATCAACCTGAGGTATCGGTTGTGCTGAGCGGGATGAGCACGATGGAGCAAGTTGAAGGCAATCTTGCCAGTGCCACAGCATCCGGCGTCGGGACACTCAGCCGGAAGGATCTACAGGTCATCGACCAGGTACGCGAGATGTATCAATCGCTGTGTCCTATCCCTTGCACACAATGCGGCTACTGTATGCCCTGTCCCAACGGCGTCAACATTCCGCGCAACTTCGATGTCTATAACGATGGGAGCATATACGACAAACCGGATTGGGCTCGCAACCAGTATCAACAATGGATACCGGTAGCCGAGCGTGCCGATCAATGCATCGCCTGCCAGGATTGCGAGCAAAAATGCCCACAGGCGATTCGCATCAGTGAGTGGATGCCGGTTGTCGATAATGTCCTTGGCGCAGGCCGCCCGTATGTCAGCTCCCTGTAGACATAGACGCAACTATTCAGTTATTGGTGCCGGCTGTTTGATAGTTTTGAGTGACGGGTGACGAGTGATGAGTGACGGGTGACGGGTGACGGGTGATGAGTTTTAGTTTACACTCGATGATCAAGTTTTTGCTCTGTCTGGTTTAGGTGATCAGTTTTCCGCGATCGACGATTGTTGTTCAATCGTCAAGAACTGATTACTGATCACCTGTCAATGTTAAAAACTTGATCATCGAGTAACAGCTAACAACTAACCGCTAACCGCTGAATAGTTACCATTAGACTTTGGTCTGGGGCCCACAGCGGCTGATGAAGGAGAAGCCGTATCATGAATCGGATTGCCTATCTGGATTGTTTTGCCGGGATTAGCGGTGATATGCTGCTCGGCGCGCTGATCAGCGCCGGCTGGCTGCTGGAGCAGTTGCAAGCGGTGGTCGATGAGCTGAATCTGGGAGACGTCAGCGTGCAGACCGAGAACATCTCGAAGCATCACCTTGCAGGTATACAGGTCTCCGTTTCGGCACCGGATGCTCAGCCTATGCGCCATCCTGCCGATCTGATTACACTAATCGAGCAAGCTGAATTGCCGGAAGCGATCCAAGCCCGTGCCGCTGATGTCATCATGACACTGGCCAAAGCTGAAGCTCGGGTACATGGCATACCGGTGGAGGAGGTTCACTTTCACGAAATAGGCGCAGTCGATACGCTGGTCGATGTCGTGGGCACCGTTGCCGGATTGGAGGCGTTGGGCATCGACCAGGTCGTCTGTGCCCCAATTCCGTGGTCGCATGGCATGATCCGGATTGCTCATGGCCAATTTCCGATCCCAACACCCGCCGTCGCGGCATTACTGGAGGGCATACCGGTGACCGGTGTCGATGTGGATGGCGAGATGGTCACGCCCACCGGCGCAGCCCTGGCAATCTGCCTGGCCGGCTCATTTGGCTTGCTTCCGTCGATGACTGTGACGCGGGTGGGATATGGCGCGGGAAGGCAAAACTGGCCTGATCGCCCCAACCTCTTGCGGCTCATCTTGGGTGAGCAAACGTCAGCCGTATCCAGCGAAAACCTGACTGTACTGGCCTGCAACCTCGATGATATGGTGCCGGAATGGTATGGCCCTCTGGTCGAATCGGCTCTAAAAGCCGGTGCGCTGGATATTTGGCTGACACCCGTGCACATGAAGAAGGGCCGTCCGGCAGTGGTGGTCGAGGTGGTCTGTAAGCCTCAAGACGCTTCGGCACTGCGTGCCCTGTTGTTCCGTCAGACAACAACACTTGGGCTCCGTGAAACGACGGTGACACGCTGGGCGTTACCTCGCCGGAGCCGGATCGTGACGACTTCCTATGGCGATGTGAGCATCAAAGAAGCCACCCTGGACGACGGCACTCGAAAGTTTGCCCCCGAGCACGATGATTGCGCGGCTCGCGCGGAAGAGCACGGCGTGACCGCCCGGGAAGTATGGATCGCCGCAGTACAAGCGGCCGGTGGAACTTAGGATTGAGCATTCACCAACTTTTCCCAGGTATCTTCTCAATCCCAAAGACAGATAAGGGTGAGTTGTTTTGACACTGGTTACAGATATCCATCCGTAACCAAATAGTACGCAGATTTCAATCTGCATGCCTTGTCCTGCTTCATGGATTCCTTGTTGCTCGTTGCTATCATCAGGAGATGCATCATGATCATCTTTGGTACCAGAGTACGACATAAGCACATTGGCGAGGGTGAGTTCTTTTGCCCCAAATGCCAGGCGAACAGGCGATACGCCCACAAACAGGCTGTCCGCTCTTTCACGCTGTACTTCATCCCCATCTTCCCCATCCAACAACTTGGCGAGTTCATCGAGTGCCAGACCTGCGGTGTTACTTTAGAGCCTGCTGCACGCCAGACGCGCCAGAAGCCCGCCGCCAGGCTTCCATCGGCTCAACAAGACCTGGGTTCAATGATGAACTCGATCAAATCACGATTGGACAAGGGTTTTCCGGTGGAACACATGATACGCGAGTTGACTGCTGCTAACCTCGATCTGGAGATTGCGCGTGGAGCCGTCCAGGGTGCCATTGGGAAAAACGTCAAAGTTTGCGAGAAGTGCAACCTGGCCTATTCACCGGCCGCCGGCCAGTGCGCCGAATGCGGTCGAGAACTACGATAGTCACACCGATCATTCTGTTTCAACAGAAGTGTTAGTGGGCAGCCAGACCGAAAACCGAGTGCCCTGTCCTGGAATACCATGACTGGTGACTTCGATACGGCCGTTGTGCCGATCCACGATCTCTTTGGCAATCGATAAACCAAGACCTGTGCCGGGTGTGTTAGCTTGACGAGCTGCGTTACCCCTATAGAAACGATCAAACAGACACGTCTGCTCATCATGTGAGATGCCTGGGCCGGTATCAACCACGCAGAAACCGCATTCGCAAGCATTGTCTCCCTTAAACGTGCTGACTGTTACCCGGCCTTCCTCAGGCGTGTAGTTGAAGGCATTGGTCATCAAGATGCTCAGAACTTGCCCTAAGAGATGCCTGTCACCTCTGATCTCAGGCATCTCTGTTTCCTTTTCAAGCTCCAGTTTTAGATGGTGACTCTCGGCCAACGGCGCGCGGTCGATCACATATTCTTCGACCAGATTGTTGATGTCCAGCAAGGCCAGGTTCATCTCGACACGGTCCTGGTCCAGGCGAGACAGCATCAACAGGCCCTCGATCAGGTTGTCCAATCTGTCGACTTCGTGCTTGAGCGAGACAATATAAGAGTCTCGTTTCTCCGGGCGTTGGTTCAGCAGGTAAACAAAAAGCTTGAGGCTGGTAACGGGTGTTCTCAACTCATGCGAGACATTAGAAACGAAGACATCTTTAACATGGCTGAGAGCCTTAAGATCCTGGTAAGCGATCGTCAACTCTGCCGTCCTATCCGCCGCATAATTCTCAAGCTCTACGGCATGCTGTTGGATCTGCTCGTGCAAATAGGCCTGCCGGATGGCGATCCCCAACTGGTTGGCGACCTCACGTGCTATCTCGATCTTCTCGTCATCGAAGGCAGACGGCTCTGTCGAGCCCAGATTGAGCCACCCGACTACTTTTCCGCGATACGAGAGGGGAATATTGACGGTGGAACGGATGCCTTCATCTCGTAACTGCCGGGCCAGTTTGGGCAGCTTCTGAGGCGGTGTCCAATCTTCTATAACCACCACCTCGTCACACAGCGTTTCAACATCGGCGATTCCATAATCCTGGTAAGAGAAACGTGAGCCCGCTCCGACCCGGGTCTCCCCATGAACAAGAGTAATTAGCTGCTCAACCTCATCAGATTTCCGATCGAGCAAGCTGACGCTGATCCGTTGGCAAGGTATCAATTCATATAAATGCTCCACGGCAGCCTGTGCAATGGCATGGTGTGTCTCAGCAGCCAGAATGGCCTGGTCGATATCGCGCAGCGTCTTCAAGCGCACAGCATATTGCCGCAGAGTCTCCTCCGCCCGTCTGCGCTCAGCCAGCTCCTGCTGAGCCGACGCGTACAAACGCGCGTTTTCAATCGCCGTCGCAATCTGCCCGGCCAGTGTCTCGATCACCATGACATCGTCCTCATCAAAGTCATCAAGCTGCGGGCTTTGGACATCGAGCACCCCCACAATCTCCTGGCCAATCTTGATAGGAACATCCAGTTCTGAGCGTGTCAAAAGCACATCAGGGAAGAAGTTAACATGACGCGGCTCGGTGCGCACGTCATTAGCCAGCAGGCGCTCACCACGTTGCGCCACCCAGCCCACCATCCCCTGACCCAGTTTCAGAGTATGCACAGGGGGGAAGAGATCGACAAAAGAACCGGCCCTGGTATTCATCACGGCCCTGGCTTGTGCATGATCGACGATGAAGATGGCCACATGGTGATAATCAAAGTTCTGCTGGATCAACTGTGCCGCTCGATCCAACACACTCTCCGGGTCCAACACAGCCGATATCTGCTTTCCAACGTCATTGAGGATCGACAACTGAGTTGCCCGCCGGTTGAGCATCTCTTCCGCTCTTTTACGCTCGATGATCTCCTGCTGCGCCTGTTGATACAGCCAGGCATTCTCCAATGCGCCGGCAGCCTGCGTGGCAATCATCATCAGCAAATCAACCTGAGTATCCTGGTAAGCATTCTCCTTCTCAGGGTCTTGAATAATGATGACACCAACGCCCTTTTCTCCGGCCAGCATTGGGACAGCCATCAGACTTCGAGGCTCCCTACCCACCCACAAAATGTCCAGGCTTTTCAACATTTCACCTACCCCGGAAGGGATAGATAGGGGCATCTCGGTCCGCAAGACATATTTCATCAGGTCATCACAGAACGTTTGGGGGGTCTCCTGGCGCCGCCCATCAATTGTTTGAAGGGGATACCGGATCTGTCCGCTCGTCTCATCGATCAGCGCAACCCACAGGTTCTTGTTATCCAATGTCCACCCAGTCATAGCGTAGATCAACTCGATGATCTCGGTTGGATCCACCAGACGGTTGAGAGCCTGGCCGGCTTGATTGAGAATGGTCAATTCGGTATTACGCTGCCGGATCTCATCCTCTATCTGTTTGTGTCCGGTGATATCGCGAGCCACTGCATAGATGCGCTTGCCCATTGACAGCGAACGCCACTCGATCCAACGGTATGATCCATCCTTGTGCCGATAGCGATTAACAAAGTTGAGGACATGCTTCCCGTCTGCAAGACAAGAGACAGCCTCGAGGGTTGATTCCTTGTCGTCAGGGTGTACAAAGTCAAAGAATCGCTGGCCTTCCAACTCGTCGATTGGATAACCCAGGGTAGTTTCCCATTCTTTATTCAACCGTTTGAAATAACCGTCCATATCGGCAATGCACAGCAAATCGAGCGCATGTGAAAAGTAATGGTCGAGTTCCCAGGTCTTCTCTCGTAGCGATTCCTCTATCCTGATACGCTCAGCGATTTCCTTCTGAAGCGCGACGGTATGTTCCTGGAGAGGATTGAAGATTTGCCGATTGATCACAGCATAGCCCAGGAGCAACATGCCGGCCATATTCGTGATCGACAAGACCGAAAACGCGGCTTCCAATATCCCTCCCACGATGAAGCCTGCCAGCAAGATAGCCGAACCCAGTGCCAGGTAGGGTTCTGCAAGACGCCGGCGCTCTCTCCATAACAGGATCGTCGACCAGGCAATGAAAAACGCCGGGATTCCGGTAACGATCAATCCCCAGGTGCTAAACATCAACACAGTCGAGCCGTTAGCTTCCAAATGCTGATTGAAGATCAATTGGTGCCGGAAAAGAGGAACAGCCAAAATCGCAATCGCAGCCAAACCACTAACGGAGGCAATATCGACCCGAAGAGAGCGGTGACGGACATAACGTGTGACAAACAGAAACAATAGCGGTCCCATCAATGCCAATGACAGCGCGGAGATCTCGCTCCACAACGATGTGTTCCCAGACTCCAACCACAATCCCAGGCGCAGCAGCAGCGAAAAAGCTGCTCGCAATGCCTGAGTCAGGACAAAAAGAGCAAATAGACGGTTAATTGTCCGCTTTGGGCCAACCCCCAGCACCATCAGAAAAAGAGCGGTAGCCAATACCGTTGAGATGCTTAATGCTGCAACGTCCAACCAGAAAAGGAATGGCATCTTGTGTACTTATTCCCATCTGCAGGGCTTTTAACTGCTATTTGACGCCGAAGAGCACATTGTTCCTCACCTTAGTTTTTGCCTATATACCCAGTATAAATTGATATCATTCTAGAGGGAAGCAGCACGATCGAACGGGGCACATTCCAACTTCGAGGCAAGCTCAAGACGGAATGGGCCTCTCTGTCTATTTTCTATGCCTCACCAGGCCCGTCCTTTGCAGGCAAGAGCTGACAAATATCCTGCTTTTGACCTTCGTTTCCTTGTCTGAACAGCCAGTCGGAGGGATAATCGAAGTGTTGGCCAACTACCAAGGCCACAACTACCCGGTCAGACACATTTCCAATCACTTTCCAAGAGTGTTTGCCAACCAACAACTCATCGAAGGTGATGACAACAGACAATCTATCTCAAAGTTTTTAACTCGCCGCCCATGAGTTAGCGCTCATGATCCACAACTATTTTCAGAGGAGCTGAACCGTTGAGCCAGCAGCAGACTTATCGTGTCGAGGTATGGAGCCCCTTTGCCGCAGAAGGCCGGATCGATGATGTTCCGGCCCAGGCAATCCAACATATTGGCATTCACGCTGTCCAGGGCTGTTTCATCGCCCGGATTTTTTTTGTCAGGGGCAACATCACCCAAGAAGATGTCGAGCGGATCAGCCTCGACTTACTGGCCGACCCCGTCACCGAGCAGTTTGCCGTCTCGACGACCGATACGGCTCACGTTTTCAACCGCGCCGATCACACCGTTGAGGTCACGCTGCTGCCGGGCGTCACCGACCCGGTAGCCGAGAATCTGGTGCGAGCGGCGCATGTGCTGGGCATCACAGGGGTTGAGCTGGCGGCAACCGGGCAGCGATATCTCATCGAAGGAAATCTCACCCATCAGGAGCTCGAACGTCTGGCAACCGAGTTGTTCGCCAACCCGGTCATCCAACGCTACGACATCGACCGCCCTATCTCCCCACCTTTTGTGCCTTTCCAGCAAACTGACAGCACCGTCGATGTCATCCCGCTGCGCAATGCCGGCAACGACCGTCTGATGGCCATCAGCGCCGAGCGGCGGCTGGCGCTCAATCTGCTCGAGATGGAGTCTATCCGCACCTACTACCAGCAGGAGCAGCGGGAGCCGGCTGACATCGAGCTGGAAATGCTGGCGCAGACCTGGAGCGAGCACTGCGGCCACAAGTCATTCCGGGCTACCGTTACCTACACCGGCCCCCGTCCAGGCGCCGATCCTCATTCGCCGCCGGCCAAACAGACGATTAAGGGGCTGCTCAAGACCTATATCCGCGCGGCCACCGAGCAAGTCAACAAGCCATGGGTGTACTCTGCTTTTGTCGATAACGCCGGCATCATCGCCTTCGATGACACATGGGATCTGGCCTTCAAGCTGGAAACCCACAACCACCCCTCGGCTCTGGAGCCGTTCGGCGGATCGAACACCGGTGTGGGCGGCGTAGTGCGCGACATCCTGGGTGTCAGCGCCCGGCCGATCGCCAACACGGATGTGCTGTGCTTTGGCCCGCAAGATTTGCCGGAGAGCCGTTTGCCTGACGGCGTGCTCCACCCCCGCCGTATCGAAAGCGGCGTGGTACACGGCATCGAAGACTACGGCAACAAGATGGGCATCCCAACCGTCAACGGGGCCATCTATTATCACGAGGGGTACACATCGAACCCGCTGGTTTATTGCGGCTGCCTGGGCCTGTTGCCGCATGGCTCGCACCGCTCCGAAGCCCGGCCCGGCGATCTGGTGATCGTGATCGGCGGGCGCACCGGGCGCGATGGGTTGCGCGGTGCTACTTTCTCCAGCATGGAGATGGACAAGGACACCAGCCAGGTAGCCGGCAGTGCTGTCCAGATCGGTCACCCGATCAACGAGAAGCAGGTACAGGAAGTCGTCTTGCAGGCGCGCGACGCGGGGCTTTACACTGCCATCACCGACTGCGGCGCCGGCGGTCTTTCGTCGGCTGTCGGCGAGATGGGTAAGACAATCGGCGCGCGGGTCAGGCTGGAGACCGTGCCGCTCAAGTATCCCGGTCTGCGTCCCTGGGAAATCTGGCTGAGCGAGGCCCAGGAACGAATGGTGATGGCAGTTCCGCCGGAGAACTGGCCGCGTATACAGGAGCTGTGTGCGCTGCACGACATCGAAGGTGTATGCATCGGCGAGTTCGAGGCATCGGGCCGCTTCCACCTGTCCTTCGACGGCAAATTGGTCGGTGACCTGTCGGCAGAGTTTCTACATGAGGGAGACCCGACGCTCTACCTCGATGCCGAGTGGTCGCCACCGGCTCCCAAGAAGCTTGATTTGGCCGACATCAACAGCGATCCGTCAGAAATCCTGCTCAAGCTACTGGCTCACCCTAACATCCGCAGCAAAGAGGCAGTTGTCCGACGATACGACCACGAAGTACAGGCCGGCACCATCGTCAAGCCGATGGTCGGCGTGGACAATCACGGGCCGGGTGATGCAACAGTTCTTTCTCCACTGGATACGATGGGCAGCATCCGGGGCGAAAGTTGGCCCAAGGGGGCATCGCTGGCAGTGGGCATCTGCCCCTCCTATGGTGATATCGATCCCTATGCCATGGCCTGGGCAGCCATCGATGAAACAATGCGCAACCTGGTGGCAGTCGGCACCGATCCCGACCAGGTGGCGCTGCTCGACAACTTCTGCTGGGGCAGCCCCAACTTGCCCGACCGCCTGGGCAGCCTGGTGCGCTGCTCGCAGGGCTGTTACGATGCCGCCATCGCCTACGGTGCGCCTTTCGTCTCCGGCAAGGACAGCCTCAACAATGAATTCGCCGTTCAGGGCGGCGGCAGGCAGGCTATCCCCGGCACGCTGCTGATCTCCGGTCTGGGCATCGTGCCCGACGTCAGCAAGACGGTCACCATGTCTCTCAAGCACGCCGGCAACCTGCTCTACATCGTGGGCGATACACGCGATGAGCTGGGTGGGAGCCATTATGCCATTGTACAGGGCCTGACGGGTGGACAGGTTCCCCAGCCGGTTCTCGATGCCATGTCGACGCTGCGCGCCGTCTACCAGGCCATCCGAGCCGGAACCGTACAGGCCTGCCACGACTGCTCGGAAGGCGGGATCGGCGTGGCGCTGGCCGAGATGTGCCTGGCCGGGCGACTGGGGGCGGAGATCCGACTGGCCAATGTGCCCCAATCGACCCCCATTCAGGAGACCGATGTGCTGCTGTTCTCCGAATCGATCAGTCGCTTCATTATTGAGGTCAGGCCGGAGGACAAAGATGCCTTCGATAAGGTGATGGCAAGCATCCCCCACAACGTCATTGGGATGGTGAGCGATGAGCCTGCTCTGCGCATCGATGGGCTGCAAGGTAAGTCGATGCATGTCCCGGTCGACACGCTTGAGCACGCTTGGCGCGATATCCCGACTGGTGGCAGCACCGATCAACCGATCGAACAATCAGACAATCGCACAATCGCACAATCACACAATCGACCAACGGTCGCCATCCACGCCGGCCCTAAGCGCGTCGCCATCCTTCACGCCAAAGGCACCAACCGCGACCGCGACGCCGCGCTGGCTTGCGAAGCCGCCGGAGGGCAGCCGGAGATTGTCTATGTCAATGAGCTGATCGGCGGAGAGAAGCACCTGCAAGACTATGCCATGCTGGTCGTACCCGGCGGCTTTTCGTACGGCGATGACCTGGGTGGCGGCGTGCTGTGGGCAGTGACGCTGATGCACGAGCTGGGCGATTCGATGCGGCAGTTCGTCAAGAGCGGACGCCCGGTACTGGGCATCTGCAACGGCTTCCAGGTGCTGGTCAAGGCCGGTCTGCTGCCCGGCCCTGAGTTCGCCATCAACGGGCGCCGACCGGTCACGCTGACCTACAACAAGCGGCGCCGGTTCGAGTGCCGTTGGGTTTACCTGAAACCCAACCCCAACAGCACCAGTCTGTTTACCGAAGGGCTCGATGAGCTGATCTTCTGCCCGGTTGCCCATGGTGAAGGTCGATTGCTGGCCCGCGACCAGGACACGCTCGACGCCCTATGGGAGCAGAACCTGGCCGCTCTGACCTACGTCGATGCCAATGGGCTGCCAGCCGCCTATCCTGCCAACCCGAACGGGTCGGCATTGGGGATCGCCGGGTTGTGTAACCCCGAAGGCAACGTGATGGGCCTGATGCCGCACCCGGAGGATCACATCTTCCCCTGGCAGCACCCACACAGGCACCGGGGCGAGGTCGGCATGACGGGACTGAAGCTGTTTGAGCGCGGGTTGGGGGTCAGGCGTTAGGGAATGGGGCATAAGCCAAAACGCTTCTGTCCAGGAGCGTTTGAATACTCGTCATAGCAGCTTGTCGGAGACGTTGGTAAGGTGGTAAATAGAGGGCATAAACAGAAAATTCAAAGCAGCCGATGCTGTTACAGGACGATGAATACTGGAAGCTGCAATCCATATTGGTTGGTCGCCCTGACGCCGGGAAGATTAATCCCGGCACTGAATAATTACGGTAACTATTCAGTTATTGGTACCGGCTGCTTGACAGTTTTGAGTGATGAGTGGCGAGTTTTAGTTTGCAGCTAACGGCTGAACAGTTACTAATTACGCAGCAATTCCCGGTTTGACACAGTCGATATGTTTCCAGCTTGCTCAGTACTGGGTCATCCACAGGCAAGCACAAGAAACTACTCGGATCGTTCTTCAAGTCTTCCAGCTCTATTCTTTGACGTGGTTTCCGCTCTCGTGTGGTTTCCATCTCAACCCTTTTGGTCTATGATTTCTTCAACTCTCAGACAATCACACACTATACCATTATCGTGTTTCATGGAAAAATCGACACCATGCTCTTGCCCGTTCCTCAACTGGAAATCTCTATGACACCTTATCAGGTATTTGAAGAAGTATCTCAACCGACGCAGTCAACGCAGGAGCTATAATTGGGTAGGGTTCAAGCAACTTTTGACCCACTTCGGCGTGCTGAAACCCTATATCGTACGTGTAAGAAGGTCGTTTGTTCCTGGTTTGACTTAATGCCTTTGGCGGATGCGAGTATCTTCGAAAAGCCCGGTGCGGTAATTCCGCACGCCGGGCTTTGTGCGGGGCCTGTCGGGTAACTGGCAGTCCTACCGCGATGGTGGCTTTGCTTTAGTAGCAAACAGAACACGAAGGATTGTGGTCAAAATGTCCAGCGATGTTGCACACAAAAATTGGTGGCAAATTTTCGAGGTCGTCTTTGGTATTCCTTTTCTTGCTGCAATCGGGATGCAACGGATCCTTCCGATCTCATTTCCACGCGAGACTATCGGCCTGGCTTTCACTCTGGGAGGTACTCTCCTCATTATTGTGGGTATCACTTTTGTAGTTCTTGCGCGTCAAGAGTTTGCACGGCATGGTCAACCAACTGACCCGGGACGTACTACCCGTGAGATTGTCACCATGGGGGTCTTCTCGATCTCAAGAAACCCGCTCTATCTTGGCGGCGTTTGCACCCTGGTAGGGATTTCTTTGGCATTCAATCTTCCATGGGTTTTCGGCCTTCTCCTGCCATCCGTCGTGGCCTGCCATTACATTCTCATCGCGCCGGAGGAGAGTTACCTTGCTGCCAAGTTCGGTGAGGAATATCGCATGTATACCATGAGGGTACATCGATGGTTTGGTCAAAAAAAGAGATTGGACTAATTATGATCAGGCCAAGTCAGAAGAGCCATGAGAGCCACCTAACAAGCACACCCGCGATCCGTTCACTCGAAACTGCGCCCTGCGACTATGTCGCCTAATGTGCAGGGAATGGGTAGATAAGGTTGGCAGTTAAGTTGGAAGAACCCAGATGGCTGCGCGTTCAAGTGGGTGGATGGAGAGAGGGCTACCCTACCCGCAGGCAACACATGTGGGCATCGTCGCTGTCAAACGTGGGAGTACAAGGGATGGATAAAACTGCTGTCTTGAAATGAAAACGCAACCACTCCTGGCTTTTATTGCGATTCTGTTCAGTACGGTATCTTGTTCGCGCAGTGTACCGAGTGGCTCTACGCCATTTGTTATGCCATCTGGTGATTTCACCCATATACTTATTCATGACAACATCGAGCGCAGTTATATCTTGCATGTACCACATGGTTATGATGGGACGCGCCCCATAGCCGTTGTGCTGGCCTTTCATGGTGGTGGGGGCAATGCTGAACGTGTCGCTCGCTTGACAGCGTTTAACACACAGGCGGATCAATCGGGCTTTTTGGTTGTCTACCCTAATGGTTCGGGACAACTGGAAGATAGGCGCCTGACCTGGAATGCCGGGACATGTTGTGGTTATGCCCAAGCAAATGGTATAGATGATGTAGGATTCGTGCGTGCCATCATCGCGGAGCTAGAGAGATTTATTGCCATTGACACAAAACGTATCTACGCGACAGGCATTTCCAATGGCGGGATTATGTCCTATCGACTGGCGTGTGAAGCATCTGATCTGATCGCTGCAATTGGGCCAGTGGCGGGGACACAAAACATCGTGCCATGTGAGCCGGAAGAACCTGTTTCTGTCATTCATTTTCATGGGACGAACGATCAGCATCTGCCCTATGCCGGAGGCATGGGAACGGACTCATTGACAGGAGTGGATTATGCTTCCGTGGAGGATTCCATCCAATTCTGGTTGAGCTACAACCAATGCCCGACCCCATCGAAGGTTGAAAGGTTTGCTGACATTCAGCACATTGTTTACACAAGTTGCGCAGAGGGAAGCGCTGTGGAACTCTATGCTATCGTTGGCGGAGGACATATCTGGCCAGGTGGTAGTGACTCTGCATGGCTCGACGAAGATCAGCCGACGATGACCATTTCCGCCACGCAAATTGCGTGGGAGTTTTTCGCCGCGCATCCGAAACCTTAAACTCGATGATCAAGGTCTCGGTCTGTGCCATCGGGCGATCAGTTTTCAGAGATCAGTTTTTTTGTCGAGCAACAACCGCCGTTCTCGTGAGTATACCTGCAACGAGCGGCAATACATATGGCTTTCGCCCATCATCCGCCATACATTCCTGGTGGCTTGCGCGATTCGATCTGTGATTTTCAACTGATCACTACGATGTCGTTTAATCGTCGAGCACTGAAAACTGACCACCTATCTATGTTAAAAACTTGCTCATCGAGTTAAGAGTGTGCGTTAAGGCCGGCTAACAAGCACATCCAGCCAACTCACGTCCGCAGCGGTGGCTTCGATCAGGATGGTGTGTTAGGTAAACACGGCGTGGCCGGCGTGCTGGATGTTAGGCGGCCTTAATGATTAGGGTGTGCTTCATGTGAGTTGAGCGTAGATCAAGCAACTCGATTCGCAAATTGAGCCGCTTTTGATCCCTTACACGACGAATAACTGAAATGAAACACACCCTGATAAATCTATCTCAAAGGAGATCTGGCGATATGAGTGACGATACGGGAACATTAGCAGCCTTACAAGCAGCAGAGAACTATCTGGCTTTCCTGTCGCAATATCAACACGGTGATGACGGTCCAGCAAAGCCGGAGACGTTGATTGGCGGGCCCGAAGCAGAGCAGTTTTCACGTGCTATGAATGACAAACCAACAGAGGCGCGCGAAGCCGTCGCAGACAAATTGGCAGCCGGATTGACGCAGGTGCCGGATCCTCTAGCAGTTGGGTTAATTGCGGTTCAGGTCGGTATAATGGTCGAGAATGGTATGAATCCCACTCCATTGGCCGAGGCACTGCTAACCAGGTTGCCGGCCGACTTTGCTGCGGCGCGACGGTTCGTCGAATTATTGGAGGCCGAGACCACTATGGAGTGTCCCGATGATGCGGACGCCGCGACGCTGGCGCGTCTCGGCCGCAAGGAGCGCGCAGGTGCATCTGCATGGGCAGCCCTGCAGTTCAGTACAATGGCCGCGATGACGGCGTGGTGTCGTCACCGCCCCTCCCGGATAGCCGCCAAAGCTATATCTGGGCTGGCTGATGACGCCGTGTTTCTTGGTTCGAGAGGAGGATATTGTTGGTATCTCGGTGAGCTACTCTGTGCAGCCGATGGGATACAACTGACGGTGCTCGCTCCAGAGCAGCGGAAGGGTTTTATCGTGGAGTTAGAGGTCGTTCGGAACGCGGCTCACCTGTTTGCTCTATTGGAAGACACACTGGTCGGCGATCCGAGCCAGGGACTGCTCACGGGACCACGAACAGACCCAAAGGTGGCCGCCATTGCCCGCGGTGAGGCAATCATGGAAGAAGCTATGGACTTCTCCATTGGTTGGCATTACGAGTATTGGTGGGGTCTTCAACCAGAGGCTGCTGCGCAATCATCGGGGCTGCATCCACTCGTAGCCGCGATGATCGGTGTCGAGGCTCCAGTAGACAATCTGCCGGAGTTCCATGATCAGCCAGTGATCCTGATGCGACCGAAGATGTTGGGGTACCGCGGCTGCGACATTGGGGGGTTCTTTGCACCGCTGCACGACGCTCTGCGCAGTCGGGTGACGGTACTACGGCAATTGCCGCCGGAGGAAGTGGACGCGCTCTGTAACGCTCTTCGCGCCGATGCCGAAAAGCTCAGTTGACAGTCCAAACACATACTTATAGCAAGTTATGCGCTATTGCGGTAGAAAAGATAATTCGATTTCACAAGGAGAATCTATGACTCTTGATATTTTGCAAGTTGAATACTTCAACATAATGGTCGATGATCAGATTACCAATGCCTCAGAATTGCTTTCGACCATTGCTGGCGCCGGCGTTGACTTCCATGCATTTAAAGCAATTCCTGTGAAACCAAACAGGACTCAATTTGCGCTCTTTGCGAAAGACAGTTCAAAGATGACTGATATCGCTAAAAAGTCAGGATTGGAATTAGATGGTCCTTACTCCGCCCTATTAATTAAGGGTAATGAAAAAGCGGGAGCACTAGCGGATATCTATAAAAGATTATCCCAGGCAGGGATTCACGTAAACGAGTCATGTGGAATTGCTGATATCAATGCGGGTTATGGTGTCATTCTCTACATTACACAAGAAGACTGTGGTAAAGCAATGGCTGTTTTGAAGATATGACGTCTTGGGATTCTCAGGGTTTACAAGTCGAATTTTTCTAACCAACAAGCACGCGCAGCCGACTCGCATCCCCGGCAGTACCGTCGATCAGATATTCACTCACGCGGCGGCTGACACGCAGGGTGTTATCCGGGGTTTTGGGATGGTACACGGGGCCGTGATATGGAAAGAGATTATTTGTGAACATGTTGAGGAATGATATGACATTCCCGGACCGGCTTGTCATTCCCGCGCAGGCGGGAATCCACCGGT
>JAFGLD010000256.1 GCA_016928235.1 Anaerolineae bacterium | reverse complement strand
GGTAGGTCAAAAGCTTGCCTCTCAAATAAGTTTATGCTTGCGCCGCCACCCAACCTACAGGAGTTGATACTGGCCACAGCGATTCCATCTCTGAGCCTGCTAACCGGAGAACCGACATGGGCATCACCAGCGAAGACATACGAAGAATGACGTTCCCCTTGTGTTTCATCTTCTGGGGAGGGCTGATCTGCATCTTCGATCTCAGGATCAGCGAAACAATCAACGGCGAGGGATGTATATTCGACATCGTGAGTGATGTCAGTGGGATGCTGATGATCACATGGGGCGTCTCTCAACTGGCCGGGATGCAGGTGGACGACTGGTACCGGAGCGTCATGCGCTTCGCGCAAGTTACGGCCGTCCTATCCGTCATCCAGGCGATTCACGAGCATTTCATCTATGACACGCCCGCAATCCTTTCCTGGCTGGTGTCCATACTGGGCCTGATGGGCATGGTTGCAATCATGTTGTTTTGCCTGGCCATGCACCGGCTGAGCACCAAGGCAGGGCTCGCGACATCGGCCAAAAGCTGGCATACGACAACCTGGCTGTTCGGGCTGATCTATCTGGTGCCGCTTGGATTGTTCTATGGCGCCGGCGCCATCATGATTGCGATGGGACAATCCTTCCACATCGACCTGGGGCCGGTGGGATTGCTTCTGCTGCCCATTTTTTGCCTGCCGCTGATCCACCTGTTTGTATCGACATCCAGGATGGACCATGAAGCCAGCCTGGTGCAGGGTGAGATCTATCAACCGATCGAGGCGGCAAAGTCCAGCATCCTGGATATCAAGGTGTCACCGCTGCTGGTTGTACTGCTGATAGTGATAGGCATCGTGGGCGTTGTACTGGCATGGGCGGGCGTGACATTCGCGGAACAAGCGATTGAAGCCGTTCCCGGCCTATTCCGTATGCCTATGCCCCCGTCAGACTTATACGATGACTTCAGCAGCGGGACGGCACCCAACGGCTTCGATCCGGCACGATGGCAGATATCTGACGCCGATCCTGAAGGATGCAACATGTACCGTGATAGTGAAAAAGAATGGGCCGTGCTGACGGCAGACCGGATCGATGCCCCGCTTGTCTGCCCTATGCGTCTCCATGACTTACGACCCTACGATGCGATCGGATATATCCAGGCTGATTTTGTGGTAGGCGATCACCAGAGTGGGCCCTTCTATCTACCCATAGCGTACATTGTTCTGACAACCTCAAACGAGAGCGACTTCACCTGGTCGATCGAATGTGGAATATTCACAGATGGAGACACCTTAGCGGGTCATATCGGTATTGACACAGTGGAGCAGACAGTGGAGCGGCACGCTACTTCCTACTCCTCAGGCACCAACAACCTTGGCCCAATCAGGCCAGGAGCTGTTTACACCGTACGCCTGGAGGCAGATCCGACATCATCTATTCTGTTTCACTGCTCGGTGAACGGGAGAGACCAGCCGTTTTCTGACACGGTAACGATCAGGCATCGTGACGACATTCTGAGAGGCCTATTCAAACGCCGAATTGCGGTGAATTTTGGGCCGGGTCACCCGGCGACGTATTATGTGGACGACGTGTACGTTCATGACGCCTCATTTGAAAATAGTGATGAGTGATGGGTGATGAGTGATGAGTGATGAGTGATGAGTGATGAGTGACGGGTGATGGGTGATGAGTGGGGGGTGATGGGTGACGGGTGATGGGTGGTGGGTGATGAGTGGTGGGTGGTGGGTGATGAGTGATGAGTGATGGACGACTTGCAGTCGTTTGGGGGAGGCGTGAGGGGTGATGAGTCAAAAGCCATGTTCATTCCCAATGGCGGATGGGTGGTTGAGCATCGACATTGGGCAAATTTATGAGTGATACATTGTTGGTACCACGCGAGCATAGCGTGGTTTGGTCGATCAGACTACCGGGACAAACGTCAATTCCAACCCAAATGTAACCCGACCGCGTTATTTCCGGGTGCTATCCGAACATCAACCAGGCTTCCGAAACTGTGGAGATTCCGGAAGCCTGGTTTCAGGGGGATACCCCTGCTACCTGCAAAATCGACATTGATCGGGTCAGGAATTGAGAAAGGCTTCAATGTCGTTGGGGTTCAATATCCCCATTTGCCACAGCACAACGCCAACTACTCCGATCATCCCAACGGTGGCCGAAAAATAGACCACATAGAAAAGGATTTGAACAATAAAAGCCTGAAAAGGACGTCCGGCCTCCTCAACATGCCAGGTAAATTTGCGTCGATACCCGTGTTGGCGCGTGATGGTAACGCCCAGAATGCCACCAATGAGCTTTCTGGACAACGGATCGATCACGGCCATCACTATCATTATCCATATTCCCATCACAACCAGGCTGCCGATAGACATCATCAGCGTTTGTTGATCAGACATTTAGTAATCTCCTTGATAATAAATTGATTGGTAATCGTTCAGGGGGTAGGGGTTAGGGAATTAGGGGCTGGGGAAAAAGGCATCGCGTGTTGCGCATTCACACCCGGCTCATGCCTCAGCCCTCATACCTTGTTACTCATAACTTCTTCGTAACTCCCTGAACGGATACATTGATTGTTTGATTGTTGTGAGTCATCCACAAGCAGGCCAAACACACTGAGCAACGAGGCAGAAGCCAGTTTTGGACACTCTTGGGAAGGCCCTCGATGATTGGGGACATTCTGAAAAAGCAACTGACATTGTCTTGCCAATCCGGATAATAACGACCATCGCGTGATATTTTCACGCACAACAGACATCAAAACTATGGACTTTTCTATCCTGTGCCCCCGGTTCATCTGAGGAAATGCACAACTCCCAACAGGAGCGCGATTATATCGCTAAACACAGTTCGCAAGCCAGCATCTTCCGGTCATCTTCTCATCAAATGGTACCATTCGATGAGACAACTGGGGCGTATCTTCTTATATCATCTGGGGAAGGGGATGCGTTCGCGCTAAATTCTGGTAATCAGCGGTCGGTGATCGGCGGTCAGTTTTTAGCTTGCAGCGACCTGGAGACTATCAGTCATCGAGGGGGCTGCGGACGGCCAGGCCGCCGCGATTGAGAACGTGGGTGTAGATCATCGTGGTCTTGACATCTTTGTGGCCGAGCAGCTCCTGCACCGTGCGGATATCGTAACTGCTTTCCAGCAGGTGCGTAGCGAAGGAGTGGCGGAAAGTGTGAGGGGAGACGGGTTTATTGGTGATACCGGCCAGCGCGGCGGCGGCCTGAATCGCCTTCTGTAAGCTGTTTTCATGTACATGATGGCGGCGTATGACGCCGCTGCGCGGGTCGACGGACAGGCTTCTGGCCGGGAAAACGTACTGCCAGCACCATTCGCGATTGGCATTGGGATACTTTTTCTCCAGAGCATAGGGCAGATGGACGGCGCCGTTCCCGGCCGCCAGGTCCTGACGATGCAACTGCTCGACGCGCGCCAGGTGCTCTCTGAGCGGGATGATCGCGCTGTCAGGCAGCATCGTCACGCGGTCTTTTTCACCCTTCCCATCGCGGACGGTGAGAGTGTGCTGTTCAAAGTTGATATCCTTGACGCGCAGGCGCACACACTCGAGAAGACGCAGACCGCTGCCATATAGCAGCTTGGCCATCAATTGTGGTGTGCCGGTCATAGCGTTGATGACACGCATAGCCTCGCTGTGGGTCAACACTGTGGGTAAGCGCTTTGGCTTACGAGCCCGCACGGCATCGACCGATTTCATTTCGATGCCAAGCACCTCACGGCAAAGAAACAGAATTGCACTGAGCGCCTGGTTCTGAGTGGACGCCGCGACATGACGCTCCAAGGCCAGGTGGGTGAGAAAGGCTTCGATTTCCGGCGTGCCCATATCTTTGGGGTGGCGCTTGTTGTGGAAGAGAATGTATCGTCTGACCCACTCTACATAGGCTTTTTCGGTGCGGATCGAATAATGCTGCGTCTGCAGGACATCGCGCAGCTGGTCAAGCAGTTTGTGGGACGGCTTTTCTGGTTCGGTAGTCATTTGCGTGGCCCTCGGGGCAGACTATAATTGCGATTGACACTATCGGGAGCATGGCGATACTATGTATGCTCTCCAAACGGGCTTGATGAGCGTATTATACAGAAAGTGCTCTGCATAAAAAGCCCAAGATGTGTTCATATCCAGAGATCCCTCTGTCCATAGGTATGTACACAGAGTATTTTCTGGTGATACCCTTGTTGGACGAACTCGAGTAGGGCAGAATAAGGAAGAGGGAATGGCAAAACGGGATCGTCATGCCGTCAGAAAAAAGCGAGCGGATCTG
>JAFGLD010000255.1 GCA_016928235.1 Anaerolineae bacterium | reverse complement strand
TTGAAACAGCCCAGGTCTGGGTAAGTGGTTCATCGATATTGCTCCAGCTACCTGTCGGAAGGTTTAATTATTTTCACATCCCTAACAAGCGCGTGCAGCCGACACCGCTCTGCAGTCTGGTATCGGCGCGAAAATGGGTTATGTGACGCACTTCGAATAGAAGTGCACTTCGGAAAAGTCGCGGCGAGGCTGATTTCGCTTTCTATTTAACCCAGATATGATATGCTGTAGACATGACAGTACGCGAGATACTCAAGTTACTGAAAGAAGACGGCTGGTACTTGGTAGCTACCAAGGGTAGCCACCGGCAGTTTAAGCATCCTAGCAAGCTGGGTCGCGTGACAGTTTCGGGCCACCCAAGTGACGATATCCACCCGAAAACACTGAAAAGTATTTTGACATAGGCGGGGTTGAAGGTTTGAGGAGATAAAGAACATGCGCTATGCAATGATTATCGAAAAGGGTGAGCGGAACTATTCGGCGTACCTGCCTGACTTGCCGGGCTGCATAGCTACGGGTAAATCTCTCGACGAAGTCAAGCAACGGATGGGGAAGGCTGTTGAGTTGCACCTGCGTGGTATGCGCGAGGATGGACTTCCTATTCCTGAGCCAACTAGCCTCGTCGAATATGTAGACGCTGCGTAATACTTCTCATTGAAAGACACGACCTAACAAGCATGTGCTCGTGTCAAGCTAAGCCTGAAGCATTGGAAAGAGGAGGCATTCTCGGAAACTTGCTAAGTTCTGTTGACGTTTCCGTATATGGGTTTTAAGTACAAATGTCAACAGAACCTGGTCATGCGCCAGAGGTGGAGCGGCGCTCTCTCTGGTTCGTTATCGGCGAGGGGCACAGACTCGCAGCCGATAACGACTGAAGAACCGGATGCTCGAATTGAGCACGTCCGGGTCTGTGAGGGGGGCGGTTGGGTAACCACTGCGCCGAATCGCGCCCCACATGGCCCCGGTGATATGATGGTCAAACACACGGCGGCTGACGTGCAGTGCGTTAGGTGGTTAGAGCAACGAATAAGGCCTACAACTGTTGTGTCTATAGACACAAATACAATTAATGCTGGCGATGAATATCTATCATCCAGACTCTCTACATCACTCTAATACGCTACAACCACTAACGGTTTTGTCCTACACCTGGAGGTCATTGTGCGAATCATCGAAGTCGACACCACCAACCGAGCCCATGTCAATCGTTTCATCGGTCTACCCTCTAAGTTCTACCGGGATTGCCCGCAATGGGTCCCTCAGCTTCGTGATGAAGCCCGGATACAGATCGATCGCCGCCGCAACCCGTTCTACCAACAGGGTGATGCCGCTTTTTTCCTGGCCGAGCGCGACGGACAGGATGTCGGGCGCATCTGTGCCATGGATCCGCATTACTATAATGAGTTCAAGAAAACCAAACAGACTTTCTTCTATCTCTTTGACAGTATTGACGATCAAGCTGTTGCCAATACCCTCTTTGATGCTGCTGCCGGATGGGCCGCAAATCGCAACCTGACCCTGATGCGCGGCCCCTTGGGTTTTATGGCTGCTGACGGGTTTGGGATGCTCGCTAAAGGCTTCGAGCACCGCCCCGCAATTGGAATCCCTTACAATTACCCCTATTATCCCAGATTGGCAGAGGGTTGGGGGTTCGAGCTTGAAGAGCGTGTGTTTTCGGGCTATTCCCACATCCCTACAGTGCGCCAGACCTTTCCCCAGAAAGTCCTCAGGACGGCTGAGAAGGTCAAGGAACGCTATGGATTCAGCGTCAAAAACTATAATACCAAAGACGAGATCCGAAAGTTTGTAGTGCCACACCTGGTCGAGTTATATAACCGCACCCTGACACACATCGCCGGTGATCCACCCGTATCACCAGAGGTAATCGATGTGATTGCCGATAATCTGCTGCTCATTTCCGATCCGAAGCTGCACAAGTTCATCTTCAAAGATGACAAGATCGTTGGGTTCGTCTTGTGCTTCCCGGATATTTCCGATGGATTTCAGAAGTCTAAAGGGCGGCTCTGGCCGTTTGGTTGGTTCCACATTCTACGTGATTTCAAACGCACAAAATGGCTCAACATGAATGGCATTGGCATTCTTCCCGAATACCAGGGAATGGGTGGTCCGGCTTTGCTGTATGCTGAGCTTTACAAAACACTCAAGGACAACCATCAATACGAGCACGTCGATTGGGTTCAGGTTTCAGAGAATAACCCTCGGATACTGAACGAATTGAAGACATTTGAAGTGGATCTTTATAAGACTCATCATATTTATCGTAAGGAGTTGTGAGCGTCTGGCCTGACTGCAATACGGATTGTTGATTTCCATAGAGGGTACAAGCCAGTTGGATAAACCTGTACAGCCGGGCAAAACCGGATCTGAGAGAGTCAACACTGGATCTATACACAACAACCCGACATTTGGGAACCGTCAAGCACTTAAGTGCGTCGAAGCGATCACACAGACTGTCGATGCCTCCTCGGGTAATGATGTAAGGTAATACCATCACTCTGAGGAGGCCTATCGACATGAAAGTCAAGATGATCTTACCGGCGCTGACAGAAGCCAAGAGCCCCTTCTTCCGTCAGATCAAGTATTCGTTGTTTCCACCGCTGGGACTGGCAACACTGGCAGGGTACCTCGACCCCAATGACGAGATCGATATCCAGGATGAGCATGTTGAAGTGCTAAACCTGGACGATGTACCGGACATCGTCGTGATCCAGGTCTATATCACATCGGCCTATCGTGCCTATGATCTGGCCGATCACTACCGGGCGTTGGGCGCGCATGTCTGTTTGGGAGGCGTACATACCACGTCACTGCCTGAAGAGGCCGCCCGGCACGCCGATACCATCTTCATCGGCCCCGGCGAAGATACCTGGCCTGCCTTTCTGTCCGATTTCCGTGCCGGTCATCCCAACACGATCTATCGATCAACACGGCGGACATTGCTCGGTATGCCACCGGCGCGACGCGACCTGATCAAGCGGCATCTGTATCTGGTGCCTAACTCGATTGTTGTCTCGCGTGGCTGTCCACATGCTTGCGACTTCTGCTACAAAGAAGCATTCTTCCGAGGCGGACGATCCTTCTATGTGCAGGCTGTAGATGACGCGCTTGCCGAGATCGAGCGGTTGCCCGGCCGCCATCTGTATTTCCTCGACGATCATCTCTTTGGAAATCCCCGCTTCGCAGATGCACTCTTCGACGGAATGCGGGGGATGGGTCGGTTGTGGCAAGCCGCGGGTACGGTAAGATCGATTTTGCAGGGAGATCTGATCGAGAAAGCTGCCCAGGCTGGGCTGCGTAGCCTGTTTGTCGGCTTCGAGACACTCGATGCGAACAGCCTGCGTGAGCAGAACAAGACCCAGAACCTCGGCCGCGATTACACTGCCTCTATCCGGCGTCTGCATGACCTGGGAGTGATGGTCAATGGCAGCTTTGTTTTTGGCATGGATCACGATGACGAGACGGTCTTTGACCGCACTGTCGAGTGGGCAGTCGAGCAGGGTGTCGAGACGGCAACATTCCACATTCTGACACCCTATCCAGGCACGGCACTCCATCAGCGAATGGCGGCGGAGGGGCGTATAACCAGCCATGACTGGGATCGATACGACACCCGGCATGTCGTCTACCAGCCCATCGGCATGTCACCCGAGGTGCTCGAAGCGGGCTACTGGCGTGCTTACCATGACTTTTATCGCTGGGGATCGATCCTCACGGGCGCATTGACCAAGGAGACGGTTGAAGGGACACTTCGCCATCTGGCGTACGCCATCGGCTGGAAGAAGTTGGAGCCGATGTGGGATACTGTGATCCGTCTCCGGCACGTAGCTCATCTCCGCCCGGCCCTCGAGTCTATATTGAGGGGATTTGGCGGGCACATGAGTACTGAAAAAACTCCCTTTGACACGATACCTGAGGCTGGCCTGGCGATCAATCCTGTCCATTCGCTGACACCGAAATGACAACCTTCAGACAATCTGGACATGGCATCTCTCCGTTTGGCATCGATACATGGTTTGACCAAACCCGCCCTGCATCAGAACAAAAGCCGCGCCGCAAAGGAAGCAAAAGAACAGTATCACCATGCCTGCCGCTATTACCGATCCGTCAGCCCCAACACAGCAAATGATCTGCTGGACTTCCGGGGTGACAACAGGGCTGTGTTTTGGTATTTAAACGTTCACTCAATTTGTATTCATTTATGCCCTTTATGGCATACTATGGACATAAAACTGAGCAACTATGCTCACAAAGTAATCCCGAACGCCATCAGCAACGGGATAGCGGCATCCGTAGTTATGCCTGTGCGGGTCACTCCTCACGAACGACTTCCGTAGTTTTCTACGAAAGTTGGAACTA
>JAFGLD010000254.1 GCA_016928235.1 Anaerolineae bacterium | reverse complement strand
TTGAAACAGCCCAGGTCTGGGTAAGTGGTTCATCGATATTGCTCCAGCTACCTGTCGGAAGGTTTAATTATTTTCACATCCCTTAGTCGTCATAGCTATGATAGTAGGGATTTCGATTAAGAACTTGGGTATGAGTGAATCTCAGCCCACATCCACTCTGGTTCGGCTTTTGGACATACTACGACAGATTGCGTTGATGGCTGTCGTTTTTTATGGTGTCCTGATCTACATGTTAGTTCCAGCCTTTTGGTAGTGTGCTCGTTCCCACGCTCCCGCGCGGGAATACCCATTGAGACGCTCGGCGTTGCGCGACAGACCCGCTCGGCAGTATCGTCCGCGGAAAGGCGGAAAAGACGAATTTCGCGGAAGGTGCTGGGGCAGCCCATCGATGGTCGCCGAGGATTAGAAACCGCCCGGCTATATTTGCAACGTCCACCGAGGTGGCCGGGCACATGCGTACCATCGTAGGGACGACCCGCGGTCGCCCGTGTGCGTCGATGGAGGGCGGCCAATCATGCCTCTGTCTGCGTGACACGCTCTCACGGCGACCCTTCTCCGATGATCCTCCGGTGCTCGGCCGGTGATCCTCTGGTTGATCGCTCTGCCGCTTGTGGTGGCATCGAGCCGGCTGCCGTGCCGATCACACGCTGATCGGGTTGCGTCGTGAGGCCCAACTGCCTATCCTTCGGACAACCTGCACATTAACATCGGCCGTTCACAGCCCACAACCCCGTCCGGCGGCTCGATCCGGGGTGAGCACGCAGTCTTAACTCGTCACTCATCACTGCCGTTCGGCTCAAGTGTGTCGTCGATGATGGCACGGGGCTGTGGCAGCGATCCACGAAGCGCTGAAGGTGATTTTACTTGTACCACTGCTCATATAATTCGCATACCAATTTTTCAAAAACCCTTGACACAAGAGCGCAAACTATGCTAGTATCTTGCTAACCTTTCAAGGGAAAGAATAATCATGTCTGACAAACATAACAATCGGGTTATTGTACTAGTTATTAATGAGCTTTTGGTCCTTATTGGTTCCAAAAAGCTAAACCCGGTTGGATAGGTTTTGACGGATATCCGTAACACAAACCAGCGCCTCCCAACCGGGAGGCGCTGATGTTTTCAGGAGAATTCATTGTGGTAACCACAGCCTTCATTGCCTGCATCAGCTTTCTTAGTGTTATTGTTATTTTGGTCAGCCTCCTGATCGTTGTTCAGGAGCGCGCCATGGCGGCTACACTGGTTCCGGCCCGATCGAGATGTAGAAACACACAATCATCGAATAACCGGACAACAGCAAGAAGAAACCAGGAAGCCGCCTAGCTTAACAAGGCGGCTTCTCTGTTCATTGGTCTCATCAAGTATTGCCACAAGAGGAGAAAAAACAAAATGACGGAAAGCAACTTATCAAAGGCTATCGCCGACCACTTTGATGGCCAACATTCCTCACAAGGCCCCTGGGCCAATGCCTGGGCTCCGGCATGGGGGGGGACACCAACCGCATCGTCTGCCACCGATAACCGGCAGACTGAAGTATTACACGCGGCCCCGGAGACCACCGCCCCCGACGAGGCTCCCCAGATGCAAGAAACGGAGCCGATCTATGCCTAGCCCAACTACTTCTTCGACAAACACCCCTTCGACAACCCAAACCAGCCGTTCCGACCAGATCAAGCGCGGCATCGAGCGCGCCCCGCACCGATCGTTGCTCCGAGCTACCGGCGTACGCAATGAGGATATGAACAAGCCCTTTGTGGCGGTTGTCAACTCCTACACCGATATCGTCCCCGGGCACGTCCACCTGCACGAATTCGGCAAGATCGTCAAAGATGTGATCCGGGCCGCCGGAGCAGTTCCCTTTGAGTTCAACACTATCGGCATCGATGACGGCATTGCGATGGGGCATGAGGGGATGAAGTTCTCGCTGCCTAGCCGCGAGCTGATTGCCGACTGCGTAGAATCGATGATCTCGGCTCACTGCTTCGACGGCATGATCTGCATCCCCAACTGCGACAAAATCATACCGGGTATGCTGATGGCAGCCATGCGGCTGGACATCCCCACCATTTTTGTCAGCGGCGGGCCGATGCCGGCCGGGGTCATGCCCGATGGCCGCAAAGTCGACCTGGTCAGCGTCTTCGAGGGTTTGGGTGCCTACCAGGCCGGCAAGATGAGCGAAGAGGAATTGACGCTCTTAGAAAATGTCGCCTGCCCGGCCTGCGGCTCGTGCAGCGGCATGTTCACCGCCAACAGCATGAACTGCATCATGGAGCCGCTCGGGCTGGCCCTTCCCTACAACGGATCGGCGCTGGCGTTGACCGAAGAGCGAGAAGAGTTGGCCAGGCAGGCAGCGCAGCACCTGATGCACCTGATCGAGCACAACATCACTGCCCGCCAAATCGCAACGCTCGATGCGTTTGACGATGCCTTCGCGGTGGATATGGCCATGGGCGGCAGCACCAACACCGTCCTGCACCTGCTTGCCATCATCCACGAAGCTGGCATCCCGTACGACCTCGCCCGCATCGCCGATATTGCCGATCGGATTCCACATCTCTGCAAAATCAGCCCGGCCTCGCAATGGCACATGGAAGATTTGCACCGCGCCGGCGGCATCCCGGCCATCATGCGGGAGTTGAGCCGCGAAGGGAACACCCTGCATCTCGATCGGCCAACCGTCAGCGGGAAGACCATGGGAGAGCAGCTCACCGGAGCAGAAATCCGCGATCAGGAGATCATCCGACCACTTTCGAATCCTTATTCGCAGACCGGCGGTTTGGCTATTCTCTCCGGCAACTTAGCGCCTGAAGGTGGTGTTGTGAAGACAGGCGCGGTCGATCCGAAGATGCGCAAACATAGCGGCCCGGCCCGCATCTACGAGAGCCAGGAGGAGGCGCTGCGCGGCATCTACGACCGCGAGGTGCAGCCCGGTGAGGTCGTTGTCATCCGCTACGAAGGCCCAGCCGGCGGCCCCGGAATGCAGGAGATGCTCAGCCCGACCAGCGCCATTATGGGCTTGGGGCTGGGTGATCAAGTCGCCCTGATTACCGATGGGCGCTTCTCCGGCGGGACGCGCGGTGCCTGCATCGGACACGTCAGTCCTGAGGCGGCAGCCCGTGGCCCGATAGCCGCTCTCAAAGCAGGCGACATCATCGAGATAGACCTCGACGCACGCACACTGAACGTCCGGTTGAGCGATGAGGAGATTGAGGCGCGACTGGCGGCCCTGCCCCCCTTCGAGCCGAGAGTCAAGAGCAAGTGGCTCAGGCGTTACGCCAGGATGGTCACCAGCGCATCGACGGGCGCGGTATTGAAGGAGCTTTAGGAGTTTTGGATGATGGGTGCTGGACGATTACACGATAAATCGCTAGGGTGATGGGTGATAAGTTAAGAAACTACTCATCATGCAGTGCCCATCAAAATGGTATGAAGTCTTGAACTCATCACCCATCACTCATTACTCATCACTGTTTTTTTAGGGGGAAGAAGATCATGAAACATACAGGCGCGGAGATTCTTTGGAATGTTGTCAGTCGTGAGGGAGTAGATGTCGTGTTCGGCTATCCGGGCGGGGCGATCTTGCCTGCCTACGATGCCCT
>JAFGLD010000253.1 GCA_016928235.1 Anaerolineae bacterium | reverse complement strand
CGAAAGGGTGGGGTGGGAATCCACCTATCACAATCAACGACTCCTACTTACACAGGAATGACACTTGAACACATCATTTGGTGACTATGTCGGATTTCTCAACCTGGCTGAATAGTTACGTTCATTCGATTAATGGGCATGGTTCATGATCACGAAAAACGGGTCAAGTCAAATGAAAATGTTACTGGGAAGCATTTAACAAAGCTTTTTTAGAAAGCCCGGATCACTGCAAGCCGGATGGTCGGCGGGCGTGGGAGTAGGTTGATGTCTAGCACGGGCTTGATAGGGTGACGAGCAGGAAGGCTGCTCTCGTTGTCCATCGAGCAGGGGTGTGCTACACTGGCTTGACGGAGGATTTATCAATGGAATTCATACACGCAGTGGCCGATCTTGTCGGCATCAGCCCGACCGGGCTGATTGCTATCGCGGTTGCCGGAGTTATTCTGATTGGCGGTTGGTACATATTCAAAGCCGCTTTCAAGATTGCTGCCAAAACGTTTGCCTTTGGCTGTATGACGATTATTGGCCTGGTTGTCGGGCTGTATGTTGTCTTCGTTGTGCTCCATGTGCTTGAATAGCTTCTTAGCAATCGGGGCTTCATCTGGCCCCGACAACTATTCCCCGTCCCGAAAAACCATCAACGAATCGTTTGGCAGGGATCATCGCGCCGGCTTGAAGCGCCGGTGTTCGCCCCGACGGGTTATGCAAAATGATCCCATCGACCCCGCCGGACTTTGATAACGCCAGACCATAGACGACAACCAGGTGGCCGCTGCGGCGAGTCAAGGGACAGTACTCCTCTCCCAATTCGGATGTTACCGAAGCGATCACGACACAATCGGCCCGAATGAGCCGTGCTAAATCATCGAGGGTCAGATCGGCGGCCGTTTCCGCCTGGCAACCGCGTTCGACGGCCAGTCGGGCCAATGTCGCGTGTTTCCAGCCGACCTCGGCCGGGCGATCGGCACGCTGTTTGTTGATGTAGCCGTCAAGTGACAGACCCACCTGTACCCAATCCATCACTGTACCGGTCACGTGTCCCGTGATACCCTCGACCGCCATCTTGACACATACCACACCACACGAACGCAATGCCCAATGTGCGTATTCTTGTGGAGAAGCTGTGCCATACTCAGCCCATCGTGTATCCTGCTCCAGAGGAATTTTCCCGTGGATAAACTGTCGTACCAACTCCTGGCTGGCGAATTGGCAGGTATAAGGAATAGAATAGGAGACAGTTAGTGTTGGCATGATCTCCATTTTAACGTGTCGGCATCATTGTTATCAATCGGCAAAACGTTGACAGGAGCTGTGCTGTGGGAACAGATCTTCGAATTGTTGTGATCGTTATTGTCGTTCTGCTGGTCTTTCCGATCGTCCTCCATTCTACGGTCCGGGCCATACGTTATTTCCACAAATTTCCCATTCCGCAGTTCCTGGCCGACCTGATCGATAATCCGCTGCGGCGTAAGATCATGCCGCCGGATGTGTTGGCGATTCGGCATGGCATCGAGCCGGGCATGAGGGTGATGGAGATCGGCCCCGGCAATGGAAGATACACAATGGCTTTCGCTCGATGTGTTGGCGCGCAGGGCAAAGTGGTGGCAGTTGACATCGAGCCCAAGATGATCCGGCGTGTCTCGGCACGCGCGAAAGAAGAAGGCGTGACCAATATCGAGGCGCGGGTTGCCGACGTGTATGAGCTTCCTTATGACGATGGAACATTCGATGCCGTGACCGCCACCGCGGTGATCGGCGAAATTCCCGATCCGGACCGGGCCATTCACGAGTTTCACCGCGTGTTATCGTCGTCGGGCATCCTGGTGTTTAGTGAGATTCTTCTCGATCCGGATTATCCATTGGCTGGGACGCTGATTCGTAAAGCATCGGCGGCAGGTTTCCGTCCGGATAGGCGGATCGGCAACTTCTTCTTCTATACACTCATCTTCAAGAAAAAGGGCTAACATGCGGATTCTCCTGGCGGGCATGTCGATGATAGTGCTAATGTGTTTGGCAGCCTGTGCTCCACAGCAAACTTCATCGCCAATTACCATCGATGCGACTATTCCTTACCCGACGATGAGCAGTTCGCCGACTTTCTTGCCGGCTGCCACGGTCACGTTATCTTCCATACCAGCGGTCACGGCTGCGATCACTCCGACGATATCGCCCAATGCCCTCACCGCTCAAAATGTCGATGATCTGCGGCCGGTTGCCTGGCCGTTGGGACACGCCGGACATGTGTACGGAGTGGCAGCCTCGTCCGATGGACGTCTGGTGGCGACGGCCAGCCTCGATTACAAGATCCGGGTCTTCGATGGCGCAGCGGGCAATTTGATCTATACACTTGAGCATCATCGTGCTTCGGCTTTCTGTGTGGCGTTCTCGTCGGATGGCTCCCGGCTGATCTCCGGTGGACGCGATGGCACTATCCAGGTCTGGGATATGGCAACAGGCGAGCGTGTGGCAGGTGCTCGAACTTCAGGCTTTGTGTTCCGCCTGGCAATTTCGCCGGATGGTCTTCACTTTGCATCGGTCAGCCACTACAGCGCCAGTGGCCAGGCGTGGGATGTCGCTTCTGGTGCGCCCTTGTTTTCACTCGATGGGCATCGTACTCGTTTGCGTAGTGTGGCCTATTCTCCTGACGGTCGTTATCTGGCTACCGGCGATGAGGATGGCGTGGTTATTCTGCGCAACCCGGCTACCGGTGAGTCGCTGAAAACACTGGCCGGATCGGGCGGTGAGGCGACGGCGATAGCCTTCTCTCCTGATGGACAATATCTGGCCGTTGGCACCAGTTGGAGCCGGATTGATCTTTGGAGCCTGGAGCTACAGAGTTATGAAGGGGCGAGCTTTGCTCATTCGGGCGGGGTATGGGGATTGACTTATTCAGTTGACGGCAGCCTGATTATTTCGGCAGGCGCTGATGGCACCTTGCGTTTCTGGGACGCCATTACCGGCAATCGCCTGCGGACGATCCACTATCACAGCGCAGGCGTGCGCGATATTGACCTTTCGCTGGACGGCTCGACGCTGATTTCCGGCGGCGATGATCGGCGTGTGGTTGTTTGGCGAGTTACAGCAAGGTGAATGCTGAGTGGTTACACCCATCGCTCCTATTTGACACGGGAGAGGTTTTCCAGCCAATCGCGTCCCAGGTGGATGAATTTTTCCCAGAAAAGCGCCAGTCGATCCTCGAATTCTCTCTGTGACGAGTACACCCACACCTGGTCGTCTCCTTTGTGCTCCAGCACATATTCGGCGTGGCTTGATATGCGGGTGTGTAAGCGGCCACTCCAGGCCGGGACGACGATCTGAGTAGCCGGATCGGCGATCTTGAATCGATCCAGGTTGATGAAGAAGCGATGCTCGGCTTGTGGAGGCAAAAAGTGAGCCCATTCTGTATGTTCAAAGTGCACCCGGACGAGGACATCCGATTGTAGATAGCGAATAAACCGGACATTGGCATAGTAGGTGTCCTGGGTGTTGTCCAGGCGGCCATCCAGCTTGACGATCACGTCGCTGCTGTTGAGTTGGTAACCTGTTTCGGCAAAAGAGTCTTTGAGCAGAGCAACGATGGGGGTGTTGAATGCTCCTTGTAGAAGTGCCACATCAGGGGGATCGTCGATCAAAGGCTCGTGCGGCAGGTGCCATAAATAATCGTTGATTTTAGTCATCTTAAACCATCTTCCATATCTCGATCTAAAGTTTAAACAATAAACTGCTTCACAAATTCCAGGTAACCACGCCGCCCGCTCCGTTTTGACCAGTATCTGACCGAGCGATGGACGCGCTTTAGGCAATTGATGATCTCCGCCACGGTGACAAGTTTCACTAATAACTGGAGCGGTTGGTTATCTTTGTTTATCATCTCTACTCGCCCTAGCCGCCATTCGCACGTAGCTTTGACTGATTCGTAAACGTTTTGTTCCAGATCCGAGAGCTGAGACGGTGATACTGAACGGTTGGCGGCTTCTGCTTTGTAGTCTCGGATAAGGGCCTCCAGGGCGTTCTTGACGTTGATATCGAGCATCGCGGTATGTTCTCGGCTGATTTGCACAATAGCGAATTCGATATTGTGGAGCACGTCGAGATACTGTTCTTCAAATGTGTTTTTCATAGACTGGCATCTCCGTTGGAAGCCATGTTCCCCTGGCCGAGAATTCCAGGTCTGCTGATATGAGGATACAATATCTGACTGGATAAGAAAAGGGGTTTGGCGATGATAGACGACATACAGCTTGTCAATTTGACGATCTCTGAGGCAATGACGCTGATAGCGGGAGGGCAAATCTCCCCCCTGGAGCTTGTCGAAGCATATCTGGCACGCATCGATCGTTTGAATTCAAGCCTCAATGCATTCCTGTGTGTCATGCGCGAGAGTGCCATCGAGGAAGCCGGGTATGCCAGCGACGCGGTCCGCCGTGGCGAGAATTGGGGGCCGCTCCACGGTATCCCAATCGCGATCAAGGATATCATCGATGTGGCCGGTGAGAGGACAACCGCGGGCAGCGATTTTCTGCGCGATAACTGTGCCCAAGAGGATGCCGATATCGTCCGCCGTCTGAGGGCGGCCGGCGCGATCATCATCGGAAAGACCCATTTGCATGAATTTGCCATTGGAGCAACCACCATCAATCCACATTATGGCCCAGCGCGTAATCCCTGGGATACGAATTGCAGTCCTGGCGGCTCGAGTGGTGGATCGGGCGCGGCGGTGTCAGCGTCGATGTGCCTGGGGGCAATAGGGACAGATACCGGCGGCTCGGTACGTGTGCCGTCGGCTTTGTGTGGGTTGACGGGAATTCGACCGGGCAAGGGGCGAATCAGCACAGAAGGAGTCATCCCGATGAGCTGGACGTTGGATACTGTCGGCCCGATGGCGTATACAGCGCGCGATGTTGCCATCATAGTTGATATGCTTGATGTTCAGCCTCTCACACCGGCTTCTTGTCTGGACAGGCTGGACGAGCCGGTGAGCGGTCTCCGAATAGGCGTGCCAATCGACGATTTCTTCTGGTTGGAAACCGATTACCAGGTTGTGGGCGCAGTGCGCGCGGCTGTGGATAGGCTCTCTGATATGGGCCTTTCCATTGTCGAGGTTCAGTTTTCGATGATCGAGGAAGTGTTACAAGCCTCTCAGATCATCAGCCTTGCCGATGCCGTTGCCTTTCATCAAGATCGGCTGAGAGACGAGCCTGAGCGATTCGGTAAGGATGTGAGGTCGCGGCTCCAGATCGGCTCCCAGCCCAGCGCGCCGGACTATGCTGTTTCCCGGCAAGCGGGAAGAGAGTGGCGGCGCATTCTACGCGAGTTATTCCGCGACAGCATTGATGTCTTGATCGTGCCCACCACGCCTATTCCGGCTCCCAAAATTGCAGGGGCACAGAGTGTCGAACTAGGAAGAACGTTGCTTCGCTTTACCTATCCATTCAGCCTGAGCCATCTTCCGGTACTTTCTGTGCCATGTGGCTTCACTAGCGATGATCTCCCCATTGGGATGCAGATGATCGCGCTCAGTGAAGGGATGGTGCTGCGAGTTGCGCATGCTTACCAGCAGGCGACGCCCTGGCATACCCAACGACCTGTTTTGTAAGATGATGCTCGAACCATTTTGACAGCGCGGTTCGATGCGGTACAATTACGCTCGCGTTGCCCCCATCGTCTAGAGGACCAGGACGCGGCCCTTTCAAGGCCAAAACAGGAGTTCGAATCTCCTTGGGGGCATATTTCCATCCCTAGTCAAGCTTGAAAGCGGGAACGTGTAGTAGATCGTTCCCGCTTTTCCATTCACAATCACCTTCGCAACAAACCGTCGCAGCGTTTCCCGCGCAAGCTCGAAGTCATCGCTTAACAGTGCAGCCCGCATATATCCGATGAACTCAGCCAGCTGGGCGTCAGTAACGTCAGGAATCTCGTCCGGCGTGACAATAGCCGCCTCAAGACTTGCAATCTCGGCAATTAGCTCTCGGCCCCGCATGCTTACCCGCCGGGTGCAGACGTAGAAATCCCACTGCCCACGCACGCCTTCCTTGGCCGGGATAATATCGGCGTGCATGGGGTGCGCTTCACCCTCGACCGCGCCACAGTGCGCCAGCCCCGACAGCAAGTGGCGGCTGGCCAACCGGCGCGGCTTGTGCTCAGAAACATCGGTGTGATGTGTGGAGCAGTGTCCGAGAACCTTGTCGTCATCGACTTCGATGGGCCGGGCGGTTACCCTGCTTTTGCGGCGAGCTTCCCTCATCTCACCGAGACGCTCACGGTTGCAACCGGTGGAGGTATCGGTAGGCATGTCTATTTGCTTGTCGATCATCTCCCTCCGACCACAACTGCCAAGCAAACGTCCATCGGCAGCATCGAGCTGCGCTCGACAGGTAGTTACGTGG
>JAFGLD010000252.1 GCA_016928235.1 Anaerolineae bacterium | reverse complement strand
TCACGTCATGCTTGCCGGATGCCACTTGTGATGAGTATGAATAGGACTTGTGTGACAGTAGGTTTGCTCGAAACCCTGAAAGCGGCATCGGAGCGCCAACTTTACACCACACATCCTGCTCAGTTCTTATCGACAGAAACCTTCTGCCGACGCCAATTCCAGTATATGGATGGTGGTAAGGTGACCCCCATTGTCAAGCGAGTTCGGATAAAAGGAGACACTGTTCGGTTGTAGTTTTTGGCACCTTCCATCCACAAAAAAGTGGGGCAAATTTGCCCGTTGGGGCCACTCTGCGCGGTTACTTTCTCACAGAAAGCGTCCTTTTTGCTACAGTTGCTTCGCTGGATGTCCTCCCGGCAACTAGAATCGAACAGTGTCAAAAAAGCATCGAGAAAGACAACCGTACACCCATTTATTGAGAAAATACTTCAAAAGCTTCATATTGTGCTGGTTACGGGCAATTCATAAGGATGAGCTAACCGGCAGACTGTGAGCCTGTTCTGGTTGAGCTTCTAAAAACCTTATAACCGTCAATGGTAGGTGGCTCGTTGCTCCTTGTCAGTAGGAGGTGGTAGATTGTCAGCCGGTCATGGATTGCGTATAATCTGCCCGATACACCCGCTGTCCGCAAGAATGGCTCAGGAAAGGCAGGCAATTTCATGATTGTGAATCGAGATTGTGTGTAGTGGATCCCCATACCGATCTAACTCCAGATTGCCAAAATCCCAAACCTTACATTTCCCATCGCGCGGGTAGTTATACAGTCAAATTAAGGAGGAGGCGCCATCCTTTGGCTGGGGCCTGGGGGAAGCGCCAATCGAATAGATGAAGCAGTTGACAAGCGCCCAAATACGCCAGGCTTTCCTGGACTTCTTCGCAAGGCATGGTCACCAGATCGTAGCATCATCTGCGCTGGTGCCGGGGAACGATCCCACGCTGTTATTCACCAATGCTGGCATGGTCCAGTTTAAGGATGTTTTCCTGGGCATGGACAAGCGTCCCTATAAACGCGCCACGACGTCGCAAAAGTGTATGCGTATCAGCGGCAAACACAACGACCTGGAAAATGTTGGCCCATCGCCGCGGCACCATACTTTTTTCGAGATGTTGGGGAATTTCTCATTTGGTGATTATTTCAAACGGGATGCTATTCGCTATGCCTACGATCTGCTGACTGGGGTTTACCAGGTTCCCCCCGAGAAGCTATTCTACACGGTCTACCAGAACGACGATGAGGCCTACAAAATCTGGGTTGACGAAATTGGCATCGAACCGGATCGGGTTTACCGAATGGGGCCAAAGACTAACTTCTGGCAGATGGCCGAGACTGGTCCATGCGGCCCAACTTCCGAGATCCACTTCGACTGGGGGCCGGAAGCCTGCACCTGTCACGACCCGAAATGCAGCGTGCTGCTCGATAACGGCTGTGAGCGTTGGCTGGAGGTCTGGAATCTGGTCTTCATGCAGTACAATCGCACTCAGGCCGATTCCTCCCACTCTGGCCAGTTCGACGATCCGCTCCCAGCTCCTGGCGTCGATACCGGTATGGGGCTGGAGCGCATCGTTGCGATACTCCAGGACGCCAAAGCCAACTACGACACCGATCTCTTCACCGATATTATGGATGCCACCCAGGAAATCCTTGGGCATGATGATGCCTTCCGACAGGAACATACTGTTGCCTATCGCGTGATCGCCGATCATGTCCGCGCGGCAGCCTTCCTGATCGCTGATGGAGTCAACCCCGGCACGACCGGGCGCGAGTACATCCCGCGGATGTTGATTCGGCGGGCGTGGCGCTTCGCCCACAGTATGGGGGTAACCAAACCCTTCCTCAGTCAGGTAGCCGATGCGCTGATTGCCAAGATGGAAGGCGTGTACCCGGAGCTTCGGCAGTTTAGTACGGCTATCCACTACTACATTGATGCCGAAGAAGGCCGCTTTATCCGTGCGCTCGACAATGCGCTTGCAATACTCGAAGAGATGATCGAGAAAATGCAGGCCGATGGGCAAACGGTATTGAGTGGCAAATCAGCCTTCTTTCTCTACGAGACGCACGGTTTACCTCTTGAAATCACCCGCGATTTGTTGCTGGAGCGCGGATTTGGCGTCGACGAAGAGGGTTTTCAGGAGGCAAAGCAAAATCCCGTAATTATTAACCCAGAAGATCGGCCCCTTGTTGATTTCTCGGTATATCAAAGCACTCTGAACTCGTTAGGCGTCGACCGGATCGGCAATGCCCCCTACGACTACGATCACCTCAGCTTGAGAACACAGGTGCTGGCTCTTATCAGTGAAGGCGGAAGAGTGGCACAGGTCAGCCAGGGTCAGCCGGTTGAGATTATCCTGGCGGAGACGCCTTTCTATGTCGAGTCCGGCGGGCAGGTCAGCGATACGGGCGTGATTATCGGCCCCGGCTGGAAGGCCCATGTCGACGACATGAGCAAGCCCATCGGTGGGCTGATCGTCCACCACTGCCGAATGCTGGACGGGGAGGCCAGAGAGGGTGATGAGGCAACGGCCAGTGTAGATGTCGAGCGCCGTTGGGATATCATGCGTAATCACACGGCGACCCATTTGCTTCACGCCAGCCTGCGTAATGTGCTGGGAGAACATGTGCGACAAAAGGGTTCGCTGGTTGCGCCCGACCGCCTGCGCTTCGATTTCACCCACAACGCTTCGCTGACGGCTGAGGAAATCGACCAGGTCAATGCCGAGGTCAACCAGATGATCCTGGCCAACCGTCCGGTGGAGATCGTCCACAAATCGCTGGAGGATGCCCGACGCGAAGGTGCAATGGCGCTCTTTGGAGAGAAATATGGCGAGACCGTCCGGACGATCACGGTGCCGGAGAAGGATACCGATCGCTTCAGCTACGAGTTGTGCGGCGGTACGCACGTCCGCGTCACAGCCGAAATTGGGCCGTGCCTGGTCGTTGGCGAGGAGAGCAGCGGCGCGGGTGTAAGGCGGATCACTGCCGTCACGGGGCGAGTTGCTCAGCAGACAATATTGGGGCGATTGAGCATGCTGAACATAGTTGCCTACCGATTGGGTTGCGAGCCTGAGAACGTCGAAGATCGGCTGGCTAACTTGCTCGATGATCTGAAGGCGACTCGTCAGCACATCGAGCAGTTGGAGCGCCAATCGGCCCAGTCTGGAGTTGGTGACCTGATGGCGAGCGCCAAAGAAATCGGCGGCGCGGCAGTGGTCGTGGCCGAGATCTCTGTTGCCGATTCCGAACTGCTGGGGCAGATGGCCGATTGGTGCCGAGATCGCATGACCAGTGGTGTGGTCGTGTTGGGCAGCAGCATCGATGACAAAGCCCGGCTGGTCGCCAAGGTAACACCCGACCTGGTTAAACGGGGTGTTCACGCCGGGAAGCTGATCGGCGAGATTGCTAAGATCGTTCAAGGCGGTGGTGGAGGCCGTCCGGACTTTGCCACGGCCGGCGGCAACGATCCGTCAAATTTGCCTGCCGCGATGGTCAAGGCGGAAGAGTTGGTTGCACAGGTGTTGAAGTAGAGGCAGTACCCGGAAATAGCGTGGTCGGGATCGTTAAAATGTGTAGGTTGGGTGGTGGCGCAAGCGCGAAATTGCTCTAAAGGCAAGCCTGTGCCTTGCAAAGTCCCCACCACCCAACGACTAAAACGCCGACCACGCCATTCTCGCATAGTACCTGAAGTAGATGGCGCGTTACAAAAGCCCATCGCCTCATCTAATCGTTTTGGTTGGCACATCGGGATATGTTTGGTATAATAGTTTTAGAACTTTCTGAAAGTAGCGAATTTTCTGTACAAAGGGTGCTGTTATGAATCTGGAAGATGCTGTACAAGCCTGTGATGATTTGATGGTCGAAACAGTTGCCAGTGATGTTTCTGTCTTGGAGGACACCAGTCGGCATATTATCGCGGCGGGAGGAAAGCGGATTCGGCCTCGCTTGCTCTTCCTGGCTTACCAGGCAGTAGGTGGTATAGATTTGGCCGGTGCTGTTCCTCTCGCAACAGCTGTTGAACTGTTGCATACTGCTACATTGGTTCATGATGACATCAATGATCGGGGCCAGGTTCGGAGGGGGCGAGAAACGATCAATGGGCGTTGGGGTCAGACCTTTGCCCTACTGACAGGCGATTACCTTTTTACCAAAATTTACACCCTGATGATCCCTTATGGCGATCTCAACAAGGTGCTGGCCGAAGCGGCAGTGGCATTGGTAGAGGGTGAGACGCTCCAGGCAGTAGCAGCCAGGTCTGATACACTGAGCCGTGAAGTCTATCAGCAGATTGTGGCTAAGAAGACAGCTTCCCTGTTTCGTGCCGCGGCTCTGTTGGGGGCACAATGGGGTAGGGGGACAGACAAACATGTGGAGGCGCTGGGAGACTATGGCTTCTTCTTGGGGTTAGCCTTTCAGATTGTCGATGACCTCCTCGATCTCACTGGTGATTCCCAGATCATGGGGAAGGAGACAGGCGTCGATATTGGGCAAGGTAAGGGCGTGGCGACGGTTTATGTCCAATCCGGCTTGGGAGGGAATGGGCGTTCGACGGGAGGTGTTGGGGTGGCATCTCCTACTGTGCTTCAGGAGGATCAGGAGGATGAAGATCCTTACTTGCGGATCAAGCGCCAACTGATTGCGGGTGGTGCTGTTGACGAGGGACGGCAAATGGCACTGGCGCTCGCTACTCAGTCGTATTCTGCTCTTGAGTGTATTCCTCCCAGCCCGGCAGTCGAACAGTTGTATAACCTGGTCACGCTTGTCCTGGAACGTGACCGCTGAAGCCGAATTCGTTTGCAGCTTCCGGGGTCGTTGGTCTATTGATCCTCGATTTTAGCAGATTCCTCGAATAATCACTTTTGCGTTGAGGGTAAAGTTGCTTTTGTCTCGACGCTTTGTATGTGCAGAAACGCCGTGCAACAGATATTTCATCCGCATTATTGAAAATATGCCACTTTTTTGCCCCATCATCTATCACACGTCACCCAACATCGTTCTCTTTGCTCTTTCTGGAGTGGCGCGGTATGCTTGGCAAACTATGTTTCTGGATGAGGTCAAGCTCTACGTTAAAGGCGGTGATGGCGGCGCTGGTATTGTCGCTTTTCGGCGCGAAAAATATATTCCTCTCGGCGGCCCTGCTGGAGGTGACGGTGGCAAAGGCGGAGATGTGGTCCTGCTGGCGAATCCGCGTCTGCATACCCTATCCTACTTCGAGCATAAGAAGCATTTCAAGGCCGAGCGGGGTCGGAATGGTGGAAACTTCAACCGGACGGGCGCCTCGTCCGATGACCTGATCATCGAAGTTCCCCCGGGCACGATTGTCAAGGATGCGGAGAGTGAGAGGTTGTTGGCCGACCTGACACAGCCGGGGCAGCGCGTGACGGTTGCTGGCGGTGGGCGTGGTGGCCGCGGAAATGCCCGTTTCAAATCCTCTACTAATCAAGCTCCACGGGTGGCAGAAAAAGGCGAGCCGGGTGAGGAGCGATGGCTTAAGTTGGAATTAAAGCTGATCGCGGATGTGGGGATCATTGGCGTTCCCAATGCCGGAAAGTCGACACTTCTCTCTGTGGTCAGCGCTGCCAGACCAAAGATCGCCAATTATCCATTTACCACCTTGACACCTAATCTGGGTGTGGCGGCCATTGGCGAACGCGAAATTGTTCTGGCGGATATTCCCGGTTTGGTCGAGGGTGCCCACGCCGGGGTGGGTTTAGGCCACAGCTTTCTCCGCCACGTTCAGCGAACGCGTCTTCTGATTCATCTCCTCGACGGAGGAGGGGACGATCCGGTTGGTGATTTTGTCCAGATCAACAGTGAGCTGTCTCTTTTTGATCCCAATCTGGCTGCTAAACCACAAGTGATTGTGCTCAACAAGATAGATTTGCCCTCGGCGCAGGAGTATTGGCGTTCGCTGACTAAGAGACTTCCACCGAGTAAGCATCCCGTTATGGCGATTTCAGCTGCGACGCATCAAGGTGTTCGTGAGTTGATGCGCCTGGTGGTGGATACTTTGGATACACTGCCTGAGCCTGAAGCAGTTGCCGAGGCGCCTGTTTTCAGACTCGATGATGATGATTCTGCTTTCCGCATCGTGCGCGAGAATACCGCCTTCCGGGTTATTGGCAAGCGCATCGAGCGGGCTGCGGCGATGACTTATTGGGAATACGATGAAGCCTTGGCTCGTTTTCATCGTATTCTGACTGCGCTTGGGATCGCCGATGCGCTGCGTGAGGCAGGGATATCGGAGGGTGATACAGTATTGATTGGCGATTATGAGCTGGAGTGGATTGACTGATGCGTCTGGGGGTTCTGGGTGGCACATTCGATCCGCCGCACTTTGCGCATCTCATTATGGCCGAATGCGCGCGTGATCAACTGGGGCTGGATCGTGTTTTGTGGGTTGTTTCATCTGAACCGCCGCATAAGCAGGGGCAGGCTGTTTCTCCCATCGAACACCGGCTTCACATGGTGGAGATGGTACTGGCCGATAACCCGGCATTTGAGTTGTCGCGGGTGGATATCGATCGTCCTGGCCCGCATTACACAGTCGATATGTTATCCTTGCTCGCTGATCAATATCTTGGAAGTGAATTATTCTTCTTGCTAGGGAGCGATTCGCTGTGCCATCTACCTGATTGGCGAGAGCCTGCCCGTCTGATCCGGCAGGCTACATTGGTGGTCATGGAAAGAGCTGCCGTAGAGTGCGACATGGCGAAGCTGGACTCGTCGATTCCCGGATTGCATGACAATGTCATTTTTGGGACGGCCCCCTTGATCGATATCTCGGCCTCAGATATTCGATCCAGAGTCGCCGGTGGGCGGACAATCCGTTACTTGCTCCCGGCGAATGTTGAGACGTACATCCATACCCAAGGACTTTATCAGATCATATCAGGATGATTGTATGTTGAGACGCTCTTTGCTTTGTTTAAGCCTGGGTTTTAGTGTGGGGCTTGCCTGTTTCCAGACAGCCTGTTCTCAAACTCCTCAGGGCTCATTGACGCCAACTGTTGTTCCGACGCGCAGCGTGACGAGCATGCCTGTCGCTCACGGAAATCCTGACGAAACCCCTATTCCATCACCGGTGACGACGTCGGCCCTGGGGGATATTCGGCAGCGTGGTGAGCTTCGGGTCGGTGTGCTCTATAACTATCGCCCCTTCGGTTTTTTGACCGATAACGGTCAGGTGCAAGGGTACGAGGTCGATCTGATGCGCAACATTGCCGAAAAATGGGAGGTGGATGTCACGTTTGTGCAAGTTACCCGGCAAACACGACTGCCGATCTTGTACAGCGGGAACATCGATGTGTTAGCGGCGGCTATGCCACATCGACGGGATATGGAACAGTTTGTCGAGTTTTCAGATACGACGTTCCACAGCGGCTATGTTGTGTTGGTATCTGCCGATGGCGGCATTGATACCATTGCCGGGCTTGGCAGTGGCGCAGTGGCTGCGATTGGCTCGGAAGCTCAGGATTTATTGGCGCAGTATGCAACCCAGGTTGGAATTACCCCAACCATCCGTGTCTTGAGTACGGTAGAAGACGCTGTTTCTGTGTTTAAGAATGCCGAAGTAGGCGCTATTACAGGTCGACGGGAAGATGTGATGCTGGCTGCCAGCTCTCTTTCGAACGTCAAAATACTCGATGAGTTTGCTCTGTCTGAGCCTTATGCCTTTGCCGTTCGGAGAGGCGATACACCTCTGCGTGATATGCTCAACCTGACTTTGCTGGAGATCACAAGAGAGGGCAAGACCGGCGAAATTTTCTCATCGAACTTTTATGGTTATGCGGCCGATTTGTTCCCGGTATATCCTGGTGACCCGGCCTATACGTTCCAGACTTTTCCTACCGATTTGCCGGACGTGGAATCAATAGTCGATCGCATCAAACGAGGGGAACCTCTTCGTGTAGCCGGGTTGGCTTTGGATGCCAACCCGGGTCGTTTTGACTGTCAACCTATCGTCGATGGATATAACAGGGCTATCATCAACGAGATTGCTCGACGTTGGCATGTGCCGGTTAGTGAGCTGCCCCAGACGGTAGGGCAGCCAGGTCTCGATCTTTTGAAGGGGGGACAGGCCGATCTGGTTGTAGGAATCCAACCTAATCTGTCTCTGGTCGGCCAGGTGGCATTTAGCCCTCCTTATTATCAGCGGGGCTTGCGGTTGATCCACATGCAGAGTGTGACGATAGGAGGTATCGCCGACCTCGAGGCGAAAGAATCTGTTGCTGCCGAACCGGTGGCTTTGAGCGAATCTTTGATCAAGGATAACAACGATATTCCCAGGGTCAAGCAGATTACCTCGAATGAAGAAGCTTTTCAGTTGCTGACAGCCGGCAGCGTGTATGCAGTGGTCGGCGATGAGTTTGGCATGATGCTTATGCTCCAGACCGACGATCGTCTCGCAGTCATTGAGAGGCGATATCGCCTGACAAACTATGCGATTGCATTACCTTTTTACGATACCGAATTGCAGGCTTTGATGGCTTTTACTTTGCAGGATATGAAAAGAGACGGCACACTTGATCGTCTGCGGGAGCAGTATTTTGTTCCTTACATGCCTGATGACGATCCGCTCGAACCCCTTGAATTCGAGATCTGGCCGGGGGATGGGAGCTATCTTGGAGTAGGGGGGTGAGACCTTGCTGTTTGGAGGAGACTGCTTGCAAGCTCAATCTATCTTGAAGAGAAGTGTAACGATCTCGGCCGGGTTAACCTCGAAGTGGTAGCACCCATGTGAATCCGGCTTAATGCGCTTGCCGATGGGAGACTCATCGAGCCTGGCGATCTCTGCTTGTCGGGCCGGTATGCCAAGCTTGAGAACAACCTTCTCTGTCTTCTTGCTGATACAGTACCCTCTAACAATTAGTCCTCTCTTTGTTGTTGCCGTTTTAACTGTACTCAACACAAAAGCCGGGTTATCTACCAATGCCAGGCTTTCCTCCATCGCCATCGTTCCAGGATGGCTGTTTGTGACGACTGCTCTCAGAGGATTTTGAAAAGCCCAGGCTTGTTGCCAGGCAGGCAGCGGATCTTGGGCATGGGGAATAAGGCTGTACGAGAAATGATAATTTCCTCGGCATTGGGCATCGGGTATCTGGATGTCGTCCGGAGTGTTTGGTGGTCGCAGCCGGCCCACGCTGCGCATCAGGGTGAGGGCAACTTCGACACCCTCGCTACTTGTTAAGGCCGCGGCCTCAGTCAGCCCCTGATTGGCGATGGTGAGCCCTGTATCAATTCCTGGCACAGTCACGAACGCTTGTTGTGGGTAGTTGCCCGGCACGGACCGGCTGACGACCTCGAAATGCCCGTCAAACAGGACTTCCGATGTTCTGATGCCGGTCGGGAAGTGCGCTCTGAGACGATGATCCAGGGCGTTGTTGGTGACCTGGACTTCTACATCCAGGCGTGGTACGCCAGGAGTCAGTTTCAGTGAGGTTGTGATAGAAATTGGCACGAACTGAGCAGCCAGCGGTAATCGGGCGTCGCGCTGTGGCGTGAGCATCTGGGGTAGCCGGTATATCTGGAGATAACTGATCTCTTGCTGTGTACTACTGATACGACGATCTACGTGCAGTGGTGTGTTGGTTGCAATGTCGATGAGTGTGTCTCTGTGTGGCGGTTGGTAGGCTGCCGGATTGCCGCAATCCCCTCCATCGATATAGCGATTTAGCTCAGGGAAGGATCGCCCTGTATATTTGTCGAACAGGGTGAATGTTCCATTGAAAAGATCGACTGAAACGCTCAAGTACTCATTCTCGATGGTTGGAATATCATCGATTTGTACGTCCGGCGCATTGCCGGTGTTTGGCTGAAGGAGATAGGTTCGAAAGCCGTAAGACGGAACATTTTCGGCGGTGAATCTAACATAGCATAGCCGGGAGTCTTCTGGAACACTGGTGCATTCAGTTGGTCGGGGGCGACCCGACGTTTCCAGTACGGTGAGGGGCTGATTCGAGGAAGGTATCTCGATCGAAACGAGGCCGGTTTGAGGGTGCCCGGCTCCATTGAATACAAGGACATACAGCGCATTTCCATCGCTGGAAATGAGGCTGGTGTCGATTTTGCTTGCCAGGTGTTGCAGGTTTTGTTCGACGATCTCCGCGCCGATCTGTTCAGCTTGCTCGAAGCGTATTTGCATCTCGCGGTGGACCTGATCGATGGCACAGCCCGAAATGGATGTGATTGCGTGATTTGGAAGCAGTAGTCGCCAGGCATGTGTGACGAGGTCGTCCGGCTTTTGCAGCCATCGATTGTCTGTTGTGTTTTCACTCAGACTGACCCAGGCACTGAAAGGTTCAGCCCAATGCTCCAGAAGGATTTCGAGAATGTGATTATGCTGTTTGATCCATGTTCGAGCACTGAATGCGCCTGCTGAAAACGGAAGCAGTTGTATGTCACCTTCTGTAGTGGAAAGTTTTTTGACGGTGTTCGATACTTCCGCCAGATAACCATTCAGATCTCCATGCACAACCTGAATACCACGTAACTGACCCTGGATATTGTCTACCAGGTGGGCTATGTGACCTGTTTCTTGATGTTTGATATCGGATAGGATGGCCAATGCTTGAGCAGCAGTGCGCTTTTTGAGTTTGTTTTTGATTTGCGTGAGGGTTGTCGAGAAAGTCTCAGTGTTGTCGGACAGGGTTAAGCCTGGTTCTTCGCATAGGTGAATAAGCAGGACACGACTGCCATCTGGAGCAAACCACCATTGTTCGAGTGGGGTGTCTGATTGGATGTTGTCAACAATCGTAGCGATCTCGATTCCAAAACCGTGCAGGATCTGGGGCATTTGCCCAATGTGGGCAATTGTGCTTGATAAATGACCGACGTTCAAACGTGCGCCCAGCCGGAGGGCCGTTTCTGAGCCAAGCTGAAGATTCCGTATGAGTGCCTCAGGGCTACAGAGAAATTCGTTGGGCAGAATGTACCATGGGCCGAGATGAATCTGGCCATTCTGATTGAGCCTGGTAACCAGCTCTCGAAGTTCAGGTCGGATCTCCAGGTAGTCTTCGATGAAAATGCTCTGGCCGTCTAACACAAAGCCGTCCAGGGAAGGAATCGCGGCAAGAGTAGACAGGATGTTATCCAGAAACTGCACCAGATGAAGCCGCAGTTCCTGGAATGTATGTACACCCTCTCTATCCCACAGGATGTGTGAGATGATGTAGAGTTTTAGACGCGGTTTCCCCATCAGCCAGGTGCCTAGGATTCTTGCTCAGGCGCAGCCTCTTCGGAATTCTGCTCAGGCGGCGCAGCCTCATCAACTTCGCTTTCAGGTGTATCAGGCTCAGCCGCAGGTCGTGGCAGTGCTTGTTGAAGTTGCTTGCGGGTAACTTTATTGACTCGCCTGCATTTTGGGCATCCAACGGCATAATAATTATCTTCAGGGGTCAGGGCGTCAAAAATAGTCTTGACCTCTTCAGAACTTAGTGACCAACTCCAGTGACACTTAAAACAGGTGATCTTGACCATGTTCTTTATCCTCTCATTAAGATAAGTGTGATTGAGGACCTGTTCAAATTATAGGCCCGCAGATTCTGATATGACAATTGCGCGCAAAGCGCAAAGATGTTTTTGACCAGCACAGTTGGGCGCGATAACCCTGGGATACAACGGGAGGTCATCGACATGATCAGGTTGTCCTGTAATCGTCGTCCGGGGTGCCTCTATTCATCCCAAATTCATCCCAACATTATCTTGTAATCATCCCGGCCATTCATGTCATCATGAATGATGTGCCGTGTGTGCCGGGCACATCTCTATGTTCCATTATGCCGGGTTAAGTCTGGATTTGGCCAGACGGTCAGGCTGTTGTGCTGCCTCTGTTTCTCTCGGCCAATGACGCTGAGGCAATCGCTGCCAGAGTGATCGCGCCCCCCAGAATCTGAAGAGGAGAATGGGGTGTTTCTTGGAGGAGCCAGGCAGCCAATACAGTTGCGCCGACGGGCTCACCTAGAATTGTGATGCCGACAAAAGTTGCTGAAAGATGACGGATCGCGTAGTTGGCTAAACTATGACCGATGAGCTGTGGCACTATCCCAAGTATTATCATACAGATCGTTGCTGTTAAAGTATAGCCTACCAGCGACAGGTGAGAAACCAATGACCATATCAGCAAAAAGGCGGCTGCCGTGCCATAGACCAGCCATAAATAGGAGAGCAACGATAAGGTGGTACGCAGTTTTCGTCCGATGATAAGATAGCCGGCCGCGAATATGGCTCCCAACAGTGCTAGGACATCGCCTGCCATAGCTTGTGACAGTGTGTCTTTCCAGCCTGCGAGACCTATCAAGCTGACGCCCAGCATGGCAACGATGAGGCTGCGCCACATCGACCTGGGTATATGTTCGCCCAGCAACAAGGGCGAAGCCAACCCAATCCAAAGGGGAGTGGTTGTTACCAGCACGACGGAGCTCATGACTGTGATGTGAGACAGTGATGTTATCCAGGTTACAAAGTGAAACCCAAGCAACGTGCCACTCAATAGCACCCAGATAACTGTTTGTCTATCCATTTTAGCATATTCTTGCCGGCCATGCCGCTGGAATATGGGGATACTCAAGACACAGGTTGCTATCGTCAGTCGATACGTTGCAATGATCAATGAGGGCGTTCCCTCATCTTGCGCCCAACGGATCAGGATGGAGGACGAGGACATAGCCAGGATGCCGACAGCCAACATCAAGCCGAGTTTGAATTGTTGGTTCACCGAATCTTATCTTTGTTGATTGGATCAAGGATCTGATTTGACTTGGTCTGTTGGCGCAGCTAGAATCACTGTACCCCGTCATGATGTGAAGACCATCTTAGCACCGCCTGCCTTGGCGGTCAAAGTTACTTGCCAGATTTTGAATTGTTCAACTATCACCAGGAGGCATTTCGAGATGGGAAAACACGAACTACCACCATTGCCATATGCTTACGATGCATTGGAGCCTTATATTGATGAGCAAACCATTCATGTTCACCATGGTAAGCATCACCAAACGTATGTCAACAATTTGAATGCTGCGTTGGAGGGGTATCCTGACCTGCAGACCAAGACAATTGAGGATTTGTTAAGGGATTTGTCGGCTATTCCTGAATCTGCGCGTGCTGGCGTGAGGAATCATGGTGGCGGACACCTTAATCACGTCATGTTTTGGCAAAACATGGGGCCGGGTGGTGGCGGTGAGCCGCAGGGCAAGCTGGGCGATGCCATCAAGTCCACCTTTGGCTCGTTCGAGGCGTTTAAGGAGCAGTTTACCAAAGCGGCGATGGGGCGTTTTGGTAGTGGATGGGCCTGGCTGTGTCTGGAAAAGGGTGGAAAACTGGCCGTTCTCAATACCCCCAACCAGGATACACCGCTCTCGGATGGCATGGTCCCACTCCTCACGCTCGATGTTTGGGAGCATGCTTACTACCTGAAGTACCAGAACCGGCGCGCCGATTTCGTTGAGGCTTGGTGGAATATAGTCAATTGGGATGATGTGTCCTCTCGCTTTGAGGCCGCATCAAAATAGTATTTATCTGGATGGGTGCCTTTGTCCACAAAAAAGGTCTCAGAGGCAGGATTTACGGCACTTCTGCTGTGTCAAGAGATATTCTTGTTTGCTGAATGGGAGGAGCAGCCTCAACAGGCTGCTCCTTTATGATCGGTTTGGATGTTGGGTAGGAGGGGGATACATGACAGACTACCGGATCGAAAAGGATTCCTTGGGTGAATTACAAATCCCTTGCGAGGCTCTCTATGCCGCTCAAACACAACGCGCGATAGAGAATTTCCCGATCTCTGGTCTGAGGCAATACCGGGCGTTCATCTGGGCAATGGCGGTTATCAAACGGGCCGCTGCCGGGGTGAACCTGGATCTAGGCCTCTTTGCGGATCGGGAAATTGGAGGCAGAGTTGTGTCTGGGACAGAGCTTGCACATGCAATCATGCGGGCATCGGAAGAGGTGATGGGTGGCCGCTGGGATGATCAGTTTCCTGTCGATCCGTTTCAGGCTGGGGCCGGGACATCGCATAACATGAACACCAATGAGGTCATCGCTAACCGCGCTAACCAGATATTGGGTTTTGCCCTGGATGTCCCTGACAAGCCTGTACATCCTAACGATCATGTCAATATGGCACAGTCGACCAACGATACTGTTCCAACTGCGTTGCGCTTGGGCTGTTTGTGGCGGCTCGATGAGCTAATAGAAGCGATTGATGAGTTGGAGGGGAGTTTATCTCGGAAAGCACGTGAATTTGATCCTATCTTGAAGTCCGGCCGAACACATTTGCAGGATGCAGTCCCCATTCGTCTTGGTCAGGAGTTTGGAGCTTATGCATGTGCCATCGAACGCAATGCGGATAAGCTGGTTGAGGCTGCGAGAGGATTACGGCGGCTAGGGATTGGCGGGACGGCTGTTGGAAGTGGATTGAATGCCCATCCCGAATATCATTCACGCATGGTTGCCAGGCTGGAAGAGTTGACCGGTTTTGAGCTTGAGATGTCAGCCAATCTGTTTGAGTCCATGCAGTCAATGCAAGATGTGGTTCATTTCAGTGGAGCGATGCGCACGCTGGCCCAGGATATAACACGCATCGCGAACGATTTGCGATTGCTTGCTTCCGGCCCGGCGACAGGGCTGGCGGAGATTGTGATGCCGGCTGTCCAGCCTGGCTCAAGCATTATGCCCGGCAAGATCAATCCGAGCATTACAGAGATGGTCAATCAGGTCATGTTTCACGTGATGGGAAATGACTTGACTGTGATGCTGTGTGGACAGGCAGGACAACTGGAATTGAATGTCATGATGCCTGTGATGGGCTACAATTTATTCCAGATGATGGATATCACGATCTCGGCCTTGAAAGTCTTTAAGACTCGCGTTATCGATGGCCTGGTAGCTAACCAGTCTGTCGCAGAAGGGTGGTTAGCGAAAAATGCTATTCTCGTCACTGCGCTTAACCCGAAAATTGGCTATCAAAAAGGCGCGGAGGTAGCTAAAGAGGCGCTGGCAACCGGGCGCGCAATCCGTGAGGTGGTTATTGAAAGAGGCTATCTTTCTGCTGAAGAGGCAGACAGGCTTTTAGATGCGCATAGGATGACCAATGGGGGGATTTTAGATTAGTTAATTGCGATGGTTGTCATGTGTGATTTACTGCAATACCTTATGCCTTTGCAACCAGAACTCAGACTCTCGACACGCCATCTTGATTTTTTTGTCGGGCACATATGCTCTGCTATGCCTTTTGAAGTGTGTGGCTTCTTGGGTGGGGTAGGGGGCGAAGTCACCTGTGTGTTTCCGGTTCCAAACATCGCGCCTGAGCCTGCTTGTGGATTCTTCATGGAGCCCCAGACACAATGGAATGTGATGCGTGTCTTGTCTGAATTGGGTCTCGACATGCTGGCCATTTATCATTCTCATCCCCCATGCGGCAGCAATGAATTATCTTCAATCGATATCGCCAATGCTTGCTACCCGGAGGTGCTGAGCCTGCTCATCGTCCCCACCGCTTCGGGCAAGATAGCGCATTTGCGGGCTTTCTCTATTGACGGATTGAGGGTATCTGAGGTATCAATAGTTGTCTGGTCATAAATCATTACGATAAGAGGAAAAGATCGAAGTGCTGAACTATGTTGTTGCTGTGGCGGCTGCTTATTTGGTGGGGGCCATTCCCATGGGCTTGATAGTGGTCTGGTCTATTGGCAAGAAGGATATCAGAACCTTTGGTAGTGGACGCACGGGAGGCACCAATGCTATGCGAGCTGCAGGGCCTGTCGCCGGTTTACTGACAGGTTTGGGGGATATTCTCAAGGGTGTGGCGGCTGTCTATATGGCTCGTTTGCTCGTGCCTGGAGATAGTGTCATGGAGGCTTTGTGTGCCGTGATGTCAGTGGTGGGGCATAACTGGCCCATCTATCTCGGTTTTAGGGGTGGGGCAGGAACCGGACCCAATATTGGCGCTGCTATTGCCTTGTGGCCTATTTCCGCAGCGGTCTTGATACCGCTTGTTCCTCTCTGTATTGTCGTTACGGGGTATGCATCGGTTGCTTCTACGCTAACATCGCTCGCTATTCTCGTGATTTTTATTTTACGAGCAATTTTTGCCCATCAGCCTTTGACGTATGTGGGATATGCAACTGCAACTCTCATTTTTGTGGCCATTGCACTGATTCCCAACTATCGGCGATTGATTGCCGGTACTGAGCGCATAGTAGGCCCTCGATCTAAAATGGCCCAACTCAGTAAGTGAGTGTTAGCTGTGAAACCAACAAAGTTCTATACAACTGTTAATCCGCTCGGCTAAAACATAGTCTCTAAGGCTTATAACGCAACATGTTTCTATGGTCGATTTATCATCTTGAAATATCAACCTGATTTCAGACAGTCAAATACATACTCTGACGGTTCCGTGATCCGTGTGCTCTATGGGATAAATACAACTACCCACCTGGAAATTTGTACCTGGCCGACAGCTAGATTGTTAACACCACAATCTCCCCAGGTAGTGCAGGTCAAGTCACCAGTCAGACCAGGGTAGCTGGTGGTTTTATAGAGTTCTTCCTGAAGCTTCTTGCGACCAATAAGTAGTTCCCCCTGACTGTTGCTTGATGCAACCTTGTTAAGCGTGTTGACCAATAGACTGACAGCATCATAAGTATAGGCGTAGGTTGCTCCGGCAGGTGATTGCGCGTATTGGTTTTGGTAGCCGATAGTCGCTTCTTCGTAAGCTGAAGATGTCGGATATGGGCCTACGGCGTATATACCTTCGGCTTTGCCTTTTGTTGCTTGTAGAAACCAGTTACCCCAATAATGTCTTCCACCCAACACTGGAATGCTGGATAGATTTAACAATTCTCGTCGCTGGATCACGAAATTGGCAGCCTCGGCAGGCAAGAGTGGTGCATAGAGTAGATCGGTGTTGTTGGTGTCTATGTCTTCTAATTCTGACGAAATGTTTTGTTGGTCTGGTGATATGGCGATGTGTTTGACAATCTTGCCTCCCAGACTAACGAATTGGGCTGCGAAGGCTAACGTAAAATCTGTTGTGTTGATGCTTCCATCGTCAATGAGTACAACCTGTCTGGCCCCTAGTACGTTATAGGCATACCGAGCAGCAAGGTGACCTTCATCGGCGTCAGGAAAGATCGTCCGTGTGAAAGTCTTGATGTGCAAAACAGTGTCACTTAACTCTCTTGCTCCACAAGATGGGGAGATGGTGGTGTAGTGTGCTGCATCGAAGATTGGTATGGCTGTCTGACAAGCTTCTGAGCAGTCGGGACCGATGACTCCAACAATACGGTCATCGTTGGTAAGCTCTACGGCAGCTTTCTCGCCTCCATCCGCTGAACATTCTGTGGCTATCTGAACAGCCTCGATCGGAAAGCCTGCTATGTTTTGGTGATGTTGGATAGCCAGCTCAATGCCTCTGACCATCTCCAGGCCTTCTCCATCATCAGGGTTGGAGATGGCTATACCGATGCGAATCTTATCTCCAGGTCTGATGGTGAGAGTACCCCAAGCGTCATCGGTGTTTGAGCTTCCTGTTGTTGGACGGGCGCTGCAACTTGCAACAAACAGACATGTGATAACCAGTGGCAAGAAGCTGCTCTGACGGTTCGTATGCATTCAACCCTCCAGAGGGATGATAGACTCTACTTAATTTGGAAGTGTAGCATGGTCATTATAGCGTGGCAACATTCCTGACAGTGTATGATATAATGCATTTTGGTTTGGGATATCTATCACTCAACGTTCAATGTCTCAACGGCGGCAATGATTATGGTGTAGGATCTATGAATCTTGTCCTACTGACAGTTCATTACTTCATTGACGCAGACCTGGGATTTGAGCGTCGAGTATCGCGTGAACAGGATAGAAGATGATACTTGGATATGTGTTGACCATCCTGGGTGGGGTTGTCGTGGGCGGAGTTGTGAATTGGTTATCTGATCAGTTGCCATTTCTGGGAGGTTCTGATGAGGATGAAGAAGGCGCTATCGGTGAAATATCTCGGCCGGAGCCGCGTGGTCTGACCCTCCCAAGATGCTCGAAATGCGGCAAGCAACGGCATATATTGAGTTTTCTTGGTGTGACGGCTTGGCTGCTTGGACAGCGCCGTTGCGCCAATTGTGAGAGTCGATTGTCGTTTCGTTACCTTGCAGTCGAGATCGCGCTGGCGGTTATTTTCTGCTTTCTCTGGAATCGTGAGGGTATGACACCTATGTTTGGCGTCCTGACCTTTTATACCAGTCTTTTTGTCCTCATCTCTGTGATCGATATCGAGCATCGATTGGTGCTCAATATTGTGATGCTGCCAGCTTTCGTGTTTGCGCTGATCGAAGTGCTCATCAGCGGCCGGATTAGTATAGCCGAGGCGTTGGTGGGGTACGCAATAGGTCAGCTCGTTGTTATGGGATTCTTTTTACTGGGTGGCGTTTATTTGTGGATAGTGAACACAGCCCGAAAGGAACCTGTGACTGAGGTTGCTTTCGGCTTTGGGGATGTCACTCTGGCAACTTTTAGCGGGCTGGTTGTTGGTATGCCAAAAGTTTTTCCTATGCTGGTATTGATGATTGTGCTGGGCGGGCTGATTGCATTTTTGTATATTCTCTACCGTGCGGTCATTGTTCGAGACTATCATCCTCATATACCGATCGCTTATGGCCCTGCTATTGTATTAGCTGCTGCGATGATGTTGCTTTGGTAAAAAGCGATGATGTCGTAAAGGCAACGATCCAATCGATTTTGTTAGGATTTGGGGGCGATGATCCCGCATCCCACAACGCGGTCATCGTCATAGATCACGGCGCCCTGGCCAGGTGTAATGTCCGGCATAGTCGTCTCGAGCTGGATGTCCGCGGCATCGATGCCAATGGGGGTCACTTTGGCTCTGATGAAGGGTGCTGTGTATCTGATCTTGACGTCGGCCCAGGTTTCTTCCTCGGGTGGTTTACCGCTGATCCAATTCATATTGTCGGCTTGGAAGTGAGTGCGCCCCAGTTCTGAGCGTGTCCCAACAATAAGGGTGTTTTTTGTGATATCCTTGTCGATGACGAAGAGCGGCTCTGTGTAGCTGATTCCCAATCCCTTGCGTTGGCCAATGGTATAGTCCGGTAGCCCAGTGTGCTGCCCAAGTATCTTCCCTGCCCCTGTGACGATAGGGCCTGGCTCGGATGAGGTTGCGGCGTATGAATGAAGGAATCGACGGTAATCTCCATCCGCGACAAAGCACAAATCCTGGCTGTCTTCTTTATTGGCAACCGACAACCCGAGCTGTCGAGCAAACTGCCTGACTTCTACTTTTGTCAGATGCCCAAGGGGGAGCATCACCCGGCTGAGCTGTGCCTGATTCAAGCCACTCAATACATAGCTCTGGTCTTTTGCCTGATCGATTCCTTTACGCAGCTCGAATGCGCCATTGGAAGATGGTGCTATGCGCGCATAGTGCCCGGTTGCCAGATGAGTGGCGCTTTGTTTGTCAGCCTCATTCAGCAGGTAGTCGAATCGAAAATATCGGTTACAGGCCAGGCACGGGTTGGGTGTCAATCCCTGGCTGTAACCCTCAATGAATCTATCGATGACATCGTGTTTGAAACGCTCTCGCGCGTCGATGACCTGGAATGGAATGCCGAGTTTTCGGGCGACTAAGTGTGCCTCGATCATCTGATCTCGTGTGCAGCAGCGGTTATCGCGTCTGGTTACCTGTCCCGACTCGGACCACAGGCGCAGCATGATGCCAATTACGTCATAGCCCTGCTCTACCAATAGGGCGGCGCAGACAGAGCTGTCCACTCCACCACTCATTGCAACAACGACTCGAACTTTGCTTTTTGACATCTTTGTGGTGTCCGGTCCTCAGGAGCGGTCTGAAAGTCTTGTCTGAAAGGGTATGGTTAGTGTTCCGAAGTGTTGGGATGGAAATCTATTGCCTGATGAGGTAGCCGGCAAAAGCATAAGAAAAACATGTAGATGTTTTTCCCAACAGATCATGCTCAACGAATACACTGCGATTGAATGTCGAATGAAAAAAATACCAACTTGGTCGAATTTGCGCCGAGATTCTAACCTGCCGGCAGTACCTATGTCAACGGTTGTGTTTATAGATAGGTACGATATCGTGCTCCTGCGCATGAGATATGCATGTATCTTCTCAATAATCAGGGGAACACCAATCCGGAAACCGGGTTTTTCGTTGTTGAAGAGGCCATCCTGACTGCGAAAGCGGCATCAACTCTGTGCCGTTCTTGCGGAAGGAAAAACCCGGTTTCTCTTGCCGAGAGTTTTCCCCGCTTTTT
>JAFGLD010000251.1 GCA_016928235.1 Anaerolineae bacterium | reverse complement strand
TTTTCCGCTTTGCAGGTAGCTTTCCAAGAACTGCAAACGCTGAAAGCAGAACTCGCTCAGTAGCCTGCTACTGCGTAACATGAGTTAATAAATATTCCTAAGATACATTAACCGCACACGATCGGTACAGATGCCACTATGAACAATCTAACAAGAAACCTACTCATTATTTGCGGCACATTGTGTGTGATAATTGGCGTGATTGGCATGTTCTTGCCGATCCTTCCAACCACCCCTCTTCTACTTTTAGCGGCTGTTTGCTATGCCCGTGGCTCAGATCGATTCTATCACTGGCTGACAACCAATCGCTGGTGTGGCGCATACATCAAGAACTATCGGGAAGGCCGGGGGATACAACTCAAGCAGAAGGTGTTCACCATTGTGCTGCTGTGGCTGACAATTGGCTATACAGCATGGTTTGTCGTATCGCTGTGGTGGGTGAGAATCATTTTGTTGGGAATAGCTGCCAGCGTCACTTTCCACCTAGTAAGGACAAAGACGCTCAAACCAGCACCGCAAGATTCTAGTTTGTTGAGAGAAAAGTCCACCTGATATTCCCCGTTCCGCTTTCAAACGCCGTTTCTATAGCCTGTATTTCGCGCTTAAAAAACGGACTGGTAGCTCCCGGAAATGATGTGGTCGAGGTGTATCAGGGACATGATTGCCGGCTGCTCCTGAAGGTTAGGTGGCGGTGCAAGTGTGAATGTGATTGAGAGGTAAGCGTTTTGACCTGCAAAAGATCCGCCACCCAACGCCTGAGAGCCCAACCACGCTATTCTCACGTGGTACCTCTGTCGCTATCACCCAGCGAATAGAGCACCAGATCGACCCAGGCATCCGTTGAGATAAATGCTTTGCCACAGGATTGCCACTTATCCGGCATCGTCTGGGCGATGTCCTTAGAGCGTTGGTTAGCCTGTCTCTGCTTATCTATCCAATCTGTCGTCTCGACCAACATACGGTGATATTTCTTCAACTCTTTCACGTCCGATACCGGTCCATGGCCTGGGATGATCTGTATGGAGGCTGGTAGCAGATCGATCAGCTTTTTCACGTTCTGTATAAGACCCATCACCGATCCCCCGTTCTCTACATCAACAAAAGGGAAGCTCCGCGGCCAAAAAATATCCCCTACATGTACAACGTTGGCATTCCTGAACCAGACGATGATATCACAATCTGAATGCCCTTGCGGAAAGTGGGTAAGCTGGATCTCCTCCCCGTTCAGGTGAAGGGTGATCTCCTGGTCGAACACCAGGTTGGGCCAGGCTATTGGTGGTTGCGCAGGATGGAATGCCTTGACCCCAACCGTGATCCGTTGGTCAGTCTTCAGCCGTTTTCGCGTGTTGGTATGGGCGATAATCGGCATATCATCACCTAGCAGAACATTACCGGCCACGTGATCAGCATGGGCGTGTGTATTCACCAGGAGTCTCAGGTTGCCTGGAGCAAGACTATCTACACCAGCTTGAATACGAGATAGCTCTGCCTCTTGTGGGATATCAACCAGCAAGGCCCCATCTTTACCCGCGCACAGGCCAACGTTACCACCTTCGGCAGACAGGAGGTAGACAGTGTCTGAGAGCAAATGAGGTTGCAGCAAAGTATCGGCTGTTGTCATAGATGTGTCTCCGGAGCAGGTTACTTTGATAGCGCGCTTAGAAGCGCAAACAGACCAAAACCAATGACGATCGTGCCTGAAATGATGTTAACCCATTGCAGCCTATGGTGATCGAACTTGTCTCGAAATAGACCAACACTGCCGATCAGCGTGAGCCACCATAGAGTTGAGCCAACGAAGACGCCCAGAACCAAAGTGCCTGCTGACAGGTAGCTCCCACTTGTGGCAGCCAACCCCAACCCGGCAAATATAGCAGCAAACGAAAGTATTGTCATTGGGTTGGTAAGTGTCAGGAAAAATGTTGAGGCATAAGCGCCAACCAATCCATCATCTTTGGCTAAATCTGCCTGTCCGGTAGATTTGGCCAACAGGATTTTGAAACCCAGATAACAAAGAAACAGGCCGCCAATCAGCCGTAGCCAGACGTGCTGCTTGACCAGAAAGCTCGAAATAAAAGTCAGGCCGAACCCCGCAATACATCCATAAAGCGCGTCGGCGGTGGCAGCACCCAAACCGGAAGCAAGGCCAGATGCGCGCCCCTTGGCCAATGTGCGGCGTATGCATAACACGCCGATTGGCCCAACGGGCGCGGCAATCGAAAAGCCGACGACAAGCCCTCTGAGCAAAAAGCTGAAATCCATAGATTCTCTTGTGGATAGTGCGATAACTCATGTGCCCCATGTCAGCCGCTGCGCACGTACTTCAATACGCGAACAACCCGATCAACACGAGAGACGCACCTGTCGGACACGTTGTCTTTTCCAGAAACGAGTCTAAATCCCGCCTCTGCTGTCATCCTGAATGCACGCCAATGCATGTTACTCATGCTTCGGTGTCATCTCCAGCAATACCCACCAACCCCATCACGTAGTCCAACACTGCCGGGGCATCCATCTCGGTGGTATCCAGAATAATGGCGTCATCCGCGGGACGCAGCGGCGCAACAGCACGCCGACTGTCGATCTCGTCACGTCGGCGCACACCTGCCAGAATATCATCGTAGCTGTCGGAGCGGTTACCAGCTTGCAGCTCCAACCATCGACGCCTGGCCCGCGCCTCAGCCGAGGCATCCAGATAAATCTTGAGGTCGGCATCCGGCATAACCACCGTCCCGATGTCACGACCGGCCATCACCACCCGTCTACGCTCGCCGATGCGCCGCTGCTTCTGGCTCAGTGCCTGCCGCACCCCGGCATAAGCTGACGGAATCGAGACACCCGCATCGACTTCTGCCTCCCGTAGTCCCAAGGTGACGTCTTCGCCATCGAGATAAATAGTACAGTCACGCCCATCTGCCACCGTCGGCGCCACCACATCGATCTCGACAGTTTCGGCCAACCGGGTCAGTGCCGGCTCATCAGCCAGATCGATCCCGCTTCGGAGCGCCGCCAGTGTCACGGCTCGATACATCACACCGGTATCCAGGTATAGATACCCCAGCTTATTGGCCAGCGCATGGGCCAATGTCGACTTCCCCGAAGCTGCCGGGCCATCGATGGCAATTGTCGAAGGTCTGTTCATGGGCGGCGCGGCCTTCGCCTGGGGCTGCGAACGGTCTGCCGTCTGGATGCACCCTGCGAGGTGTCCTGCTTCGGTTTCGGCTTTGCCTGGACACGCTTGAGCCGGCGCGGACGAGCCGAACGCAGAACCTGCAAGGTCTCGGTCTCTTCTGGAGTAAGTCTCCTCCAGGCGCCAGAAGGTAAATCGCCTAACTCAATCGGGCCGATTTTAACGCGTAGCAAGCTGACAACCGGATGTCCCAGGGCGGCTGCAATACGGCGGATCTGGCGCTTGCGGCCTTCCCGCAGCGTGACCTCAATCAGCGCGCCCTCTCGTGTCTTGCCGATCCGGGCGATATCGGCGCGGCCGGTTGGCTTGCCGTCCAGCGACATTCCGCGCCGCCAGACATCGAGTGTTTTCTCCGTGGGCGAGCCCTCGACGATAACACGATACGTCTTGGTATGTTCAAAGCTGGGGTGGGTTAATTTGTGGGCCAGATCGCCATCGTTGGTAAAAAGCATCAATCCCTCGCTCATCAGATCGAGACGGCCAACCGGATAAAGATGCCCTTCCAATGGGATCATATCTCGGGCGCGAGCGAGCCTGCCCGATACATCCTCGTCGGAGATCACACCACGCGGTTTGTTGAGCGCAACATAGACCCATGCTTCAGGCGCACGTAACCGCTCGCCATCCACCCGGACATCATCGACGGTGAGATCGGCCCGCATTCCCAGGCTGGCGCGGTGACCATTGATGGTCACCCGCCCCTGCTCGATAATTGCTTCACATGACCGGCGAGAACCAAGCCCGGCTTGAGCCATTAACTTTTGCAATCGTTCTTGTGACAAAATGCTATAAACCTCTACTTCCTGAGTTCCTGGTTAACCATACACCATCTTTTTGTAGGATAGACTTGGTGTAAGCATCCCCATTCCGATGATCAGTTGCTTATCACTCTGCTCGTTGCGCCATCTTCGCATCTACCCGATTGACACGCTATAATTGCCGCCGGAGCCAACGGAGAGAAACAATCTATTTGAGAGTCTTTAACCCATGATCTGTTATTCACCTTTGCCAAAATCGAGAAGGCAGAAAGACGATTAGACGCATTGGAACCATGGCTCAACGCGAAAAACTGGGGGTAAGTTAAGAAACCGGGTTTTTCCGTAATCCATTGTCCGTTCTCGGTGAGATAAAAACCTGGTTTCTTATGGCTTTTCCCACTATTCCGCGTTGAGCCGGAAACATAAGCATCCATATGAGAAAAACCGTTCAGATGATGTCCGGAAAATCTACCCCCTCTTGAGTAATGTTATGTCTCTCGATAGACTCCCGCGAGAGTGGGAATGATGCAGCTTTTGTAAAGGTATTGGTGATGGAGTTGCCATTTTTAACAATCTGGCTCATGATCAGGAAGCTCGTCTAAAGGGAACAATTCCCTATAACATTCATCCAATGCTCAACACTCATTACCATTTTCTAAGGAAGCGTTGATGACTCGTACTACCCAAGAAACCATCGCCCGACTCGTCCCTTTGACCCTACTGATTGCCACGCTGGCCTGTAACATGCCGACGGCCCGACTTGGCGGCCCCGACCGTCCCGCTCAGGCAGTTGCTCCTTCCACTGAATCACTGAACTCATTCAACGATAAATGGCGCGACCTCAACCTCAACACCCCGGCTGGCCCTTTCAGCATCACTTTTACCGAGGCCGAGTTGTCATCTGCCCTGGCTGATGCGATCCAGCAGGCAGAAGCCGATAAAGGAGAGCCTCTTCCCATTGGGAATACCAGTGTCGTTCTGACCAATGGCACCCTCAACATCTATGGGCAGCTCAACACTAGCGCCTTTCAATCAAACGGTCTGATCGTGGCTACTCCTGCCATCGGCGAGGATGGTCTGCTCCACGTTTCGATTACCTCAGTCGAGTTTGGACCAATTGAAATCGACCCTGTGCTGCTGGGTGACTTGGTATCCAGCGTCGAGCGCAGAATCAATGCGCCCATTCAATCCTCGCCGTTTCACATCACCCTGACCACCATTGCCATCGCCGACGGCCTGATGACTGTCGAAGGCGCTATCGCGCCCTGAGCCACACACCCGGTGTAAGATCATGCCGGCGGATGGCTCGGTGATGGATTATACCACACCGGCTGCGTGGCTCAGAAATCGCCATGGATTTATTTGCACCGAAGACTACAATCGGCCCGTTGATCGTTCTGGGCGGCATGGGGCTTCAGCCGGTCTCCGCGCCACTCTGGAGAGAGCTGCTGACATTGCTCCCGCGCACCGCGGCCGGGATAATCATCTTCTCGCTGGCCGCGGAGCCCCACAAAGCATCCTATGAGCAGCGCATTAAGCAGGCTGAAGAGATGTTCTGCAGGTTAGATATTGCCACACAGACTATCCGGGCACACCCCCTCGCCAATCAGGAACAACCCCCTCTGCTCCAACCGTCAGACGGCATCTTCTTGATAGGGGATGAGCCGCGCGCCTTATCAACCATCTCTCAGTCCGCGATCTGGCAGCAATACAAGGCGGGCGCCGCCGTGATTGCGACCGCAAGCATGGCTGCTGCGCTGGGAGAGCACACCTTCGCGCCGATCAAGCCCTATCCGCCAACGCTGATAGCACAGGAATTCGAGCGACTGCCTGGTGCAGGCCTACTGCCTGGCGCCGCCATCCTGCCCTATTTCGACCGTTTTCCCAATGGTCTACTGAGTAGATTGGAGCAGTTGTTCCCACCTGGAATAGCCCTGGTTGGCATCGATGAGCAAGCCGCGCTGGTTGCAGACATCGATGGTTGTCATGTGGCCGGACTTGGCAACGTGACGATCTTGAGACACAATGAGGCCGATTTGGTCGCGGAGGCCGGAACGCGCATCCCGGATGAGCTGCTATATCTCCATCGATGACGGGTTTGCGGTGACCGGTTCACAGTTGAAGGTAATCACAGTATGATCGAAAAGATGTACCCGACAGAACCGTATCCAAGAGTCAGGCCAGGCTGGGCTGATGCACTCGCCATCATAGTGCTCGTTCTGCTCACCGTCGCATTCTTCTGGCGGATGGTCTTCACCGATCTGATTCTGCCGCGCGGCGATGTATTTGCCTACTTTTACCCTTATTGGGATTATCGGAACGCGGTCTTGCAGACCGGACGGCTGCCGCTGTGGAACCCCTACCTGTTCATGGGCACTCCTTTCCTGGCCAACAGCCAGGCCGGCGTGCTCTACCCTCTCAACTGGCTGCTCGTGTGGCTCGATGCCCCAAACGCCATCAAAGTCGCCATCGTGTTTCACATGGCCTGGGCCGCTATCGGGATGTACCTCTTCGGCCGGAGATCACTCTCGCTCAGTATCCTGGGTGCCACGCTGGGCGCATCGATATTGGCCTTTGGCGGTTACCTCACCGCGCAGGTCGAGCACGTCAACCAGCTCCAGGGGCTGGCCTGGCTGCCCTGGCTGTTCTGGCTGTGGGACGAGCTGATCACCAGGAAGCACCTGAACGCTCTATTTTGGCTGGGGTTGGCCCTGGCTATGCAGCTACTGGCCGGGCATACCCAATCGGCCTTCATCAGTGGGATCGGGTTGGGCGCATGGACGCTGTGGCACGCTGTGACCCTCTCCTCCGCTTCGGAAGGGAAAACGCGACGTTTTTCCAGGCCGCGGATCGGGGCCTGGCCGATGGGAGCACTTGCATTGGCCGGCTTGTTGGCACTGGGGCTGGCCGCCGCACAGCTCCTGCCAACCATCGAGCTAACCCGGCTGAGCAACCGCGGTGGCGGGCTGCCATTTGATGAGGCTGTCTCGTTCTCGCTCCGTCCCTGGATCGTCGGGCGGGCCTTGCTGCCGTCATACAGCACCCCCTCACTGTTCAGCGAGTACATCGGCTATGTGGGAATTGCCGCTTTGCTGCTGGCGCTGACCGGCGCGTGGGCCCGTCGACGCGATCGCGCTACCTCTGGGCTGATCATGCTGGCCGCGTTGGGGGTGTTCCTGGCAGTAGGTGCTTATAACCCGGTCTACTGGGCACTGGTGAAAGTCGTCCCCGGCTTTAACCTGTTCCGTGTCCCGGCTCGATGGATGATTCTGTGGGCTTTCGGCGCGGCCGGATTGGCAGGCGTGGGTCTGGACATCGTCATGGGCAGGCTCGATGCATGCACCCGGCCGCTGTGCTTTACCCATGTGTGGCGATTGGGCCTGATCGTCATCGGGCTGGCGGCTCTTGCCTTCGCTGCGCCACTGGCCGCCGATCATGTTCCAGGGGCCACCCGTCCTGGTTTGATGGAGATCGTACTGTGGGCGATTACGCTGGGCGCAGTCTGTGCATCGATTGGGTGGGTGCTGAAACGCGGACCAAAAGCGCTGCAATATGGCCCGGCGACGCTGGCAACTATCGCCGTCCTGGAGTTGTTCCTGGCGGCTCGCAGCCTGCCCTACAACCATCTCAGCGACCCCGCTGCCTGGTCAAGCCAGCGTCCCGCCATCAGCACACTGTTGGAAGCCGGGCAGAACCAGATGCCACCGGCCCGCTTCCTCTCGCTCTCCGACACCCGCTTCGATCCCGGCGACCTGCGCGAGATCGAGGCAGTCTACGGGCGCCACCTGCCGGATGACGCGCTGTATGATTTCATTGTTACAGCCAAGCAAAAGGAAATCCTGGCTCCCAACCTGCCGCTGGCCTGGGGTATCCCAGCCATGGACGGCTTCGATGGTGGTGTATTACCCACTCGCGATTACACCCGCTTCACAGCGTTATTTCTCGATCAAAACAAGGTCTCGCCCGATGGCCGGCTGCGGGAGAACCTCTCGATGGTGCCCGACCTACACTGGCTTAGCCTGGCCAACGTCGGCTGGATCATCACCGATAAGGTCTACGACGTCTGGCTCGATAATGCCTACTACGATTTGCAGTTCCCGGCATGTCGAACAGGCGGCACTGATACCCCCCCTCCCCCCATCGAAGCCTATCCCGGTCAGCCATTCGTCGCCAACGCGGTTGGAATCGTCGGACACCTGGAAGGGGTCGACGGGTTGGCCGGCGACACGCAAGTTGGGTCAATTCTGTTGTTCCCAGAAGGCGCCAAGAGCAATCAGGATGCCATGATAGTACCGCTGCTGGTCGATTCCTCGCAGCCGGAGGGCATCGGGGCACTGAACAGCCAGCCACCCACAGCGGTCGGGAGTTTCACACCGGACGAGCCCAACCGGATCGAGTATCACACGTTGGTCGAATTGGGATCTGTCCTGCGCATTGACCACATCGAGATATCAGTGGTATCGAGCTTCTCCGGCACGCTGGCGGTGCGCGGCGCCACGCTGATCGACCAGAGGAGCGGAGCCTTTGTCTCGACCACTCTCTCCGAGAATCACACATTGCATCTGGCCAACTCCGGCGATGTCAAGATCTATGAATACCGCGGGACGCTGCCGCGGGCTTACCTGACTTGCCATATCGATAGTGTCAGCGGGGAAGAGGCAATGTGGGAGAAAATGCAGCAATCGAGCGCCGGGAGCTTGACAGTCATCGATGATCCTGCCTCGCCCCAAGCCGGCAGCTGCGACGCGCAAAACCCGGGTCAGGCAACGATCACGACCTACGAGCCGGAGCGCGTCACCATCAATGTTCAATCCGCGGGGGCGGACGCCTACCTGGTACTATCTGATGCCTGGTATCCCGGCTGGGAAGCGACCATCGACGGCGCCCCGACCGATATCCTCCGTGCCAACGGTCTGTTCCGCGCCGTGCGGGTGCCGGAGGGAGAGCACCAGATCGTGTTCACCTACCGGAGCCGGATGCTGATAATCGGCGCGGTGGTGAGTGGGGTGTTTCTGGTAGTGGTGATCGGTGGATTGGTGGCTTGCTCTCGTTCCTACGCAAAGCGTGAGAACGAGAGCAAGTATGATTTGGACTAAATTTTCGTTACGGCCCAGTTGTTGGAGGTGTACATTCCAGCGCGCACACTGCGGTACAGTAACCGGTTGTATCCGGCACCGTGCTTTCATCAGAACACCATATCACATGCGGGCCCGATGGGCAGTTGCACGCACAAGCATACTCCGGAGAGCCGCCCATTGGCTCACAGGCCATGGCAGGGCCACTACAGTCTGCCGGACAGTTGCCGGCGTTTTCGCACCCTCGGACACACTTGCCGTCGCCACAGGCTGCCGCCCGGCATGGATCGCAGGTGCCGGGGTCCCAGACACAGGCTCCCCAGGTACCATTGGGTAAGCACTGGGCAACATGGTCCCAGGCACAAATAATGCCAGGCGGCATACCGCCACATCCTGTCCACTGGCCAGGATGGCACACCATCTCCTGTGTCGGCTCAAGAGTCGGCTCCTGGCAAACAGCCTGGCTCCAACAAATATAGCCGGTGCTACTAGAGCCGGGCACGCAAACTAAACCTGGCAAACAAGTTGCCTGAGTGGGATCGCAGGCGGCAAAGCAGGTACCGTTACCGGTACTAACCGTCGGCGGCTCGGTCGTGATTGGCTGAGTAGGCTCTTCGGTAGGTTCATCGGTTGGCGCTTTTGTCGGCTCATCGGTAGGATTATCGGTCGGATCAATGACCTCGGTTGGCTCATCAGTTAGGGAAGGGATTGTTGCATTGGTAACAGCCGTAGTCGCTTCAGTAGTTGGCTCTTGGGTCAGCTCCTCAGTAACATTGAGCAGTGAGTTCGATATTCGTTTACCCGGCTCGGTGAACGCAGCCAGGATAATGCAGAGAAACAACACAAACACTATGATCAGAATGATCCACCAGGGGCGTCGAGACTGTTCAGGTTTATCAGATGCGTTACCAATCATTGCTTTATTCTCCTCAAAACATACCAGTGACAAAATAATCTCAAGAGAGTTACTGGTCAAAAAAGCCATAGGCAACCAGCACACTCTCAGTATAGACTGGTTTGGCAGCAATGTATATAGGTAATCACCCCCTCCGGCAAATGGCGGTAGTGTTCCCGGGCCATTGGGGTAAATGGATAAAGGACAAACAGTCATCGATTTTTTGACCGTCGACCCGTGATTTGCGTCTGAAAACTAATCACTGATCACCAAGAATATAGTGTACCCCGTTGTCAGGACCGAAAAAGGGGTTGATTAAAGGTGGATGTTTCTGGGATGGTTCATTAAGTTGTGATAAAAGGCGAGATATTTGCGGGATACTTCAATGCAAAAGAACATGCTTCTCCAGGGCAGCATCCGAAATGCTTTGAGGGAATGCTCTGTGTATCGGTGGATTCCCGCCTGCGCGGGAATGACAAGCCGGTCCGGGAGTGTCATGTCATTCCTCAACATGTTCCACAAATAATCTCTTTCCATATCACGGCCCCATGTACCATCCCATGTTTCTCCTTTCTTGAAATAGAGTCCAGCAGGTGTCAGATAACCGAGAGCCTGGTGAGGCCAAACGGCGATCCTTACACACGCTATTGCTGCCATACTGCTGCCATACTGCTGCCATACTCCTACCATACTCCTGGTCTCCCCACCCCGTGTCCTGTCCCCTTCCGCCC
>JAFGLD010000250.1 GCA_016928235.1 Anaerolineae bacterium | reverse complement strand
GAGCTGGCCGCGCGGCTGGCCCGGCGCAAAGAGGAGCTGGCCCAGGAGCGGCAGATCGCCGCCTCGCCGCCGGTGGTGATCGGCGGCGCGCTGGTTGTGCCGGCTGGGCTGCTGCTGGGCGAGCGCGTGCCGCCGGAGATGCTCGACAGCCGCATCACCGAGGCCATTGCCATGCAGGCCGTGATGGAGGCCGAGATGGCGCTGGGCAACGACCCGCGCGACGTGAGCCGGAGCAAGCTAGGCTATGACGTGGAGAGCTTCGACCCGCGGGTGGGGAGGCTGCGTTTCATCGAGGTGAAGGGGCACTGCAAGGGAAGTGAAGAGGTGTTTGTGACCCGCAACGAAATCCTGACCAGCCTGAATGCGCCGGAGCAGTTCATCCTGGCGCTGGTGGAGGTTGATGAGGGGCAGGGTTGTGAGCCGCGCTACGTCCGGGACTGCGCCTTTGCCGATCCGGGGGACTTGGGGACAGGTACCCGGTACAGTGTGGCCAAGCTGCTCAAGCAGAGCACGCGGCCGGGCTGAGGTGCTCAGGTGGTGCTGCCGGGATGCTCAGGCGATCGATACGGGGAGGATATGGGATGGATATAAGATGGATATGGAATGGATACAGGATCAACAGAGGAGCATGGGAGGGTGTTTAGTGTAGGAGTGGGTTGGGGAAGGTGCCAACCAAGGGCTATTATACCGCGTCGATGCGGGAACGGCAACGCGAGAAAAGATGGGTTTGAGTATCATGTACCCTTTGGGCGACCGCGGGTCGCCCCTACGAAGATACAATCATCAAGAATAGAGAGCAGTCATGGAGCCGATAACTTTCACTTACACCCCTATCAAAGATGACTATACTGTGCCGCTGCGATCCCATTGGATGCGCAGTCTAGTAACCATGATTTCACTCTTGGTTCTTGGTTCGATAACGCTGTTCATGCTGGGCATTAGCCTGCTGGGATGCATTATGATGCTACTGACATGCATGCTTAGTGATGATTCAGGGCTTGTTGGCATCCTAACTGTAGTCTTCTCGCTCATTGGCTCGGCCTTCACGTGGATCATTCCGGGGATGTACTTATGGCTTCTGATTTCGGCGGCGAGGCAGTTTGAGAAGGATGAGCGATTCCGTGCCGACATAACCTGGACATTGGATGATGAGCATGTCCGCATCGCAACTCGTTTCCAGGATGTCAATCTCCCCTGGAGTAGTTTCCGACAAGCCCAGGAGTTCAAAGATTATTATTTGTTGATTGTCCGCACAACCGGGACCGCGCTTCGCCCTGTGCCCAAGCGGGTTTTCACATCTCCTGAGCAGGAGCAGGCTTTCCGCGAGCTGGTCGAGCGCAAGGTTGGGACGATTAAATAATGATGAGTGATGGGGGATGGGAATGAGGGTGCGGAGAGCGCCGTTAAAACCTCACCCCCACGACACCGGCGGCTTAGCGACGGCGGCGGCTCCCCCTCTCCAAACTTGGAGAGGGGAAGGCAGGCGATGATCGTGCGGATGGGGTTCGTAGGGTGAGGTTTTAAGGCTGCCAGGCAGATTGCCTCAATAGTGTCATTCCCGCGAAGGCGGGAATCCACGCGCGAGGACCATGGATTCCCGCTTTCGCGGGAATGACAGCGTTAGCGAAGGTGTTGAAATGGTCAAAACGGTTGAATACACCATGAGCTTGCCTTACACGATGGAGATTATCCCCGATGGTGGGGCGTGGTTTGTGCAAATCAAGGAGCTGCCGGGCTGCATGACCGAGGTCGACGAGTGGGAGGAGGTTTTGCCGATGATCGAGGATGCCAGGCGGCTGTGGATCGAGGCGGCTTTGGCGCATGACCACCCCATCCCGGAACCGTCTACAGGAAAGGCGACATGACCAGAGTGAATTATAATAGGAATACGTCAGTGAAGTTGAATGAGGAACCTGGAACATGGCAACAGCAAGAATAGCTGACATGACATTTGATGAGCTGAGGCGGTTTGTCCTGGCTCTGATGGAAGAACAGCGGCTTGAATATTTCTTTGGTGATTTTGACATGGACGAGGCTGAACTGACGGGCGTTGATGACGAACCGGATAATCGAACACTTGAAGAGGTGCTGGATTCCATCGAGCGCAACCGCTGGACACCACCGCCCGGAACGCCTTCCCCGTCGCAGATGATCCGCGCAGATCGGGACAGCCTACGAGTGACGAGTGATGAGTGACGGGTGACGAGTCAAAGGCAAAAAACTCGTCACTCGTCACTTTTCACCCGTCACTTGAGAGGAACCACCCGCATGACCGGATACCGCAAAAAGCTCATCGAAGTGGCCCTGCCGCTGGAGGCGATCAACATTGCCAGCGCCCGCGAGAAATCGATACGGCATGGGCACCCCAGCACGCTGCACCTGTGGTGGGCACGCCGACCGCTGGCCGCCTGCCGCGCGGTGATCTTCTCATCGCTGGTCGATGACCCGGACGACCCGGATGCGCCGCCGGAGTTCGTGGAGGCGTGCCGGGCGCTGCCGAGGGGCAAGAACGCGACCGCCAACGACACCCCACGCCAGCGGCTGTTCGACTTCATCGAGCTGCTGGTGCGGTGGGAGAGCACGACCGACGAGCAGGTGCTGGAGACCGCCCGCGAGCTGATCCGGCTGGCGACGGGGGGCAACCCCCCGCCGCTGCTCGACCCGTTTGCCGGGGGCGGCTCGATACCATTGGAGGCGCAGCGGTTGGGGTTGGAAGCCCACGCCAGCGACCTGAACCCGGTGGCGGTGATGATTAACAAGGCGCTCATAGAGATACCGCCGAAGTTTGCCAACATGCCGCCGGTGAACCCGCGCGACCGGGCGGGCACGGCGCAGGGCGGAAGCTGGAAGGGCGCGGCAGGGCTGGCCACCGATGTGCGCTACTACGGCGAGTGGATGCGGGAGAAGGCGTGGGAGAAGATAGGCCACCTGTACCCGGACTACAATGGCGAGACGGTGATTGCCTGGCTGTGGGCGCGCACGGTCAAGTGCCCCAACCCCGCCTGTGGCGCGATGATGCCGTTGGTACGCAGCTTCGACCTGAGCAAGAAGAAAGAGCGAAAAGTATGGATTGAGCCAAAGGTTGACCACAATCGGCGTATCTCGTTCGTGGTACGTACAGGCGACGGCATGGGGCCAGACGGTACAGTGAATCGGCAAGGAGCGCACTGCATTGCTTGTGGTACACCTGTGCCCTTTGAACATATTCGTGCCGAGGGGTGTGCCGGACGAATGAGTGCCCAACTAATGGCAATCGTGACGGAGGGTAAAAGAGGGCGCAGCTATTACGCGTCAACTTCTGAACATGAACAAGCTGCGGATGTGGCTATCCCAGGGAATATCCCTGATACTGATCTGCCGGAGCGAGCTCTCAGTTTTCGTGTACAGCTTTACGGAATGACCAAGCATTGGCAGCTTTTCACCCCGCGCCAGCTTGTCGCGCTGACCACCTTCTCCGATCTGGTGGCCGAGGCCCGCCGCCAGGTACAGCAAGATATGTTAGAAATTGTCCCTTCTAATAGCAGAGTTCCGTTACATAAAGGCGGGTCTGAAGCCTGGGCCTACGATAAGGCAATTAGTGGGTATTTGGCCTTTGCCGTGGATCGCTGTTCTGATTTTTGGGGAGCTTTAGCGACATGGGCAAATCAACCTAAAAATGAACTTGTTTCACATGTCTTCACAAAGCAGTCATTGCCAATGGTTTGGGACTATGCGGAGGCTAATCCGTTTAGCGAGTCAGGCGGAAACTGGCTGGGAAACGCAGGTTATGTTGCCAAAGCTCTTAATTTCTTGACCGCTGACGTTTTGCCAGGATCGGCTGTGCAAGCAGATGCTTCCTCTCTAAAAGACTATGAGGGAGTAATGATCTCGACTGATCCGCCATATTATGACAATATCGGGTATGGTGACTTGTCAGATTACTTCTATGTCTGGTTAAGACGAAGTCTCCGAAGTGTGTTCCCTCAAATCTTCGATACACTTCTTGTCCCTAAAACCCCAGAGCTAATTGCTAGCCCGTACCGCTTTGGTGGAGACACCGAGGCCGCCAATAAACACTTCGAGATTGGGTTACAAAGTGCTTTCTCTGGAATGCGCCAAATATCCAGTAAGAACTACCCGCTTACCGTCTACTATGCCTTTAAGCAAGCTGAAGCAGATGACGATGAAAATGGCAATTCAGTCATCAGTAGCAGCACCGGTTGGGAGACAATGCTTGGAGGATTAGTAACTGCGGGCTTCCGAATCACAGGGACTTGGCCCATTCGCACTGAGCGTGCAGTTCGAAGCGTAGGGCTAGGCACAAATGCGTTGGCCTCTTCAATCGTCCTGGTCTGCCGCCCACGCCTGGAAACCGCACCTATGACCACCCGAGCCGATTTCGTCAAGCTCCTCCGTGCCGAACTCCCCGCCGCTCTCCACGAGATGACCACTGCTAACATCGCCCCGGTCGACCTGGCCCAGGCCAGCGTCGGGCCGGGGATGGCGGTTTACAGCCGCTATTCGCAGGTGTTGGAGCCCAACGGCGAGCGGCTCTCGGTGCGCACGGCGCTGCAAATCATCAACCAGGTGCTGGACGAATACCTGGCCGAGCAGGAAGGCGACCTGGACGCCGACTCGCGCTTTGCGGTGGCCTGGTTCGAGCAGTATGGGTTCCGCGAGGCGGAGTTCGGCGTGGCGGACGTGCTGGCCAGGGCCAAGAACACCAGTGTCGAGGGGCTGGCGCATGCCGGAGTGCTCAAAGCGGGGGCGGGCAAGGTACAGCTCATTGCCTGGTCGGAGCTTGACCCCGGTTGGGACCCGGCCACCGACAAGCGCGTGACTACCTGGGAGGCCACCCATCACCTGATCGAGCAGCTCAACACGCACGGCGAGACAGGCGCGGCCATGCTGCTGGCGAAGATGCCGGCTGAGCTGGCCGCATCGGCGAGGGGGTTAGCGTATCGGCTGTATTCGATATGCGAGAGGAAGGGGTGGGCGGAGATCGCCAGGGATTACAATGCACTGGTGATATCGTGGGGAGCAAGTCAGGAGCAGGCGGTTCAGTTGAGGGAGCAGTATCAGCAGGGAAGACTTTTTAGTGATGAGTGATGAGTGATGGGTGATGAGTTAAAAAACAAAAAAACTCGTCACTTGTGTTTTTTGAGGTGGCCAATGGATGAACTGATAGATTATTTCATTGTCTTTTCCCGCCCTGCCAAGCTTATGCGCTCGCCAGGCAGAGGGATAACCATTCTCAAGTTCGATTGGGAAACGGGCGGGTTCATCAGCGGCAACGATCTCTCTACTGAATTATTCTACGGGCCGGGTGATTCGGAGCGAGTAACCGAAGACGAGTTTATCCAGTACGTCGAAGAGCTTCGAGGGCGCCGCATCAAGGGAGAAGGAAAAGTCTATGACCTCTATGCAGCCATCAACGGTATAGAGGATACTGCCAAAGAGGCGGGGCGAAGGTTGACACCAGAAGAGCGGGCCAACATCGCGGAGATGAGAAGAGAAACATACCGGTTGTTTGAGTAAGAGATGAAGAGTGTAGGTTTCTCTTGAGGCAACATGCCGGGGCGGAGATTGCAAGGGATTACAATGCGCTCGTGATATCGTGGGGGGCATCGCAGGAGCCGGCAACGGAGATCAGGGAGCAGTATCAGCAGGGGAAGCTGTTTTGAGTGATACGTGATGGACAATTAGACAGCAAATCGTTTGGGTGATGAGGTAAAGGCAAAAACTCGTCACTCTGACCAAGACATCAATGTGGGCCAAACTGGAGAAATAAACTATGACCAACGAACACGGCAATAAAGCAAAACCTTCCATGACTCGAAGAGCAGCTGTGATAGGCGCTTGGGTTGGTGGCATATCTTGCTTGCTCTTATTGTGGTGGGATTATGGAATTGACATTTCCGGAATTCGCATTGAGGCTTTTCTCCCCTATATCCCCTTCGGTGTACCGCTCTACTTATTCGTTGTTGCGGTGTTTTTCATGAGCTCAAAATTAGTTCGTCGTCAGATAATAGGGATAGAGGATCGTGTAAAAACGAGAACCATGCTTCAGTTCTTAGCGATACTTCTTATATCGTGCCCCATCACCGTGCTTGTCGCGCTTGCTATGGAATGGGAAGATCCTACTGTGTTTGCGGTGATCGCAGCATGCGCTGCATTAGGAGCGTTAGGTTTTTGGCTTGTTGCAGACTGGATCAGATCCTGGCGACAGTCTGGTTTCAAACACACCCTGTTCAGGACAATAGGTGCTGCTTGTGCTGTTCTGGGCTTAGGGCTGGCATTGGCGCTTCGAATAACCCCGCGCGACCCTCTCTATTCCTTGTGCATCATAATCCCTTTGCTAGCTTTCGTGACTATCGGCACTGTGGTTGACGAAATCATCGTCATGACAAAAGAACAGGAGCCACCACAAGATGTGGAGGGCAATATACAGGAGGTCGGGTCGATCGTTCAACGTGGACCAGCCACATATGACCAGTTGAAGTCGCTTCGTGGAAAGTATGCCTTGATCCTCATCGGCATTGTGGTATTCAGCTTTCTTTTGAGCGGCCCGGCTCAACTGGCTATTCAATACAGTAGGAATGTGTTCTTGCCCGCGATAGCTATAGGTATCCTTTCGGCACTGCTGTGTGCTATCGTGACCGGTATCTACGCACAAAAAGTCGGGATACCTCGTCCTGTCACGCCTGCACTAGGCGCTTTGTTGCCGTTTGTGCCATGGATTGGCCTCTTTATCGTCGTGGGTTATACCCCCAATCATCTCAAGGAATCTGAGCCTGGGGAAGATTCCCTATTTGTTGCCAGGGGATGGATGGTTGGATTGGTGGTTGGAGTTTGTGTCGGGCTGCTCCCGATCATTGTGATGAGAGTTCTCGGTTTATTGAACCCAAATTACATAGGCCAGTTGTTTTTTGGGCCACCTATCGGCGCATACATACCGGGTCTACCCATCGCTTGCGGCTGGCCGATTTTGGCGATGATTGGTCTTGGCGTATTGGTACCTCCTATTTCAATGTGGTTTGGCTTTCACAGGAGCCGGGTGCGTCGGTGGTGGAAGCTGTTATTGGTATTCATTGTTCTGCTCCAGTGTGCTTTTCCTTCGGTTTGGCTAGTGCTGATGGGGCCGGCGGCAATACAGGTCTACAAACAGTTCGTTGGGGGGGGATATTAGAACCACTCTTCCACTGCGACTATGTCGCGGAGAGAGGAGAACAGGAGACATGGGACGCTTGTGTAGAGCAGCCGTTGGAACCTCACCCTATGAGCCGTGGGCGTATGAGTGTCGCTCGACGGCCCCTCTCCGCCAGCGGAAGAGGGGTAGCACCGTGGGGGAGGTGTCAAGGGGTATTCATTCTTAAACAGAATAGATAGGGGAGTGATAATGAGCGAGCAGCAGTCAAAGCCAGAGAAGCCTTTTCCGTTCAAGAGTTGGGCCAGATATATCGGATCGGCGAGTTTGATTTCTTTGGTCCTGGCATTCATGCAATTTCCAGATATGCCGCCTTTTACAACTTTTCAGAAGGCTGTTCTGGTAGGAGCAGCATTGGTTGGGGCGGCTGCTGCGTTTGGCTTCTGGCGCGAACGTCGGTGGGGATTGTGGTTGTTTATGGCACTGGCAGTAGTCGCGTATGCGCTGGGAGCCATAGCGATGGTCAGGGAACCTTTTGCAAGTGGTGTCCCAGGCTCTCTATTGTTTTTGGTGGGAACTCTGGTGGTAGGCACTATCTTCCTCTTCTATCTGTATAGCCAACGTCACCAATTCAAATAGGGGCCACAATGGAACCAATGGTTTTCAGAATTTTTGTCACAATCTCCGGCGCGTTGTTGTTCGTGACGGTGGCAAGGATGCTTCCTTACCTCAATTTTGGTGAATGGATCAAGGATTCACGCAGTAAGGATCCAGCACAAAGGTGGCTGATTCGTTTCTTGCCCTTTATGGTGCTTATCAACGGCGCCGCTTTGTTGAGAGAATATACACCACTCATCAAGTACCGGTCACCAACTACGCAGGAGCTTATTGGCTCGGGGCTGTTGCTCATCATGAGTATTGCTCTAGTATTCCAATCTCCCAGAGCACTCGCGGGCAACGAAGTAGAGAGCGATGCTGACGCGGCTGACGAAGATAATGACAGGGTCAGATAGCACTGTCCTTGATGCGTCACTCAACACCGTCATTGAAAGGATAGAAGATGGCACTCAGTAACCGCGATAGAGTTGACCAGATCATGTTTGCGCTGCGTGATGGGCTTGGCCCGTTTATTCTGCGCGAATACCGGGCACAGTACAAGCGGCAGGCGGTGGACGAGATCGATAGAGCCCTTCAGACCGGCTCACGACCTGCTTTACCTCAGGAAGCATGGTCTGATAACGGCGCGCTGATTGCCGATCTCGATACACAAGACTGCCTCAACCTGATGATCCGAAACTGGCAGAATGTGTTTCAAAGCAAACTTGGGCATGATGGCAGGAGCTATGCGGGTGAGCTTCTCACAGCTCGCAATAAATGGGCGCATCCCAAAGAGCCATTCACCAACGACGAAGCTTACCGGGTGGCTGATACTGCGACGCGGCTGCTCAAGGCGGTCGGCGCGGCTGATGACGCGGTGGCGGTCGAGGAGATCGGGCGCGACCTGCTGCGGCTGCGTTACGATGAAGAAGCAAAGAAGAGCAAGAAAGCCACCGGTCAGCTGGCACAAGAGCGGGGCACGACCACGCCCGGCCTCAAGCCCTGGCGCGAGGTCGTCCAGCCCCACCCCGACGTGGCCAGCGGGCGCTACCTGCAAGCCGAGTTCGCTGCCGACCTCTCGCAGGTGCTGGCCGGGACCGCCGAGCCGGAATACCAGGACCCGGTCGAGTTCTTCCGCCGCACCTATCTGACTGAGGGGCTGCTGGCGCTGCTGGTCACCGGTGTGCGGCGGCTCACGGCGCAGCCCGGCGACCCGGTGGTGCAGATCAAGACCTCATTCGGCGGCGGCAAGACCCACTCGATGCTGGCGCTCTATCACCTGGCCGGCCCCAACTTCAACCTGGGCGATTTCCCCGGCGGCGAGCGGCTGGCTGAGGAGATCGGGAATGTCGATCTTCCAGAGGCCAACCGCGCGGTGCTGGTCGGCACGGCACTCGATGCGGCCAAGCCGCGTGTCTACCCGGACGCCACCGTCAACACGCTGTGGGGCGAGCTGGCTTACCAACTGGGCGGCCTGGAAGGCTACCAGATGGTCGAGCAGGCCGATGTGAAGGGGATCAG
>JAFGLD010000249.1 GCA_016928235.1 Anaerolineae bacterium | reverse complement strand
TCGCGGTCACTTTCTCACAGAAAGCGTCCTTTTTGCCATAGTTGCTTCGCCGGATGTCCTCCCGGCAACTAGAATCGAACAGTGTCGGATTTTCCCAACGGGGGTATCAGAATCAATGCTGTCATTCCCCCTGGTTTCATATGGCCCTATACGATGAAAAAGTCCTTATATCAGAATAGAAACAGCGGCCGTTGTTGCAGCCGCTGTTAGTTTTTGTGCCACACTATCGACGTTTATTCGTAAGAACAGCAATAGTCGGTCACGTTATCGATCTTCAGCTCGAAGCTCGACCTGGCCGGCACGGCGAAGGAGTCGCCCGAGTGAAAAGTTTGCCATTTGTCGCTGCCGGGAAATCGGACGGTTATCTCGCCATCCAGTACCTCCATCACTTCTTTGGCATCGGTGTTGAATTTGTACTCACCTGGAAGCATGATCCCAAGAGTCTTGCGAGAACCATCCGGGAACAGGATAATACGGCTCGTCACTTTGCCGTCAAAATAGATGTTGGCTTTCTTGACGATGGTGACCTTCTCGAATTGATATTCTGTCATGTGATGTCTCCTCTGTGTGCGATGAAAACCGGATACCCAGAATAAATCGTCCGCGCTACCGGGCTTGGGGTTCCCGGCAGCATCGAACCAGTCCTGCGGAGGATCGAGCCTATTGGCTCAAATTGCGAGTATAGGATGATTGGGGTACCGAGGCAAACCGACGTGCCGGGCAATCCCTTCACAAAGCTCAACAGGCATGAGCCATCACGACTCTTGAGTGGCTGAAGAGGCCAGTAGAAGAGCCAATCGATTTCCATCCGGCGACCAGACAACATCTTTGAAATAGATCCGTGTATCGCCTTCAGCCAGGTCATGTCCTGTGCGTAGGCAGGTTTTCAGAATCCCACACCACAACGCTCTCTCCTTATGACTCGATATTTTCGACATAGTCGCCAAATGATGTGTTCAAGTGACATTCCTGTGTCAGTAGGAGTCGTCGAGCGCGATAGGTGGATTCCCGCCCCACGCTTCCGCGGGGGCAGGCATTTCGCGGGAATGACAGGGTTGGCGAAGGTATTGCCATGCCAGGGAAACTCAACCCGAACGGAACGAATGTGCAAACACAAAATATGGAGACTATGTCAGATTTTCAACTGATCACTGAAAACTGCTCACCTGTCAGTGTTAAAAACTTGAGCATCGAGCAACAGCCAACAACTCACCATTCTACTTAAGTTGCCGCCTATGCCTGTCTATCCCCGATTACTACCCTGTCTCAATCGTAATCGTTCCATTCTTGACATGCCATTTGATTGCTGTCTCCATGAATTGTCCGGGCAGCAAGGTGGGCTCAGTTGTGGTCAGCAAGACTTGCTCTGCCCCACCGATCTGCTCCAGCAGGTAAGCGCGGCGCTTTTCGTCCAGTTCAGCGGCGACCTCATCGAGCAGTAGTATTGGCCACTCACCCGTGATCTCCTGCATCCAACCCAGCTCGGCCAGTTTCAATGCCAGCACCGTCGTCCGGTTTTGCCCGCGCGATCCGTAAAGTCCCAGGTCGTGGCCGTTGGCCAGGAAGCGCATCTCATCGCGCTGTGGCCCGATGGTTGTGATACCGCGCCGTAGATCTTCCTTCCGGCAGGCAGCCAGGGCTTCTACAAAGCGATCTGCGATCTCGGCGGGCGGCAGCTCCGGCAGCGCCGATGCTCCCAGGTCACCCGCGTCGAAGGCTATTTGGCCGTTGGGATCGGTCGATACATCAAAGCCGGGTTGGTAGCGCAGCCGTAGATGCTCACCTGCGCCGCTGAGATCGCGCTGAATGCGCTGAGCTCGCCGCTCCAGCTCGCGCAGCAAACGATAGCGCCCGGCGATCAGCAGCGCGCCGGTGGATGCCAACGTCTCATTCCAGAATTGCAGCTGAGACATATCGCCGCGTCCGCCGTGCTCTTGTAGGGTTCGCAGCAGTGCGTTACGCTGAGACAGGGTATGCTCATATTTGCTGAGTGCCTGGCAATACTGCTGATCGGTCTGGCACAGAGTGATATTCAAGTAGCGGCGCCGCAGCACAGGCGCTCCTTCGACCAGCGCCAGATCTTGCGGGAGGAACATCACAACGGTGATCTGTCCGAGTAGATCCATGACCCGTCGGGGCAGCCCGTTAATGCGAATCTCTTTCTTCAGATAAGTGGTATTGTTCCTCTGCTCGGCCAGCAGCGTCATCTCGATGCGTTTGAGGCCGGCAGATGTTTGGACCTCAGCCACCAGCCTGGAATAGGGGATTGGCTCACTGTCTGCCAGCCAGCTGATCAATTGGCGATCGGCGGTAATGTGCGGCGATCGCGATGTTGCCAGATAGCAGATCGCCTCCAGCAGGCTGGTCTTTCCCTGGGCATTGTCGCCATGCAAGACAATCATCCCAGGCGGCATGGAAAGCTCCAGCCGGGCGTAGTTACGGAAATTGGTGAGCGAGAGATGTGAGATTCTCATGAGCGCCTTGGGTAAGCAGTGATGTTCATCTGGCTCCTATTCTAACATGTCTGGGGAGTTGTGAAATGGAGCAGACAAGCTAAGAATGGCATGGCCGGCCATGGTCAACACGTGATTGTCTCTTCCGAGATGAGATAGATAGATAGGTAGGAGTGTCATTGCAATCGGTAGGAGCCTCCTCCTGAGGGACAAGGCATACAAGACTATTCGCCCGGCCATCGTGACTCTGCCCATGGCATCGGTTACAATAGACACATCCTTCTCTATGTCGTGGAGACTCACATCGTGGAAGAACTCAAAAGACGCATCCGGGCCGAAGGTAGGAACCTCGGCAATGGCATTCTCAAGATCGATAGTTTGCTCAACCACCAGATCGATCCCGTTCTGATGGCAGCCATTGGGCGAGAGATTGCCGGGCGCTTTGCCGGCCAACCCATCACCCGCATCCTGACTGCCGAGATCTCCGGGATCGGGCCGGCCTTGATGACCGGCCTGGCGCTCGGTGTTCCCATCGTTTACGCCCGCAAGCACCGCCCGATTACCATGAAAGATCCGGTTTACGTCGAGAGTGCCCCCTCACATACGAAAGGGGGCGAAGTCTTTCTCATGGTCTCACCGGAGTTTCTCTCCGGCGCCGACCATATCTTGATCGTCGACGACTTTCTGGCCAGCGGCAGAACGATCCATGCCCTGGCTCGCATTGTCCGGCAGGCTGGAGCGATGCTGGTGGGCGTCGGCTGTGTGGTCGAGAAGACCTTTGAGGGTGGGCGCGATTTCCTGTCTGATCTGAATATCCAGGTCGAGGCGTTGGCGATCATCGAAGAGATGACCGGCGATCAGATTATCTTCGCAGACTAAACGAGAAACAGGTACATCATGCCCCATGACACCATCGTTGTCCTTGATTATGGATCACAAACGGCCCAGCTGATCGCGCGGCGGGTACGCGAAGTCGGCGTCTACAGCGAGCTGTTCCCCTGGGATGTCCCTACGGAGCGCATCATGGCGCTCGAACCAAAGGGTATCATCTTATCAGGCAGCCACCACAGCGTCTATGAGCCGGGCGCTCCTACGCTGCCTCATTATGTGCTCGATTCGGGCCTGCCGGTGCTGGGTATTTGCTATGGAATGCAGCTCCTGACTCACACGCTGCGGGGAAAAGTCGCCCCGTCTCAAGCACGTGAATATGGCCCTGCCGTCCTGACGGTCGATGGGGATATCCCGCTGTGGGCCGGTTTGCCTGACACGCTCGATGTGTGGATGAGCCACGGGGATCGCATCGAAGCGCCTCCGCCCGATTTCTTACCGCTGGCCCACAGTCATAACTCCCCTGTTGCCGCCATCGGTAACCCGGATCGACAGATTTATGGCATCCAATTCCACCCGGAGGTCTCGCACACGACACACGGCAAAGACATTCTGGCCAACTTCGCCATTCGCGTCTGCGGCTGCCGGCCGGACTGGACAGCCGGCAAGGTGATCGATGATGTTGTCGAGCAGGTGAGGCGGCAGGTCGGCTCGAAGCGTGTGTTGCTGGGGCTGTCAGGGGGGGTCGATTCATCGGTGGTGGCGGCGCTGCTCCACAAAGCCGTCGGCGGGCAACTGGTTAGCGTCTTTATCGATCACGGCCTGCTGCGCCAGGGCGAAGCCGATCAGGTCATCGAGACCTTCCGGCAAGCGATGGGGCTCAACCTGGTAGCCGTCAATGCCACCGAGGAGTTCCTGGAGGCTCTCGATGGCATCGTCGATCCGGAGGCCAAGCGCAAGTGTATCGGCGAGCTGTTCATCCGCATCTTCGAGCGCGAGGCACGCAAGTTGGGCGAGATCGATTACCTGGCCCAGGGCACCATCTACCCCGATGTCATCGAGTCGGCGGCGCCTGATCGCCCCAATGCCCAGCGTATTAAGTCGCATCACAATGTCGGTGGGCTGCCTGTCGACATGCGGTTCGATCTGGTCGAGCCGCTGCGCTACCTGTTCAAGGATGAGGTACGTCGGGTGGGTGAGGCACTTGGTCTGCCGGAGGAGATCGTCTGGCGGCAGCCCTTCCCTGGGCCGGGCCTGGCGGTGCGCTGTCTCGGCGAGGTGACCTGGGAGCGGTTGGAGCGGCTGCGCGCCGCCGATGCAATCCTGATCGAGGAGCTGCGGGCAGCCGGGATGCTGCGCGGCGAGACATCGCAGGCATTTGCTGCGCTGCTGCCGGTGCATAGTGTCGGCGTGATGGGCGATGGTCGCACCTACGGTGAGACGGTCGCATTGCGGGCCGTGACAACCGATGATTTCATGACTGCCGATTGGGCCCGCCTCCCCAGCGATCTACTGGCCAGGATCAGTGCGCGCATCGTCAACGAAGTAGCCAATGTCAGCAGAGTGGTATACGATATTACCAGTAAGCCGCCGGCGACCATCGAGTGGGAGTAAGATCAGTAACTCCGCGAGCACTTTCCTAACCATTGGGCGGTTTAATTCAATTGGACACATACTACAGCGCGCCTTTGCTGTTTTTGATCGTCGCCTTTTCCGCAGAATCAATCCTTGATTGGTGAGGTGGCTGAAAGTTCGGAGACCCTTTATGATTTTCCAAACATCTGACGACCTTTCTCTGTACTATGAAACTCATGGCAAACCAACCCAACCACCAGTTATTCTGATCCACGGCATTGGCGCAGAGCACGAAATGTGGAAACCACAAATCACATCGCTTCCAGGTGCTGGATACTTTGTGATTGTCCCCGACCTGCGGGGTCATGGAAAATCTGAAGTGCCGAACTTATTCAGAATCGTTGATTGTGCACGCGACATAAAGGAGTTGCTTGATCATCTTAACATTCAACATGTCCATCTTGTTGGCGTAAGTATGGGGGGGATGATTGTGCAACAATTCGTTGCGCAATATCCGAAACGAGCTATCAGTCAAGTAATCGTGGACAGCCTAAGTGGAATATCCAGGCCAATCGAACGGTTTAACGCCGGCCTCGCTGCTGTGCTTCTGAAAGTATTTCCTCCAAAGTTGCAAGCCTATATGATCCGAAGTTCATATAAAAAGATGCAACATGATGATGTAGGCAAATATTTTGAAGACCGGCTTTTGCATACCGATTCACGTTGGCTCCTGGCGGCCCGGTTGGAAGTCAATCAATTCAATGTTTTCGATGAACTTCCCAAAATGAATATTCCAACGCTTGTGTTAGTTGGTGATGCATTTGGGAAGTTGGCCATTGATATGGCTCGTACGACCGCGGAAAATATACCTGGAGCGCAATTTCAGATATTGAAGGGTGGAGGTGATCCCTCCAATTTGTTAGTACCCAAAATCTTTGATCAAATCGTCATTGACTTTCTGGAGCAACAATCACCCAAACAATAAGACGAAACCACTCAGCGATACCTGACGAGACTCGCTGCATCTGCAGACAAGTTTCGTGACTTGAAGCCGGTTCTGTCACAGTAGCGTTGCCTCATTCCACCAGAGATGGATAATAAGCCAGCAACGCATCACTGTTTTCGAGAGAGTGGGAATGGTTCATTGAGTTGTGACAAAAGGCGAGATATTTGTGGGCTACGTCAATGCAAAAGAACATACTTCTCCAGGGCAGCATCCGGAATGCTTTGAGGGAATGCTCTGTGTACCGGTGGATTCCCGCCTGTGCGGGAATGACAAGCCGGTCCGGGAATGTCATGTCATTCCTCAACTCACAAATAATCTCTTTCCATATCACGACCCCATGTACCATC
>JAFGLD010000248.1 GCA_016928235.1 Anaerolineae bacterium | reverse complement strand
TCAGCGAATCCGATAATTCCATGGAGCTTCCTTTTTGGCCCTATCATACCCTACTTGGAATACTTATTTATTTTTGAGTCCCTTAGCCCGTGTTTTGGTTTCTAGCCGGCTTTGCGCAGTTTTTCTTTTAGCCAGGTATTTATGAGTACCTCGGATGGAACCTTCTTCTCCCTGGCTATCCGGGTGACCTGAGCGGCAACATCTTCTTCGAGAGCTATAAGATGTTTTCGCCCTTTGATGTTTATCTGAAAATCAGCTTCCGGCATCTGTTCCCAATAGTCACCCATATCATGCGTTTCAAAGAAATCAACCAACTCATTCATCGATCGCATTTCTGGTAGTGTCGTCACTTTACTTTTTACCATATTGCTTTCTCTCTTTATCCGCCATGTCTCTGGCGCTTACGATCAATGCCTCTTTCGTCTTTTTGTAGATGAAGAGGATAGCCAGGTATCTTCCCGATCCTGTCTGGCCCAAAGCCACGTAAACATCCTCACCTTTTCGCTCACCCTTTTCGACAAAGCGTATCTTAGGCCGGTTGTTCAGCGCTTCTTCGACTTCTTCGGGATCAACTTGATGCTTCCAGGCCAGTTTGTCCACAATGTCTCTGAGCCAAATCAGACTTTCTATCTTCATGGGGAGTTCGGTTTTCCTCCTCATTACGATTTTATCATCTATTCGAGAGTGCCTAACGCCTTGCGCGTCAGCCGCGCCGCGAGTTTACCGAGATCGGCCACAAATCGAGCCGCGGTACATAACCGAATTTGGCGCCGATACCACCCGCGGAGCGGTGTCGGACTGCACGCGCTTGTTAGCCACCGGCCTCCGAACTGAATAGCATGAGTGCTTCACGTTGTTCTTTAGATAGTGCGAGCGTGTCATTCCTCTACACAGGATAGATTTCTGCTTTTGTCCAGAGTTGCTGCCGAACGCTAGTCGCCAGGCCGATTTTCACGCTGCTGCATTTCAATTCTTCTACCAGAGGTTGGGCGTCAAAAAGGAAAACATTCTCAATCACCCAGGGGCGGACTCTCCCCCGAGAGGTCGTCGCGCCCGATTTCGGCCCAGCAAGAACAAGATAGTAATCTGGAAGTGAGTCAGGCGTAATATTCAATATACTTTCCTGCCGAGCATACCACTTGACATTGACTGTGCGATACTTCAAAGGCCCATCTTCGAAATGCCCATCAATGCTCTTGCACGAAGCTGATTCTTCTAACGCGATATGGAAGACTCTTGAGGCGATATATTCTCCGATGTGTCCAATCGCAGCCGGGCGACCGATGAGTGCAGTAATCTCGCATTCCAGGGCGTTCCTTTTCTTGATCAGTTTGGTAAGCTGCCTCAAATCGTTCATGGGCGTTTTCCTGTGAGCATATTGGTGCTTGACTGGTGGCTAACAAAGGTTTATCCGGACAAAACTGTACCTTGCCGGGTAGCGGCTTCTATAACATCGGCTGCCGGTAATTTCCCTCGATTAGGGTGTTTCGGCCTCGGTTGTCTGTGCCGCATTTGTCGCTCTGGCGAAATCGCCCCATTTGACGCCCTGGCGGATCATATAATAAACACCAAGAAGCGTGATGGGTAGCCACAGGGCAGCGTGCAGCACCACGGTATAGGCGGTAGCCACACTTTCCGCGACACCGAAGATCTTCAGTATCTCGATGCCCGGCTTGTCGAATGTCCCTACATAACCCGGAGAGCTGGGCAGCGTGGTTGCCAGAGTGACGACGGCGGTCATCAGCATCATCACAAAGAAACTGACATTGAAGTCGAAGGCATGCATCACCAGCCAGTATTTGGTGGTTTCGGTCAGCCAGACAACGATGGTAGTTGCCAGCGTCATCGCCATATCGGCCGGGCTGCGCAGCGGGGATAAGCCGTCCATGAACCGATCGGCCAGCCCCAAGATGGGGGCCCGGACCTTCTCAGTGAGAATGAGCCGATCGAACACCCAGGTATATAGTCGGCGTGTTATGTCCGGGCGTAACGCCATCACAATAAAGCCCATCAATCCGCCAAAAAACAACACCGTCATCCAGATCACAATCTGGTCATAGGGAGCGGGAATCGGCGCAAATGGCAGGGTGACAAAGACGAAGAGCAACATCACCAGACCATCGAAGATGCGCTCAACGATGACCGTCGCCATTGTTGCGCTGATGCTAACCCCAGTGTTGCGCTTGAGCACCCAGGCGCGGATAAATTCGCCCGCCCGGTAGGGATAGACATTGTTGCCCATGTATCCAATTACCATAACAGGAAACAGATCACGCAATGATACCTTCTGGATAGGGCGTAACAGGTAATGCCAGCGCCAGGTCCGCGCCCACACAGCGACAAAGTAGACAGCCACGCTGGGGATCAGCCACCAGTAGCGCGCGTTCTGCAAATCTTGCCAGACTTCTCGAAAGTTGAGCTTCTCGACCATTGTGTAAACAAAAAACGCACTGATTCCAAAGCCAATCGCCAGCAACAGCCAGCGTTTCCATTGCTTCATCCATGCCTCAATTCAACACAAAGGGCGGTCTAACCGCCCATGATATTCCTGATTGGTGTCTGTTCAGCCGTGTACAGTTTACCATGTCCGATTGCTATTTGCTTTGGGTAAATCGCCGACATTCCAAACACCACAGTCCATTTTGTGTTTGAAACCTATCGTACTTCAAACGCCAGTGTGCGGTCCAGTGCATCGTTTAGATACAAATCTACCTTGTACTTGCCTGACGGCCACAACCCATTGTTTGTCAAACTGAATGTGATGACATTCTCACTCTCAATGGTCATCTCTGTTTCATCGATCTTCAAATCGGGATCTTCTCCTTCTACATCGATGGCTGTCCAGACTGCTTTTACAGTAGTGTCTTCGGGAGCATTAGCCAGCGTGACGATACAATACATAATCTGATCAGGGGTAAATACGGTTGTCTCTTGTGTCCCCGCCTCATCGGATGCCATCACAGCACTATCGATGCGAGCAGTGCTGAAACTGCCACCACATGCTAATATGATCATCGTGACGATAGCTAGAAACTGCAATCTATAGGCTTTCATGATCAATCCTTTCTGTGAATAGTGTTGAGTATCGAGGCAAAATTAGTGTTCATTTCTGACTTCAAGACACCGCTTATTGACAACTCTATCATCATTCAGTATTGTTTTTCAGGAGTGCCTTCGACCGACATGCAGGTGAGATGCAGAATACGGAACGAGCCGGTCGGCAAGAACTACAATGGTCTCTCTCAACTTATTGTTATATCCCTCTTCGACCGGCATGGGAAATTCGTGTGACATGCAAAGGAAGCCAAAACAGATTTGAAGGTCTTCCCGTCTGAGACATTATCTCTGCTTACTACAGTGGGGCAAGCCCAGGCGTATCATTCAGAGGAACAACCACCATAAATACTACAATTGTTTACCCCACACCGGATATTTGGAACAGTTTTGTTAAGGAAGAAAACGGGCATTTCCTGCAAACCTCCCATTGGGGAGAGTTGAAGCAGACCATTCCTGGGTGGGACTATGAGATAGTTGCGTTGGCACAGCATAATCGACTTGTTGCTGGGGCTCTGGTGCTGTATTGGCAGATACCGTTCAGGCTGGGAACAATTGCTTATATACCACGTGGTCCGGTGATCGACTGGGGAAATAACGAATTAACAGAAGATTTATTAGCCGCGCTTGATTCTGCCGCCCGCCAGCGTCGGGCTCTCTTTCTCAAACTTGAGCCCGACCTGGAACATGAGCCCGATATGTGTGCCAGACTGGCCGGATTAGGCTTCAAGACATCAACACATACTATTCAAACTCGGAGCACGATTTTGGTTGATGTTGGTGAAACTGATGAAAACATCCTGGCACGGATGAACCAGGGTACACGCCGTAAAATACGTACCGCAGCCAGATCTGGGGTGACAATCAGGCATGGAATGATGGAAGACATCGATTCATTCCATAGACTGTTGGTCATTACGCAGCAAAGAGATAACATCGCTATTCGTGACCAGGAATACTACCGGAAGCTCCTCACGCTTTTTACTCCCCAACATAGTACATTGCTGCTGGCTTCCTACCATGACCGGGATCTGGGTGCCCTGATAATTGTCGCCTGGGGCAACCGCGCATGGTATTTGCATGGCGCATCATCCGACGAAGATCGTAACCGGATGCCCAACTACGCCTTGCAGTGGGAGGCAATGCGCTGGGCGCGTGAAAACGGCTGCGCCGAATACGATCTATTCGGCATTCCCGACGAAGATGTCGCGACCCTCGAAAGCTTATTCCGGTATCGTCAAGACGGGGCATGGGGATTATACGGCTTCAAACGTGGCTTTGGGGGACGTGTATGGCGGGCCATCGAGACCTGGGACAGGCCGTACAATCGCTTATTGTATATTGGGTACACAATCACGGCCGCGATTCGGGACTGGTGGCGAGCCAAAATGGATATCAAAACAGTTCCTTGATTCATGATTATCCGGGTTCTCTTCCTGGGTTCGGGCCAGATGCAATCCTGGACCTTTCAAAGTTAGCACGCGAGAATAGCGTAGTTAGTCGTTTGGTGGCTTTTAACATCACTCCATGTGCCTCTCGACAAAACGAGCTTGACCGGCACACCAACACGACTATGTTGTTTTCCGGGAGCTACCTTCATGAATGGGCCAGGTTCTATTGATATTTCCGTACATCTGCAATGCGGTTTTTGAGCATAAATGTCAATAGCACACGGGATGATTATATGATAACGTTGGGATGATTTTGTGATGAATAGAGGCACCCCGGACAACGATTATAGGACAATCTGTAACTACTAAACTGTTAGTTGTTAGCCGTAACCTAAAACTCATCACTCAAAACGGTCAAGCAGCCAGTAACACTAACTGAATAGTTACGAAAATCCCAACAAACACATTCAATGATATAGACGCCCCATTCACATCTAGTCGATTCTGGACATAGTCACCAAATGATGTGCTCAAGTGTCATTCCCGTGTAAGTGGGAGTCGTTGATCGTGGTAGGTAGATTCCCGCTTTCGCGGCAATGACGGGGTTGGCGAAGGTATTACCATGCCCAGAAAACTCAACTCGAGCAGAACGAAAGCGCAGACACAAAATATTGGGACTATGTCACAAAGTAGGGGGAGCAAAACGCGGTCCTCCCGGAGGTTCAACCTCCGGGAGGACGTATCGACTAATCAGGCGCGCAGATTTGCGCCAAGTTTCGCGTTCAGTGTTCGGACGATCTTCTCACGCTGTTTATCGGCATCTTTGTCTTTGAGCGTGCGGTCGGGGGCCTGGAAGGTGAGGTTATAGGCCAGGCTCTTCTTCCCCGCGCCGAGCTGCTCGCCCCGGTAGACATCGAACAAGCGCAGAGCAACCAGCATCCAGCCGCCGGCTTCGCGGATGATTGTCTCCACGTCAGCGGCGGGCACGGTTTCGTCGACCACTACGGCGATATCCTGGTAGATGGCCGGGTAAGTCGATACGGACTTGACGACATGTCGATCCCCAGACAGCTCAATCAGCGCCTCCAGGTCAAGCTCGGCAGCCAGCACCGGTTGGTCGGGTAGCTCGAAGGCTTCGCGTACCAGCGGGTGTAGCTCGCCCAATACACCGATCGTTTTCCCGTCGACCACCAGGCCCGCGACCCGCCCTGGGTAGAAGCTGCTGTGTTGGGCCGGCTCGAAGCGTGCACCCTCGACGTGCAGCCCATCGATCAGCGCTTCGACCACGCCCTTCAGATCGTAATAGTCCATCTGTCCCAGTGCCTCGCCTTCCTGCCAGGCCGGGAGCGTCCGCTCGCCGATCAGAGCAATGCACAGGCGGGTTGGTTCATCGGGCAGTTTCTCACCCGCCACCGGCAGATAGACCCGGCCGATCTCGAACAGGGCCTGCCGCGTCCGCCACCGGGCATTGGCTGCGACGATGCTGAGCACGCTGGCCAGCAGGGTGTGACGCATCACCGTCCGGTCAATGCTGATCGGGTTGGCGAGCGTCACGTAGGGCACATCGGGCCAGTCCGATTGAGCACCGGGCGGCGTCAGCAGCGCCTCGCGTTCCGGCGTGGTGACGCGATAGGTGACGACATCCTGCAAGCCGGCCCGCACCATCAGGTCGCGCGTCTTCTCCTCGCCAACCAGCGACGGGTTGTCGTGCTGCGGCGGGACAACGTCGGCGATCATGGTCTCCGGCGTGCGGTCGTAGCCGTAGACGCGGCCAATCTCTTCGATCAGATCGGCGCGGGCCACCAGTTCGGCGATGTCCTGGTGCTCCGAATCGGGCAGCAGGCCAATGTCGAGCCGGTGATCGGGCACCGTGACGCGCAGCACGTCTTTGCCGCGGGGCTCGACGCTGAACTCGAGGCCGACGAGCGTGCGGGTGATCTCATCGGCAGT
>JAFGLD010000247.1 GCA_016928235.1 Anaerolineae bacterium | reverse complement strand
TTCTCGGATTACTGGCTTAAAGCATCCAATTTTACCGGAAGAAGCACCTTTCTCAACTCCTCAAGCACATAATTTGGTGACTATGTCAAAAAAAGAAACGAAACCCGAAACCAACATCGTTCTTTGCCGCACATATAACGGTTGCAGATTTTTCTTCGATCATGTAAACTACCGCTATAGAACGCCAGTACTGATTTTACCTCGAATTGTCTTTTTTCTCGGTAACACATACCTGAATGAACGAGCCTGCTTCTTGTTCTTCTTCATAGTTTTTTGGAGATGCTTCCCAATGTCTGATGACGGCCGTTTAACCTCGCTCGAAAAGACCATCAAAGATCTGACGAAAAAATTTGGGGATGGCACCATTGTGCGTCTTGGTGAATCTACCCACCTCCAGGTGGACATTATCCCGACAGGCGCTCTCTCATTAGATGTTGCTCTGGGAGTGGGTGGCATTCCTCGTGGTCGTGTGACCGAAATTTATGGGCCCGAATCATCCGGCAAGACCACTCTTTGTTTGCACATCATTGCGCAATCTCAGCGGCTGGGAGGCATTTGTTCCTTCATCGACATGGAACATGCTCTAGATGCTGTCTACGCGGAAAACATTGGAGTCAACATCAATGACCTATACATCAGCCAACCCGATACCGGTGAACAAGCACTGGAGATTGCCGAGGCGCTTGTCCGCTCCGGCTCGATGGACGTGATCGTGTTGGACTCGGTTGCTGCCCTGGTGCCCCGCGCCGAGATCGAAGGAGAAATGGGTGATAGCCACATGGGCCTTCAAGCCCGCCTGATGAGCCAGGCGCTACGCAAATTGTCGGGGGCCATTAAGCAAAGTAACACCGCGATGATTTTCACCAACCAGTTGCGAGAGAAAATCGGTGTCATGTTTGGCAACCCGGAGACTACGACCGGTGGGCGCGCGCTCAAGTTCTATGCTTCAATCCGGCTGGACATCCGGCGCATCGAGGGCATCAAGCAAAGTGGCGAAGTTGTTGGTAACCGCACCCGGGTGCGGATCACCAAAAACAAGGTTGCCGCTCCCTTCAAGGAGGCAGAGATCGATATTATGTACGGAGCCGGCATCAGCTATGAGGGCGATCTGCTCGATCTATCTGAACACCTGGGACTGATCGAGAAAAAGGGAGCCTTCTATCGCTATAATGACGAGCTGATTGGCCAGGGACGCGAGAATTCCAAGCAGTTTCTATCGGAACACCCGGAATACTGCCGTGTCCTTGATCAGGCCATCCGTGAAGCCTATGGGTTGCGGCCACTTCCCACTAAATAAAGGCATCTCGTTGCCAAGACAACTTAACTGCAAAAAGGCACATACTTTACCTGGTATGTGCCTTTTGCATAAGTGTCAACAACTCCTGCTTTGGACATTTGTCGCAGGGATTGTTGATATAATCTCGTATTTCTACTCTGCGATCTCTGTGGTGAGACAGTTTTGTTAAAGAGCATTTTATACACACCACATCAAACCGGGAATTGCTGAGACTGTTTTATGTAAAAAACGACAACAATACAATACCGGATTTCCCTGTGTGTTCCGTGTTTTTTCAGAGACCTGCAAAATTTGCGTCAAGGCGAGAAAGCGACAAAAATGGCGCAAAATCATCTCAATCGAAATCCCTATGACGTGTTCATCTCGATTGGTTCATGATAAATTGCAAGCCACACAAAAATGGGCATCATCAATAGCGGCGCAACGGTCTTGTAGATTAGCTCTCCATATGCGATGTGCATGCCGTAGACCGTAAGCAATCCATAGACATACAAAACATATCCTACAAAATAGAGAAAGAGTATTCCGTTCAATACATAACGTGCCCATAATAGGTGGTATTTTGCCAATGTCCCCATGATAAGGATCACTGCGGCAGGCCATAGCACTGAATGTAACATCCCGATAATAGGAATGGTCAGACTGCTGACCATTACACCCAGCCCCACGCATCCAATGAAGCCGGCATCAGTGGGCTGGCTATGTCTGTTTTTCCAGAAGAGCACCAGACTTCCTACCAGGAGCGTGATGGTCACAATTTGATATGGATTCCATATTTGATCGAGTACCGAACTCAGCTTATAGCCAATACTGCTATATCCCTGGATATGAGTGAGGAATTGGATGACCCAGCCAGGCATCAATATCTCTGCAATGAGCCAGATTCCTCCCCATATAGTGCCAAACCCTGCCAGCATATTCCAGCGCCGATTCAGCAGTGCCCATAACAGAAAAAACGCAAGGGTAACTAAAGTGCCTTGCGGTTTGATTGTCAAGCCGACTAACCATAACCCGGAAAGGAAATAGTGTTGTCGTCGCAAGGAGTAGTAGGTTAGCGCGAGGCTAAACAATCCAATGGTATTGAACTGCCCATATATCGTATGCTGGAAATGAGGAATAAAGATACTTGCCAGGACTAGTAGTATTGCTATGCCATTGCTATTGCGTGGCCAGCCGAGATCCTGAGCAAAGATCCATAATCCAAACACATAGAAAAACTGGATACAAATCAGCCAGATAAAGTTGGCAATTGGGAATGGGAACAGACTGAGAGGGGCAGTGATGATCAGCAAATGCGCTGGATAGAAGAAGCTGGCCTGTTCCCTGATAAGCAGGTCACCAACAATCTCGGAAACTTCTAATGTATTGACGTTATCGTATAGGCTACGCCCCTCTGTCAGCAACATCCGAGTGGCATACCATCGCGAAAACAAGTCGGAATGAAGCTGTGTGTATTCAAAGCGATTGATCGTGATGGCTATCCCGATGTACATTGCAACGAGCACCCCCATCGCTACAATCTTTTTGATCATCTCTTGCTGTTCCTGTTTCACCACACACCTCTCTCAACTTTATATAGTGTCTGTAAGCAATTGTGGCTTGTTTGGTATTTGCCTGCAACTCCCAGAGCCCTGTTTAAACAATCCTTTTGTTCTCGTGCAGATACAGTCGATAGCATAACAAGCACAGGCTGGGCTCCTTTCAGAAGTCTCACCTTTTTCGGAGGCTCATAATATCCCCTAGAACCGGTAGATCCCTATTCATCGGACCACTACCAGAGGTAATGGATTCATCTTCTATTGAAAACTGATCGCCAGGCAACGCCAGGGTAACACCTGTTGTTGCATTTTGTTTTGTGTCGTTTTTTGCTCATGTCCAGGATTTATTCCCGATCGGTTTACGGCAGGAAGCAATGGCTACAGCCCATCGACACCGTCGACGCGATGATCTTTCGCGATTTGTGTTATACTTAATAGTGTCTCTATAATGAAATAAGAAGTGGCGCTAACCACGTGCTACACTTGATGCTATTAAGCTTTAAGCAACTAACCTCCTGTCAGGATGTCTCTGTTCGGCGGGAGATGTGAAATCGCAAACCGGATACCGAATCACCCCAAGAAGTGAGGTTTAAGGGGTAGCTTAGGATTTTTGATTAATTGGAACGGTTCCCCGGTCCCGGCCCTCGGGAGTTCGGGCTATTTCTGCATAGCTAAAGAGCTTGTAGGCAGAGAGCAGCTGTGGTTTGCCATGGCTGCTTTTTGATTTGAGTGGGATTGCAATCAATGGCAGGAACGATCACTGCCCTTGTGGTGCAAGGGCGCAACAAACAGCGTGTGAGTGTTTACATCGACGGCGAGTTTGCCTTTGGCCTGGCAGTGATCGAGGCTCTGAAGCTCCGCAAGGGGCAACAATTATCTGACGCCGAGATAGCACGGTTGAAATCGCTGGATGAGATCGAAGTTGCCCATGAAGCCGCGTTGGGCTTCCTTTCGCACCGTCCACGCAGTGTCGATGAAGTGCGTCGCAGATTGGAAGAGCGCCAATTCGGCCCTCACGCTATCGAAGTCGTCGTGAACCGCCTTCAGGATGTCGGGCTGCTGGATGATGAAGGCTTTGCCAGGTACTGGGTTGAAAACCGGGGGCAGTTTAGCCCTCGTAGCATCCGGGCGTTGCGACAGGAACTGCGACAGAAGGGCGTACCTGACTCGGATATTGCGGCAGTCGTGGAAACAATCGATGAAGTAGAAGCAGCTTATCGGGCTGCTGCCAAACAGGCCGGACGCCACGCGGGCAAAGATCGTCAGGAGTTCCGCAAGAAGGTTGGGGGATTCCTGCTCAGACGTGGGTTCGGATACAGCGTGATCGAAGATGTCGTTAACCGTCTGTGGAAAGAACAAGATACATTACATGACGGTAATGAGTGAATGGGTCTTCGCTCCCAGTTGTGAATTGCAGGTTGAAGATCGCGATCAAATTACTCATATCGCCGGCGACTCGATCACTGCGAATCACATGCTTAACAATGCCGTTCTTAACCATCAAGACGTACCTGATACCCCCGTTTACCGGACTCGTTTGCCCCAATCGATTTGGGCAGGCCAATCTGGACACGGCTTAGGAGATCGATACATATGGATAACCCTTTTGTGATACTTATTATTTTTGTGCTGGGGATAGGGATAGGTGTTTTTCTGGCTTATCTCTGGCTTGTTCGACGGATTAACAGTCAGCGTGGACGTGCCGAGCAAGAGGTTCAGAGAATGCTTGCCGATGCAGGCGTCGAAGCTCAAGACATCATTCGGCAGGCACGAGACGAGGTTCTGGGTATCCGTTCTGAGATGGAGGAGGGGATCAAGCGCCGCCGCCAAGATCTGAGCCGGGAAGACGAGCGGCTCCAGAAACGACGTGAACAGATCGATGAGCGATTGGAGCGGATCGAGGAGCGTGAGCAGAAGCTGAATAAGCGACAGAGTGTCATTGACCGGCAGCGCAACGATCTCGAGAAGCTGCAAGCGCAGCGCATGGCTGCACTCGAGAGCGTGGCCGAAATGACACGCGATGAGGCTCGCGTCCAACTCCTGGACATGGTTGAAGAAGAAACACGCAATGATATGGCCCGGCGTATCCGCGAGGTAGAGGATGAGCTGGCAGCCGAAGCTGACACGCGCGCCCGTGAGTTGATTGCCATGGCAATCCAGCGTGTGGCATCGGACTATGTGTCTGAGGTGACTATTTCAGTTGTGCCCCTGCCAAGCGATGAGATGAAGGGGCGGATCATTGGGCGCAGCGGCCGCAATATCCGGGCCTTTGAGCTGGCCAGTGGCGTAGATGTCGTGGTCGATGATACACCGGAAGCGGTGACCATCAGCAGCTTCGACCCGGTACGCCGCGAGATCGCTCGCCGGGCGCTGGAAAAGCTGGTGGTCGATGGGCGCATCCACCCGGCGCGCATCGAGGGACTGATCCAGGATGCCCGCAAAGAAGTCGAGGCAATCATCCGTGAAGAGGGCGAGCGGGCTTGTTACGATGCCGGTGTGGCCGGCCTGCATCCTGAAGTCATGAAGATGTTGGGACGGCTGCGGTTCCGTACCAGCTATGGGCAGCAGCAGCTGGCTCATGCCGTCGAGACGGCTCGGCTGTCCAGCGTTCTGGCCGCCGAACTGGGTGCCAACATCGAAGTTGCCAAGGCTGGCGGTCTGCTCCACGACATCGGCAAGGCCATGGATCACGAGATGGAAGGTACCCATTCGACGCTCGGCGCAGAGTTCTGCCGGCGGTACGGCGTGCCGCCCATGGTAGTCAACTGTATCGAATCGCACCACCACGAGATTCCACAGGAATGTGTCGAAGCAATCATCGTTGAGGCTGCTGATGCTATCAGCGGTGCCCGTCCCGGTGCCCGGCGTGAGAGCCTGGAGAACTACCTCAAGCGGGTCAGGACACTGGAAGAGATTGCCAATTCCTTCGAGGGTGTCAGCCAGAGCTACGCGCTCCAGGCCGGCCGCGAGGTGCGCATCATTGTCAAGCCGGAAGATATCGATGATCTGTCTTCCATCCGGCTGAGCAAGGATATCGCCAAAAAAATCGAGGAATCGATGCAGTACCCAGGCCAGATCAAGGTAACGGTCATCCGCGAAACGAGATCTGTCGATTACGCCAAGTAGCCTGTAACCTGGATAGATAAACTCCCCCATTCTTTCTCGTGTTTTAAGCAAGGGTGGGGGAGATAATTTTATGCAGTGACAACGAGTGCATATCCCTATGTTCAAGTCCGGCATGTCACGATCCTGGCCGTTTGATCGCTGACGATCCCGAATTGTGCAAGCGGGATGGTACAAAACTCCTTTTCGTGAGAAAATGTTTTTCGTGGATCCTAATAAAGCCAACCAGGGTTGGCTCTTCCCATTCACTGTAGCGTTCCTCCTGGAAGGTGTTACTCGATGGCACGACCCCGCATTCTTGTTGCTGATGATGAAGTCGATCTCATTGCAGAGCTTAAGCCTCTTTTGGAGCGTTCCGGTTACGATATCAGCACTGCCATTGATGGCAGGCAAGCTCTGGAACTCGCCCAACAAATCCACCCTGACCTGATCATCCTCGACGTACTGATGCCGTACATCGACGGTCGGGAAGTGCTCCGGCGGTTGCGTGAGGCTGACAACTGGACGCCCGTCATCTTGCTGACACAGGTTGGCACCCCCATCGAGCGTGCTATGAGCTTGCAAGAAGGCGCTGATGACTACATCAACAAGCCTTTCGATCCCTTTGAGCTGCTGGCGCGTGTCCAGGCTGTGCTGCGGCGAACCCGGCATGGGCAGCTCCCGATCTCCAGTTATCGCTGGCTGATGGCGGACAATCTGCGAGTCGATCGGCAAACGCGGCAAGCGTGGCTATCCGATGAGTTGGTCAACCTGACCGCCCGCGCGTTGGGCGTATTGGAATACCTGATGCTACACACCGGCGAGATCGTCCCCCGTGAGCGTTTGTTGGATGAGGTGTGGGGCTGGAGCTATGCCGTTGAGACGCGCGCCGTCGATATTCGCATCGCAGAGCTACGCAAAATACTTGGTGATGATGCCGATGAGCCCCGGTTTGTCGAGACCATCGTTGGTCAGGGGTATCGATTCCTCGTTGCGGTCGAGGGAAAACCATGAGGTACGGACATATTTTGATTCTTGTGGGCATCGCGGCAATCCCAGCATCGCTGGGATTGTTACTATCACTACTCCTTCGGCATGATTGGCTGGCAAACTTTATCTACACTGGGCGTTATTATGTGGACCTGGCCTGGATCGTCTCGACCGGCGGTATCGGCTTGAGCGTGCTGGGCGGAATTTCTGCCCTGGTATTCATGGGGATATCCCAACGCATCGAGCGTGCGCAGGCGCAGCTGCTGGCTGATGCGTTAGAAGATCGCAGGCGCTTTCTCCGCCGCCTCGATCACGAAGTGAAAAACCCCTTAACGATTATTCTCCTGAGCCTGAGCAATCTCCAGCACAGCCCTCATCTCTCCAGCGATGAATCATCATCACTGGAGCGTGCCGCGCAGCAAGTACAGCGCCTTCAGAAGCTGGTGATCGATCTGCGCTGGCTGACAGAGCTCGATGCCAAGACAACTGAGCGCAGCCGCATCGACCTGCGCGAGATTATCCGGGACGCGGTTCAGTCAGCCGGTCTCGGCAAGGCCAGGCCCTGCATTCACGTCCGGTATCAAGAAGTCCCCTGGCCTGTTGGGATCGTGTTGGGTGACAGAGATCTACTGGTCACTGCCCTACGCAACCTGCTCGACAACGCCATGAAGTTTACCGAGGAGACCGGGCAGGTTGAACTACGTGCCTCTGATGATGGTCATACTGTTACACTGGAAGTTGCCGATACGGGCATAGGCATACCTGCCGACGAGATGCCTCATGTGTTTGACGAGCTCTACCGGGGGCAGAATGCCAAGCGTATATCGGGCAGTGGTATGGGACTGGCGCTGGTACATCGCATTGTTACCCTGCACCATGGGACGATCACCGTACGTTCGCGCGAAGGCCACGGCACTGTGATGACCATCAATCTACCTTTGGCGCCGGGCGGCTAAGTGTCTTGTGGATCCCGCCACACAACTTGTACGAAGTGCAAGGGCTGGAAAGGTATCCTGGATGAGAATCGTCAGGCACAAGGAGTAATTGTCATGAAAAGTATTCTGATTGGAATAGCCCTGCCAGTCATCCTCCATTTGACTGCTTGTGGCACGCTCGTAGTAGAAGGGGAAATCATCAAAGTCGTCGACGCGCCGCAACAGCAGGTCGAGCTTTTCTTGCCCGATCTTGCTACTTCCATGGCAATCGACCAGGAGTGGGATTTTGGTGCCAGGCTGGACTTCTCCAGCCGCTATGAAATAAGTGTGTCACTGCTCGCTTTCTGGTTATACCCTGACGAGTCATTATCTCTTGCCGGCAGTGAGGCATGTCTTGATAGTAATGCACAGATACCACTCAAACGGCCGGATCGGCATTCCTGGAGCACCGGAATCGAGATACTCTACCCTCCCGGTGAACATACTTTTGAGCAGATTTATCATTACCCGGGCGTCTCAGACGGCATTCCAGGCTCGATGCTGGTCATGTGGTTGATCCAGCGTCAAGACGGGCAAATCATCCGCTGCTCTGCCCGGCAATATACGCTTGTTTCTTCGTAAGGAATGGGGATTAAGCAACTTTCCCCGCAGAGCCTGCAGTAAGGGCTAATGGATGGGGCAGTTAATCAATTCTCATTCCTAACTACTCAGCTACCCGGTTCTGCCCGCTGCAGCTTTGAGTAACAGGTCAAACGTAAATCCGTGAAACTCGATGATCAAGGTTTTTGCTCTGTATGATTTAGGCGATCTGTGTCCCTTAAATTATTGATAAGATACGCCAACATAACTGTCAACTTAAGGTCATTTGCCATTTGGATTGATGGGCAGCAGATTTGGCAAGCCGAGAAAAAGATCGAGAAGTTTTCGGAAAAAGATCATGATCTTTTTTGAAAGAGATCGAGAAGTCTTTTGCTTAAGTTGACGCTTATGGA
>JAFGLD010000246.1 GCA_016928235.1 Anaerolineae bacterium | reverse complement strand
GTGCTCAAACCAAACGCGCCTTTAATCATGGTCAATGACAATGTCCGCTACGCGGGAGCAAGCGTATCGGTCGACATGATACTCTCGGCTATGGCCGAAAGACTGGGCTTCCGGGTTGAGAATATCCTCGTTTTGCCTACCGGCAAGGGCAACAGCAGCCAGCAGATGGGAGCGCATGGGCGCGAGGAGCTGCGGAAGTGCATCTATGTTTGGAGAAAAGCCGGATGACCCTCCCTTACCTTTGGCACTTACGAGCCGGCAGTGACCTGGTGACGCCCCATGAAGCTACACGCGCCGGTTTTTTGGTGCTTGCATTGGAGAAAAACCGGCGAGCCACGCCCCATGTTGCCCAGGCAAGAGCCTTACAAGAGGCTGCATCTCAGGCAAAAACCCCCGCCACTTTGCTCCAAATTCCAAATATCGAAATCGGTCTTCTTACCGCGGCAGGTCTATCAGATAAAGCTCTCACACACCTTCAGCCAAAAGATAAACAGAAGGCCGTAAGCGGGCTCATTAAGAATTTTCTGGAGCCTGCCGGCGAGACATTCGTCGAGGAATTGGTTTTTCGGTTTCTTCTAATTCGCGGTGATGCTCTGGGTGGCTCAATGAGAAATGTTGGGGGTGTTCTGGCACAGAGAAAGCTCACCAGGGCTATTCTTTCGAGTCTGGCTGTCGCCGGCATCCTCTACCAATGGCAACATACTAAAACAAAAACATGGATCACCATGACCGAAGACGACACCGATATCGAGCTCAGCCTGCGCGGCATACACTGGCAGACTGAGAATGGCCCGCGCACCCTGCTCTACAATCTGAATGTGCCCTTACTCAAGAACAATGTGGATTTATGTCTGTTTAGCCTGACCCCCGATGAGGCTCATCAATCTGCTTATCGTGTACCGGAGTCAACCCTTGCTTTAGGGGAGCTAAAAGGCGGAATAGATCCTGCCGGAGCCGATGAACACTGGAAAACAGCTCGCACTGCGCTTCACCGTATTCGTGAGGCATTTTCGGCAGCAGGATATTCGCCCTATACTTTCTTTATCGGGGCCGCCATCGAGAAAAGGATGGCCGGCGAGATTTGGAGCGATCTACAAAGTGGTACCCTCACGAATGCCGCTAACCTGAACGTGGAAAATCAGGTAGCGTCCGTTTCAAGGTGGCTAACATCACTATGAACATTACCCTTCACATCAACGGCAAAGACCTGCAAGTCGATGTAGCGCCCAACCAGACTTTGCTCTCCGTCTTGCGTGCCAACGGCGTTTTTGGCCCCAAACATGGCTGCGAGACGGGCGAGTGCGGCGCTTGCGCCGTGCTGCTCGATGGCGTCCCGGTTAACAGCTGTGTCATGTTGGCAGTTCAGGCCAACGGGCGGCGTATCGAGACCATCGAAGGGCTGGGCGGCGAGCAGCAGCGTGGCTGGCGCGGCAGCCGTCCGCTCCACGCGATCCAGACGGCTTTCGTGGAAACAGGGGCCATCCAGTGCGGCTACTGCACACCCGGCATGATCGTGGCCGCCAAAGCCCTGCTCGACCGCGAGCCCAACCCCACCGAGGCGCAGGTTCGCGAGGCTCTCAGCGGCGTGTTGTGCCGCTGCACGGGTTATCTCAAGCCGGTGCAGGCCGTGCTGCGAGCCGCCGCTGTGCTGCGCGGCGAAGACGTCCCGCCGATCTTTGAAGAGATCCTTCCTGCCCCTCCCGGCCTTTTCGAGCCGCGACTGCCCGATGAGCCTATGGATATGGGCGATCCGGCTGTGGCCGTCAAAGCGCCGCCGGCCCTGTTGACAATCGGTATGAAGCCGCTGGCTTACGTCGGCAAGCCGGAGCCCAAGGTCGACGCGCTCAAGCTGGTACAGGGGCACCCGGCCTTCACCGACGACATCGAGAAGCGAGGGATGTTAACCGGCAAGCTGCTCTTAAGCCCTCATGCCCATGCGCTGATCAAGCGCATCGATGCCGCCAAGGCGCGCGCGCTGCCGGGCGTCCATGCCGTGCTCACACATCAGGATATTCCGCGCGTCGCCTACACCACAGCCGGACAGTCGGCGCCTGAGCCCGGCCCGCACGATAACTACAGCCTCGATACCAAAGTGCGCTTCGTGGGCGATCGGGTAGCCGCCGTTGCCGCCGAGACCGAGGAGATCGCCCAGCGGGCGCTCGACCTGATCGAAGTGGAGTACGAGGTCCTGCCTGCCGTGCTCGATCCCCGCCAGTCGATGCAGCCGGGCGCGCCCATCCTTCACGACGAACCGGAGAGCTGGCTGATCGAAGACCCGCAGCGCAACCTGGCCGCTGTGGTCGACTGGGAGCTTGGAAACGTCGAGGAGTCTTTCAGACAAGCCGATCATATCTTCGAAGACACCTACTACAGCCCGAAAGTACAGCAGACACCCATCGAGAATCATGTGGTAGTCACCTGGTGGGATGAGGACGACCGGCTGGTCATCCGCACCAGCACTCAGGTACCCTTCCATGTCCGGCGCATTCTGGCCCCGGTGCTTGGGCTACCGGAGAAGCGTATCCGGGTCATCAAGCCGCGCATCGGCGGCGGCTTTGGTGTTAAGCAAGAAATCCTGATCGAGGATATTTGCGCTCACCTGACTATTGTTACCGGCCACCCGGTGCGCATGGACTACACCCGCGAAGAGGAATTTATCGCCAGCCGCACCCGCCACCCCATGTTCATCACCATGAAAACTGGCGTCAGCAAGGATGGGACGATCGTCGCGAATTCAATGTATGCCTTATCTGACACCGGCGCCAGCGGCACCCATGCCATGACCGTTGCCGGTAACACCGGCCACAAAGCGATGGCGCTCTACAACGCGCCGAACATCAAGTTTCATGCCGATATCGTTTACACCAACACCGTGCCCTCCGGCGCTTACCGGGGCTACGGCGTTCCGCAGGGCTTCTGGGCACTCGAAATCCACATGGAGCACATCGCCCGCAGCCTGGGGCTCGATCCGCTCGACTTCCGGCTCAAGAACGCCATCAAAACCGGCGACGAGCACCCGGTCAGCAAGATCTGGAGCGAGGGACGCGAGGGCGCGGCCGAGTATATCCACACCTGCGGGCTGCCTGAGTGCGTCGACCAGGGCGCGGAGGCCATCGGCTGGCACGATCGTTATGGCAACCCGGACTGGCATATCGTACCCAGCCGGCCGCACCTGCGGCGCGGCATCGGCGTGGCGATGGTCATGCAGGGCACCGCCATCCCCAACCTGGACATGGGCGCGGCCAGCATCAAGATGAACGACGATGGCTCCTTCAATCTGCTGGTCGGCGCCACCGACCTGGGCACCGGGTCAGACACCGTTCTTACCCAGATGGCCGCCGAGGTGCTGGGCTGCCCGCCAGAGGACTTCATCACCTATTCATCCGACACCGACTTCACTCCTTTTGATAAAGGCGCTTACGCCAGCAGCACAACTTACATCTCCGGACAGGCGACGGTCATCGCCGCGGAGCGAGTCGCCGAGCAGATCAAGGAAGTCGCCGCCAGAATGCTAGCCAAAGAGGGCGATGCCGTTGAGCCTGCTGACATCACCCTGCAAGATCGGGCCGCCTGGGCTCTCGACGGTCGCTCGGTCAGCCTGCGCGATATCGCTCTCAACGCGCTGCACGCCGAGAACCAGCACCAGATCATGGCGGTCGGCAGCCACGTCTCACCCGAATCGCCGCCGCCCTTCGCGGCCCAATTCGCCACGGTGACGGTCGATACAGAAACCGGGCAGGTAACGGTCGACGAGCTGGTGATGGCCGTCGATTCGGGCGTGATCATCAACCCCATTACCGCCAGCGGGCAGATCGAGGGGGGGATGGTGCAGGCAGCCGGCTATGGTGTGTGTGAAGAGATGGCCTATGACGATGAGGGCCGCGTGCTCAATCCGCGCTTCGGGCCTTACTGGATTTATCGATCTGACGACGTACCCGACCTGAAGGCCATCTTCGTCGAAACCTACGAGGAGAGCGGCCCGTTCGGCGCCAAAGCCGTCGCCGAGATCCCCCTCGATGGGGCCGGCCCGGCCATCGCCAATGCCGTCTATGATGCGGTTGGTGTCCGTATTAAGGATGCGCCGCTCTATCCGGAGAAGGTCTGGCGAGCGATGAAAGGCATTGATGATTGACGATTGAAAACAAACGAGAGGAATTCAAGCATCACAAATCGGACAACACCAAGGAAGAACCATGTCAACTCTCATTCACCAACGTGTCGAAGCGGCCCGATCAGGAAATAACCCAACTGTCATCTGCCGTATGCCCTCCGGCTGGGCCGTACTGTGCGATGTACAGTTCTTGCGAGGTTATTCCATCCTGCTACCCGACCCCGTTCCAACTGACCTCAACGCCCTCGACAGGCAAAAGCGAGGCGAGTATCTTCTAGATATGACCGTTCTGGGCGATGCGATCATGGAGGTCACAGGGGCTTACCGCATCAACTACGAGATTTTGGGCAACCTCGATCCTGCCCTGCATGCTCACGTCATCCCGCGCTATCTATCAGAACCCGATGATATGCGCAAGGGGCCGGCGTTCCTCTACGATAAGGAATTCCGTAACTCTGTGATGTTTGACACTGAACGAGACATGGATCTGATAGAACAGATCGCTGGAGCCATCCAGCGGCGTTCCAGACTGTAATTTATGTGTTGCACTTTGCGTTTCTTAGATTGTGGACGCCATTACCATGCCTAATTACACCCTATTCGATGCTCTTTCAGAGGCCGGCGAGGCCGGCCAAAGCTGCGTGCTGGCGATTATCATCCGCTCACAGGGGTCGGTGCCGCGCCGTGCCGGGACGAAGATGCTGATTTTCCCAGATGGACAGCTCGTTGGGACCATCGGCGGTGGGGAAGTAGAGAGCAGGGTTATTGCGGAGGCTCAAAAGGTACTCCAGGCGGGCGATCCCATCGTCTTGCATTATGATCTGTCCGACCCACAAAGCGGTGATCCCGGCGTGTGCGGTGGGCAGGTCGATGTCTATGTGGAGCCGATTATGCCTGAAGCAACTGTCCTGGTAATTGGATGTGGACATGTGGGCCAGGCGCTGGTCGAGCTGGCGCACTGGCTGGGCTTTCGCGTCATCGCCTGCGATGATCGCGAGGACCTATGCAACCCTCAGACCACGCCCTATGCCGATGAATACCAGGTCATTCCGCCGGACAAGATCACCGAGACTATCACTGTCCACTCGCGCACCTACATCGCCGCAGTGACCCGCAATGTCACCATCGATGTTTCCATGTTGCCCGATTTATTGGCAACGCCTGCACCATACATCGGCGTGATCGGCAGCCGCAAACGATGGACAACCACCATCGAGCAGCTCAAAGCCGGCGGCATTGATGAAGAGCGGCTCAACAGCATCCACGCGCCGATCGGCCTGGAGCTGAACGCCGAGACCCCGCGCGAGATTGCCCTCAGCGTCATGGCGGAGATCGTTATGCTAAAAGGCGGTGGAACGGGCAAATCGATGAAGTTGTAGATCTTCAGGTAGGGGGTTGGAGCAGGCTCGGAGGCTATTCCTTGCCAAAAGCCTTTTTGAGATCGACGCTTGTGTTGCCCAATACTGGCGACACGAAGCTCTCGTCGGAGCCATACAGGCCCAGCCTAATAAAACCCGACTCCCCATTGACAAACACCTCAACATAATCACTCATCAGATCGGCAAGCCAATATTCGCGCACACCGTATTTCTCGTAGAGCGTAAATTTCTTGCCCCTGTCATGGCGTGCTGTACCTGGGGAGAGCACTTCTACAACCAGCTCCGGCGGGCCGCTAAGATATTTGCCGTCAACGACTCGACAGGAGCTATTCGGCGTAGTCCACAGCACATCCGGCTGGACGACATTCTCATCATCCAGATAAACATCCACCGGCGACAACCGCACCTTGCCGTTCTCTGCCAGTTCCTCGATCAGTTTAGCCAGGGCAAAGACCAATTCCTGATACCTCAGTTCCGGCGCAGGACTCATGATCACCTCACCATGAAGCAGCTCAGTAGGCAGTTTCGATTCGGGTAGCGCCAGGAACTCACGCGCATACACGCGGGCTGGGATTGCATCGGCCATGCTTGATTTCCTTATATGGCAAACTCTGAAAACGTAACGACATGTTCCCGATATATTTGATTGTACCAGAAATCGTAGACGCGCAGATGATCCGCGTATGCACCCGGAGGTATGTCTGTGTGGATCAGGTGAAAGGAATTGTCGTGCCTCACGAACGACTTCCGTAGTTTTCTATACGAGTCGGAACTATAATGTGATTATCGCTTATCTGTTGTAGGAGTTAGCGGCTTAGCCATCCCACAGAGGTAGCTATGAAGTTCATTGTAACGATTGACCGAGATGAAGATGGTGTATGGATTGTTGAGTGTCCTGCTATTCCTGGCTGTGTGAGCCAGGGACAAACCAAAGAAGAGGCGCTGGCAAATATCCAGGAAGCCATTCAGTTGTGCCTGGAGGTGAGAGCGGAGAGAGGGCTGCCTTTGACCATAGAGACGAGGCAAGTGGAGGTTGCGGTGTGATGCCTACCCTCCCGATATTGAGTGGCAAGCAGGTCGTAAGAATATTCGAGCACCTCGGATGGGAGCTGGTGAGACATCGCGGCAGTCACATGATCCTTGTCAAAGAAGGTCATCTCGCGACGCTATCCGTTCCTGATCACAAAGAGGTGGCCAGGGGCACGTTGAGAAGTCTTATCCGTTCGGCAGGTATTACCACAGAAGAATTCCTCGAAGGCCAGAAGGATCTGTGACCGTCCGGCAGCTTATGCAGCTGCATCTGCTCTTGTCTTCCGGCCCGGGCCACGAAGCACACCACAGCGGGCAGATCGATTATTTAAAGGGGCTGCAAACCGCCAAGGAAGTCCCAGAACGGCAAGGGGTGATTATCGATGGTGACACGGAGCCCAATGCAGATTCTTGACGAATTGAAGCAGGCCGGTGTTCTGGAGCATCTCTCACCTAAAGACATGACCCTGGTCGAAAAACGTGTTGCGAATATCAATGTCATGTCTCCTACCCTTGCTCTAAATGTGCTCCAGGAAATCCCGGATGCCATCTTCCCAATGGGATACCGAGTATTGCGAGATTCGGCGATAGACCCGCGGGTACTCGATCAGCTGAGATGCATTTCGCACGGCCAGCTCGTCCTGAGCATCGACGAAATAATCCCTCACATGTGGGGTATTGACTATGCCATCAACCAAGCACTTGCTCGCCAGGGACGGAGCGACCGTTTTTACTGGATTAAGTATCCTGATGATGGAACCTATGGGCCAATGAGGCCTTGGGCGCTCGTTTATCTGTCTTATGCGCAGTTCAAGCAGTTGAACCAGAGAAGGGTACTGCGATTGGATACTCCCTTTGCCTGGGACAAAACTAGAGTGCTCGATGTTGTTCACACATTGGACGAACTGGGGTTGCTTTCCCACTTGAGTGAAATCGGGAAAGAGGAAGCTTTACAGGGTGTCTTTGCTCTCGACATCGATGAGCGTTCATTGTCAGCCGTGATGGAGGCTTTTGGTCTGGCATGCCGGGTAGATAGCGAGATGATTTATGATATCGACAAAGATTACAGGAAGCTCATTACCTGGACTTGCCGGTTATCTCGAGGCCTGTTTGATGTGGAAAACGTGCAAATCGGTGAGTTGGACTCCGAGCGGTATTTCACTATCTCATTCACTTATGAGGGGCAGACCTTTTCGAAGCGAATTGAACTCCAACTAGACTGGATAAACTGGGATTACCTCGCGTTCTTGAATGGCACACTGGCAAGCACGGGAAAAAGCCATAGATATTGTTTACTGGAAACTGACGATCAGACGGCGCCAATCGTATTTCTGAGTGGCAGGCAGCTCGAGGAAGTCACAGAGCAGAATCTCCTGCCTCTGGATGAGAAATGGGATCCGCTTCTAGGATATCGTGTCAGCTAACCACTGCTAGTACTGCGCGGCGGAAATCCTTCCGCAACCTTATGAATTCCACTGCGCACAACTAATTGCGGAAGAACTTCCGCCAGCATGTACTAGGGCTGTGATGGCAAGAGACAGGTTGAGCTGAGACATGGTTGAAACTCAACCTGCAAGTTGATGCCCGCCTGATGCAAATGACCGTATCCTGTCCATGACCATCAACGACACCACAAACCATCAAAACAAACCATTGTTAACACTCCACATACGAAGTTTCGATGTTCTTCTTACGTCTGGCGGTTATCATGCTAATAGACAGAAACTTAATGTGGAGTGAGTGAACAATGGATCTGAATCGATTTACACAAAAGGCGCAGCAGGCGGTGCTCGACGCGCAGGAGCTGGCTGGCGAATACCATCACAGCGAGATCACGCCTGAGCATGTGCTGCTGGCGCTGCTGAACCAATACGATGGCGTGGCGCCGGAGGTCGTGGCGCAGATCGGCGCGCGGCC
>JAFGLD010000245.1 GCA_016928235.1 Anaerolineae bacterium | reverse complement strand
GTCTGCCTCCTTGTGAGTTGTTTATGTTGGTATCCAGGACACATCCTACCATCTTTACCCTGCTACATTTGACAGTATAGCACGCTTTCTCTCCCTTTGGCAACATTTTGTTCAAGGGTAGTATAATCCTCAGGGTCGAGTCGGCTTCTAAGCATCGGTTAAACAAAGCTAACCGAAGACTTCTCATTGGCTGGATACTCTGACTGATAAGCGTAACTGCCGGGTGACGGCTTACCTCCTAGCTACATGTCCACATGCAGATTTCTCGATCTTGAACCTGATCGTGAAAAAGCAATCCCGAACGTGGTTGAGCTTTTGGCTCAAGGCAACGGGAGAGAGGCCTCCGTAGTTTACAACCGGAGGTTGTTGCCTGCGAGGATTATGCCTCACAAACGGCTTCCGTAGTTTTCTATGACACGACGGAGCTATAACCCCAAAGAAGCAAATGACCCATAAACCGCTCTCCCCTCGTCCCACTATCATGGCCGTTTCGCCCGATCGACACGGCGCACTGGATCACTTTGAGTTGGAATCGCTGGGCTATCATCCGGACGAGATCCTGGACTTTAGCGCCAATATCAATGCCTATGGGCCACCACCCGGTATCCGAGAGGCTATTGCAGCAGCCTCTATCGAGCGATACCCTGACCGCGAGTCGCTGGCGCTGCGCCGCGCGCTGTCCGAGTGCCACGCAACACCCATCGAGCAGATTGTGCTCGGCAACGGCGCTGCCGAGCTGGTATGGTTGATCGCTTTTGCATTCGTCTGTCCGCAGGATGCTGTCGTCATCGCCGGCCCGACCTTTGGGGAATATGCCCGATGCGCTGCATTGATGGGCGGCCGCGTCCAGACCGTGGAGGCCAGGGCCGAAGATGCTTTCAAGGTGTCACCAGAGCATATCGAGCAGGCACTCCGCCTTTCCCCGCGGCTGTTTTTCCTTTGCAACCCCAACAATCCGACCGGTGCCGTGCTTGACCCTGATCGAATCGCCGGGTGGGCAGCAGCCTATCCCGCCACTCTGTTTGTGATCGATGAGGCTTACCTGGAATTTGCGCCGGATATCCCATCGACCTTTCAATATGGTCTCTCCAACATTCTGGTTTTGCGCTCGATGACCAAAAGCTGCGCTATTGCCGGGTTGAGATTAGGGTATGCGCTGGGGCATCCTACTATCATCGATGGTCTCAGCCGATCCCGTCCGCCCTGGAATGTCAATGTGGTCGCGCAAGCCGCCGGGCTGGCCGCCCTGGCCGATGATCGACATATGCATGACTCTATCGCAAAGCTCCGCCGCGATAAGGAGAAGTTGGTGGCCGGGTTGGCCGAGTTGGGCCTCCCGACTGTGTCATCGACCACCCATTATTTTATTGTCGACGTAGCAGACGGCGCCCAATTCCGCCGTCGACTTCTGACCAGGCACATCCAGGTGCGCGATTGCGCATCGTTTGGCCTATCCACCTACGCGCGGATTGCCGGACGCCGACCCGACGAGAACACACGGCTATTGGCGGCCATCGAAGAAACCAAAGGATAGGATCAAAAAGACGGGTAAGCCTTTACCGGCTCACCCGCCCTATCATCAGACATCAGCCTTCCATCATTCATCCCCCGGCAGCCGTCCGCGCCAGCTCCTCTTCGATGACCTTCTCGTCCAGCTTCTTGTAGAGTGGGGCGGGTTGGCGCATCTTTTGCCCAGGCGGCAGTCGACGGGGCTCCCATCGACCAATGGCCTGGGTGCCATCATAGACCAGGGCCTCGTGTGGACGGGTTTCTTCCTGGTAAGTGACAATGTTCAAATCGCCAAACAACTGTCCATCATAGCCGAGCGTCTCGTAGAGCTTCTGGGTGGTAAAAGGTAGAAACGGTGAGAGCAACGTCGCCAGGTGATCGATCGCTTGCAGGGCTGTGTAGACCGTCGTCGCAGCTGCCTGCTTATCGGCCTTGACGACACCAAACCAGGGCGCGCTATCCAGATAGACGTTAACCTCGCGGGCCAGGTTCAGCGCCTCACCGAGCGCGCCGCGCAGCTTGACCGCCTCCAGCAGATCGCCGACGCTCTGGAACCCTGCCTCAACCCTGGCCAGCAGTTCCTCATCAGCCGGACGCAGCTCGACGGGATCGGGCACACTGCCATCCCAATATTTGTTGGCAAACTGCAACACCCGGTTGACCAGGTTGCCCCACCAGGCCACCAGCTCGTTGTTGTTGCGCGCCACGAAGTCTTCCCAGGTAAACTCGCTGTCGCGCGTTTCCGGCATCACGGCAATGAAATAGTAACGGATGGAATCCGGATCGTAGCGTTCGAGCAAATCAGGCAGCCAGATGGCGCGGTGCTCGCTCTTGGAGAACTTGCTGCCCAGGATGTTCATATATTCGTTGGCAGGTACATCGTATGGCAGGTTAAGCGGCAGATCAGGATCATCCGCGTAGATGCCCGATGCTCCCATCAGCTCAGCCTGCCAGATGATGGTATGGAAGGGAATATTGTCCTTTCCCAGGAAGTTGTAGACTTTGGCGTCAGGGTTATACCACCAATCGCGCCAGGCCTCGGGTTGACCGGTATTCCTGGCCCACTCGATGGTAGCCGTGAAGTAGCCCATCACTGCCTCGAACCACACATACAGGCACTTGCCTTCCCAGCCATCAAGCGGCACCGGCACCCCCCAGTCGATGTCGCGGGTGATCGGACGGCTCTTGATATCGTCGACCATCTTGCGGGCAAAGTTGATCACATGAGGCCGCCAATCATCCTTGCCGCTCTGATAATACTCGCGTAGGCGATCCTGGAATTTCGGCAGGTCGAGGAAATAATGCTCGGTCTCACGGACAACAGGTGTCGAGCCGGTCAGCTTGCTGATCGGGTTGATCAGCTGGATTGCATCGAGCAGGTGCTGGCAGTTGTCGCATTGATCGCCGCGTGCCTTGGGATGATGGCAGATCGGACACTCTCCCTCCACGAAGCGATCGGGCAGGAAGCGGGCAGCCTCTTCGTCGTAGAGAAGCTGCTGTTTGTCCGGATACAGCATGCCTCGCTCCAGCAATTTCAGGAAAAAATCCTGGGCGATTTTATGGTGGTTCTCCGTGTCTGTGTGGGTATACAGATCGAAGCTGATGCCAAGCTGCTGTTGAACTTCCAGAAAGCGTCGATGGTATTTCTCGATCGCCTGGCGTGGCGTCAGACCTTCGTTCATAGCCGTCACGAGGATGGGAGTCCCATGGGTATCCGATCCGGAGACCATCACCACGCGGTTGCCCTTCAGCCGGTGGTAGCGGGCGAAGATATCCCCGGGCAGCAGACACCCAACCAGGTGCCCGGCATGGGGATCGCCGTTCGGATACGGCCAGGCTATCGAAACGTGAATAGTTTGTGTCATGATAGATTCTTCTCCTTAACCGTTAAAAAACAGAAAGCCGCCAGTACGGAACCTGGCGGCTTGATAAGCCCTGTATGCCGCGTGTCGCGTCAGCGCATGATTACCACGCAGAAGCGACCATCGCCGCGGGATGTTCCATCTCCCGCGGCCACGGCACGCTATGCATGGACATCGCGGTGTCGCCGGACGTTTGTGCCAGAATATTCAGAGTAGGAATGAATAATTGATTGCTCATATCTGTAAGCCTATTACGAAAACCTCAGTATGAAGCATTATAACACAGGTTTTTCCGCGATCTCAACATACAATACAATCGGGTGCGCGCTTCAAAGGTTGTCGGAAGCTTATCAGCCTATTAGTGTCAATCCCGCGAAAGCGAGAAGCCATTGTAGGTGTTACCACCATTAGCGTAAACTTAAGCGCAAACTCGATCTGTTTGGTTCTACATGTTCGGTTATTAGTTCTTGGTTATTAGTCTTTGGTATACAGACAAGAGCCTGTCATTGCGAATAAAAAACTGATCACTGAAAACTGATCACCAACCAGTATTGATGCCTTAAGTTGACACCTATGGTGTTACCACTATCTGACATGTTTTGCTTTCACACAACTGCCAGAGCTTGCCTTCTGGTTGGAAGTTGAGCCCAATTGGCCAACGGCTCCTACCTCCAGTTCCACAACCGCTATTTCACAAGTTATTCATGCTGTCCATACGGAAGGCAACATTGCGCAATAATCAATTAGGCAATAAGATTGAAGTTGTGTACAGTTTTGTCTTTGGGTGGTGTTTCCATGTCTCAAAATGATGCAGACCGTCCAGGCCAAACCAGCAAGCTCAATGCAGACCAACGTTTTACCCTGGCTATTCCCGGCCTGGGAGCATTCGAGATGCGTCTGGCTTCCAGAGATATACCCTATTACGCTGTTCCTTCCAATTACACAATGGTTCAAGACATTGTCCCCTGGCGTATCCTGGTCAAGTTTGGCGAGCCCTCGCCACGTTTGACCGTAGGGTTGGACATTTATGCTGATGTTATTTTGGGACGCGGTGTAGGCGGCCCAGGCAGCCCGGATATCGATCTGACCAACCTTGACGCGCTCGATTTGGGTGTTTCACGTCGCCATGCCATGATCCGCCCAACCCCAAAGCGGTTGTATCTGATCGATCTCAGCAGCACCAACGGTAGCTACGTCAATGCTGTTCCTGTTGGCCGGGGCATGGCCCAGGTGTTGAGGCACGGCGATTCAGTTGCTCTATCCAGGTTAAGCTTCATCATCGAGATTATCTCCTCGCCTGCTATATCGCAGGGACGTCCAATGAGCGTGCCTCAACACAGACCGGAACCCAAAGGCGAAGATGTGTTTATGTCTCCGTCTTATCATTCGGATGACAAGCCCACACCCCAACCCGAGAAAGGGCATGGGGTCAGGTTAGCGCCGCCCAGTGCTCCAAGCGGGCCCGCTACTCGACCAATGCCCATCGAACATAAATCCCCATCCGATCCGGCAACCGACGATCAAAAGACTCCGGAGTAGGTACCGTCTCAAGCCAGAATAGAAGCGCTGCCCAGAGTATCTTTGCCGGCATGTGTGGCAATTGACGATTACCTGCTCACATGATTCGATAATTCCCGCTGACTGTGAGTATAATTTCACCATGTCATCAATCGAGAAAGCTCAACAGCGCCACGCGCGCCGTCAATATGTCGAGGCCACCCATGCCAGCGTGGTGGCTGCCGGAATCCTGATGGCAGCAGGCGGGTGGGCCGGCCTGGTCTGGCTGATTACCAACCATCTTCCAGATGTCCCCGGTCGCTGGATGTTCTTTGCTCTGCTTCATATTGCGCTAACGGGTACAGCTCTGCCGCTGGTACGCTATCTCAACAAACGGTTTAGCCGGCAACGCGGCCTGTTCATCGAGCCGGGTGTTCTGGTCCGGCAAGCTACCTGGTTTGGCATACTGGGCACATCGTGCGCCTGGCTGCTGATCCCGCGCTTACTCTCTTTCCCCCTGGCGCTGGTGCTCTTCTTTGCCCTGGTTGGGATCGAGATCATGCTGCGTATTCGTGAGCGAACACAGTGGCATCCGGAGTAAGGACGGCGCGCGGTTTACGGTCTACCCTTCCAGCAACGCCATACGCTATCAGCCACCATTCACATGTCAAAGATCAAATCACCAATATCAAACCAGAGACCTGATACCCGTCGCAGCCTACCAGGCATCGACCGGCTGCTTTCTCAGCCATCCGGCGCATCGCTGATCGAGATATACGGTCGCGCGCTGGTTGTCGAGGCACTGCGGAGCACATTGGATGCAGCCAGAGAGTGCATCGCGCGGGGTGAAGATATCGACCTGACTGACAATGCTCTGTTTGAGCAAACCCAGACAATGCTCGACGCATGGCTGGCGCCGACCCTGCAACGCGTGATCAACGCGACCGGCGTGATCATCCACACCAACCTGGGCCGCTCTCCCCTCTCCGAGGCAGCCATTGAGGCAGTCGACGAAGCCGCGCGTGGCTACAGCACTCTGGAATTCGATCTGGCAACCGGTAAACGTGGCTCGCGAACACTCCATGCTGAAGCCATTCTATGTCGATTAACCGGCGCCGAGGCAGCCCTGGTTGTCAACAATAACGCGGCGGCAGTACTGCTGGCTTTAACGGCGTTGGCAGGCCCCACGCGCGATGCTCCTCAGGGACGCGGCGCGATCATCTCCCGCGGTCAGCTCGTCGAGATCGGTGGGGGGTTCCGCGTACCCGATGTCATGGCCCAGAGCGGCGCGCAACTGGTCGAAGTGGGCACCACCAACCGCACCCATCTCTGTGATTACGAAGCGGCCATCGATGTAGGCACTGCATTGATTCTGCGTGCTCACCGCTCGAATTTCACCCAGATTGGCTTCACCACCGAGCCCACCATTGCGGAGCTGGCCGAGATTGCGCGCCGGCACAATCTGCCGCTGCTCGATGATCTGGGCAGCGGCGCACTGCTCGACACCGCTCAGTTCGGGTTGACACCTGAGCCGACAGTGCAAGACAGCCTCCAGGCCGGGGTCGATCTGGCCATGTTCAGCGGCGACAAGCTGCTGGGCGGACCGCAGGCCGGGATAATGGTTGGCAGGTCAGCCGTGATCGACAAGCTGAGGCGCCATCCGTTGGCTCGCGCTATCCGCGCCGATAAACTGTGCCTGGCGGCGCTGGCAGCCACATTGACCCATTACTTGAAGGGTGAGGCACTGACCTGTATCCCGGTCTGGCAGATGATTAGCGCGCCGCTCGATGCTATCGGCGCGCGTGCTGAACACTGGGCCGATGTGCTTACTCAGGTCGGCCTTGATTGCCGGATCATCGATGGACAAAGCACTATTGGTGGGGGCAGCATGCCTGGCGAGATGCTGCCGACGGCATTGCTGGCCCTGCGTGTTGCCTCGGCGGATGCAGCATCGATACGGCTGCGCGCCTGCCGCCCGCCTGTAATCGCCCGCATCGAGGCGAACCGCCTGATCATCGACCCACGCACAGTGCTGGAGCGAGATGAAGCAGATCTGCTTGCTTCGCTGCGGGGACTGGGACAATAGAAATGACGATCTCATCACCCGTCACGCAGGGTCATGCTTGCTTTTGTTGTATCTTCGCCCAGGTGTCTCGAAGCGTGACGGTGCGGTTGAAGATCGGCTTGCCGTCCGTCGAATCGGGATCGAGGCAGAAGTAGCCGATGCGCTCGAATTGGTAATGCTCGCCAAGCCCGGCATCGATTAGAGCCGGCTCGATATAGCAATGCCCCAGGACTGTGAGCGAGTCAGGGTTGAGGGCATTCAGAAAGTCTTTGCCCGGCTCCGGCTCGACGAAGAGGCGATCATACAGGCGGACTTCTGCCGTCCTGGCATGTGGAGCCGATAACCAATGCAGGGTTGCCTTGACCTTACGGCCATCAGGAGCATTGCCACCCCTGGTCTCCGGGTCGTAGGTACAGTGGACCTCGACGATCTTGCCGTCCGCGTCCTTGATGACCCCGGTACAGATGATGAAATAGGCATAGCGCAGGCGCACTTCGCTCCCCGGTGAGAGGCGGAAGAATTTCCGGGGCGGGTCCTCCATGAAATCCTCGCGCTCGATGTACAGCTCGCGTGAGAAGGGGGCTTTACGCGTTCCGGCGCTCTCGTCCTCCGGATTGTTGATCATCTCCACCTCTTCAACCAAACCTTTTGGATAATTGACAATCACCACCTTGATCGGATCGAGGACTGCCATGCGGCGCAGGGCGTGCCGGTTCAAGTCTTGCCGGATAGTATGTTCCAGATGCTCGATCTCGACTACGCCATTGCTTTTGGCAACACCGGTGCGGTCACAGAGATCGCGGATGGCCTTGGGCGTATAGCCGCGCCTGCGCAGCCCAGACAGCGTTGGCATACGGGGGTCATTCCAACCGCCGACGTGCCCTTCATCGACCAACTGCTTGAGCATCCGCTTGCTCATGACGGTATAGGTCAGGTTCAGCCGCGCAAACTCGATCTGCTGGGGGTGGTGGATGCCAAGCTGATCGAGGAACCAGTCATAGAGCGGTCGATGCGCCTCGAACTCCAACGTGCAGATCGAGTGCGTTACGCCCTCAATCGAATCGGACTGCCCGTGCGCCCAATCATACATCGGATAGATGCACCACTGATTGCCTGTGCGGGGATGCGCCTCATGGAGGATGCGATAAAGCACAGGGTCGCGCAGGTTGATATTCGGCGATGCCATATCAATCTTGGCCCGCAGCACGCACTCTCCGTCCTTGAAGTCGCCGCTCTTCATCTTCTCAAAGAGCGCCAGGTTTTCTTCCACGCTTCGATCCCGATACGGGCTGTTCTTGCCCGGCTCGGTCAGCGTACCGCGATATTCGCGTATCTCGTCCGCGCTGAGATGGTCGACGTAAGCAACGCCCTGCTTGATCAGTTGGACAGCCCACTCATAGAGCTGCCGGAAGTAATCTGAAGCATAGTAAATCTTGTCGCCCCAGTCAAAGCCCAGCCATCGGATATCTTCGATAATCCCATCGATGTACTCCTGTTCTTCTTTGGCCGGGTTGGTGTCATCGAAGCGCAGGTTGCACTTGCCCCCATAACGCCTCGCCGTCTCGAAGTTCAGGCTGATCGCTTTGCTGTGGCCGATGTGCAGATAGCCGTTCGGCTCCGGCGGGAATCGCGTAATCACCTGGCCGCCGAACCGGCCGGAGGCATTGTGTTCATCGACGATATCCCAGACGAAATTGGAGGGCCTGGTTTCATTTTCTGTCAGATTGTTCTGAGCGTTCATCTTCTTTTCCTCGATTAGCGCATGACGATTGGTAGCAGCATCACCGACCGTTAAGGCCCGTTGCTATCCTAGCGTCGTGATCCAATTGGCAAACGTGTGGGCCAACGTCGGCGCGACAATGTTTTCGGTGCGCAACATCACATAGCCCAACAATAGACTGATGGGGATCAGTGCCAACGATCTGGCTACAGCATCCACAGGGGGCACACCTTCGTACACGATGAGGTTCACGATATGGGCCAACGCCATCAAAACCGATGCCAGCAGCCATCCTCGCCACCGCCCAAGCCAGATAATCAAACGACTTTGCAAGTAGCCCCGGAATAAAAACTCTTCGCTAAAACCTACAAATGCATAGTAAAAAAGCGCCCAGAGATGCCTGATCTTCAATCCGCCAATGACCTCACCAGCACTGCGATCCTGTCCAAAGATTCCCAGAGCAATGACAATGATTGACAGCATCGATCCCACGATCAGCGCGCCGCCTAGATTATGCCTGGATAGCCCCGTACTGGCGACAGTTTCCTTTCGCAGCCATATCACCAGCAATGCCGGAGCAATAAAGATCAGGGATACCGCGATTCTCGAGAGCACCTCTGTCACACCGAACTCACGCTCCGCTGCCGGAACATACCCTTGAGCATTGAACACTTCAGGAAAAGCGCTGAGCACGGTTACCCAAATCAGGACAGCCGCAATCGCCCAGAGCGCGGACACTTTCGGATTATCGACTGTCCAGGCCCGGTACTGAAGCCGCAGCAGCCTAGTTATGGCATAGACAATGCCCGCAATGATAGCAAAAACCAGGGTCTGTCCAATTAAATCCAGCAGTGCATCCAAAATGGCCATTTCGTATTTTCTTTCCAGATTGATAGTCTCCGGCTGTGAATCAACCACTTATGAAGTGTAGATTGTCGACTTGCCACGCATCAAACGGCTTGCTAATCGTCCATGTCTTCCAACATCCTGATCGCATCCTGGATGCGCTTGAGGCTGACATCCTTGCCCAACACCGCCATCGATTGGAACAAGGGAGGCGAGACGGGCTGTCCGGAAGTCGCCACCCGCACCGTGCCGAATAGCTGGCCCGCGCTGAGCCCCATCTGGACAGCCAGGGCGCGCATGGTTTCTTCCTGCTTCTCGTGGGAGAAATCGTCGAGCCCCTTGAGTGTATCATAGGAAGCCTTGAGCGCCTTGAGTGTGCTTTCGGCGTCCATCTTCTTCTGGAGCAACTGTTTTGGATCATTGATGGTGATCTCGTGCTTGAACAGGAAAGCCAGCCACTCCGGCGCCTCGCTCAGGAGCTTAAGACGCTCCTGAATATAAGGTGTGATCGCCCTCAGCTTGTCCATATCGACCACCAGCCCGGCAGCTTCCAGGTATGGCTTGATCTTCTCCGCCAGAGCATCCGGAGCCGTCATCTGGATGTACTGATTGTTAAGCCAGATGAGCTTCTCGAACGGCAGCTTGCTTCCCGCCGGGTTGATATCCTCGATCTCGAATCGCGCCATGGCTTCTTCCGGTGTGAAGATCTCGCGGTCGTCGCCAAAGGCCCAGCCGACATTGGTCAAAAAGTTGATCACCGCCTCAGGCAAATAACCTGCCTGCCTGTACTCGCGCACCTGCACCAATATCTTGACGCCACTTTCCTCAAAAGCCTGGTCACGCTTGCTGAGCTTGCCCTTGCCGCTGGGGCTTAAGATCATCGGCAGATGGGCGATAGGGGGCATTTCCCAACCGAAAGCCTTGTACAGCTGGACATGCAGCGGCGCGGTGGCGATCCAGTCATCGCCGCGCAGGATATGGCTGATTGACATCAAGTGGTCATCGACCACGTTGGCCAGATGGTAAGTCGGCAGACCATCCGATTTGAGCAGCACCAGATCTTCAAGATCCGCGTTTTGGTAGACGATGGGACCGCGGATCATGTCATCGACCATGGTCTCGCCGTCCAGCGGCATCTTGAAACGTACGACGTGTGGCCCAATGTCATCGCCCAGGTCTAGATCGCGGCAGTGACGGTCGTAGCCACGCTTCGCGCCGGATTTCTCCTGCTGCGCGCGAAGCTCGGCCAATCGCTCAGGCGTGCAGTTACAGCGATAGGCATATCCGTTATCGAGCAGCCAACCGGCCCACTGACGGTACAGCTCCGATCGCTCCGATTGGCGATAAGGCCCATAGCTGCCGCCCACATCAGGGCCTTCGTCCCAATTCAGTCCCAGCCAGCGTAGGCTGTCCTGACAATCCTGTTCGGCGTCAGCCACATACCGCTTCTGATCGGTATCTTCGACGCGCAGAATGAAGACACCCTTATACTTGCGGGCGAACAGCCAGTTAAAAAGAGCCGCACGGGCATTGCCGATGTGCAGGTAGCCGGTTGGGCTGGGCGCAAAGCGAACCCGGACGGGGCGTGGGGGTGTTTGGGACAATGGTTTCCTCCTGGAAATAGCCGATGGCTACTATACTTGATAAGCGGTTGCTTCCTATCATAATGCGATTGCTTCCTACCACTGGTTCAGCCGTGACAATTGCTGTTCAATCATCAATCACCAGTCATCAATTTCTGTCATAACTGCCGCGAGCCATGCCTCAGCACCACGCTCTCGACCAGGCCGACGCCAAACATCAGTGTTACGAGCGAACTTCCACCTGAGCTGATGAAAGGCAGCGTCAGGCCGGTTACAGGTAGCAACCGGATATTCATTCCTATTGAGACCAGAGTCTGGAAGAAGATGACCATCGCTACGCCATAACAGAGCAGACCTCCAGCCATATCTTGTGCCAATCGAGCAGCCCGCAAGATACGGAAAACGACGATGGCTATCAACACCAGCACCAGCATCACGCCGACAAAGCCCAGCTCTTCGGCAATGACGGCGAAGATGAAGTCGGTGTGGCGGACACGCAGATAGCGCAGTTGGCTTTGGGTGCCTTGCATGTAGCCGCGTCCCAACAGCCCCCCATTACCGATAGCCGTCATCGCCTGCCTCATATTGTAGCCCGCATCCTTATCGGAATCGATGTCAACGAAAGAGGTGATACGAGATTTTTGATAGTCCTCCATGTGCGACCACAAGATGGGCATTGCAATGAGAGCCAGCACAACAAAAAGCGCGATGTGCCGCCAGCGCATCCCGGCCCCCCACACCATCGCAAACCAGGTGACCAAAACCAGCACGCTGATTCCCAGATCGGGCTGAATGAAGATGAAGAATACCGGCAGGCCAACAAAGCCCAGCGATATCAGAATGGTTCTCAATTCCCCAATACGCTCGGCATTCAGAGCGAGCTGCTGTGCCAGGACGATGATGAGCAGCATCTTGGCCAGCTCCGAGGGCTGAAATCCCGCCACGCCAAAACTGACCCAGCTTTGCGCGCCTGCCTCACCCTCGACCCCCAGGATGCCGACAACGCCAAGAATCGCCACAATAATGCCATAAATCCACAGATAGGTACTGGTAAAGTATCGGTAGTCAATAGCAGCCATGATCAGGACCACACCGATACCGATGATCCCATACCGGATCTGGCTGTTAACGCGATCGGACAGACTGGCAACATCGCGCGTGGCGCTGGCGATCATCAAGACGCCAAACACGATCAGGATGATCACAACAAAGAACAAGACGTAATCGAAATTTCGAAAGAAGAGGCCGGTTTGAGACAAACGTTTTCTGAGCATGTACAAATATTACCTCCCCTTGACAGCAAATGACAGGGGAGCTGCTATTGGCATTGTGTTTGTCGCTCTTGCGGTTGGCAAGGGTGCAAGTTAGCAAGACAGAATCGCGCAGCCTCATAGAAAACATTGGACCAGCAGGAGCTATCGAGTATCTCCTGTCGCCCAAAGACTTCCCAATCTTTACGCATATGTTGTTTCCTGCTTCTGATTGTCAGTTATGGGGTTTGTGAGTCAGCTAATCCGATCAAGTCGTAGGGCATGGCGCCCGTGATCCGCACCGATACAATCTCACCAACCGGCAACTGCCCCTCAACCAACACCATCCCGTCGATCTCTGGAGCGTCGCGATATGAGCGGCCGATGCTGACGCCATCACCGTAGCCCTCGATGAGCACAGGAAGTATCTGCCCAATGAGAGCCTGGTTGCGTCGAAGAGAGATTGGCTGCTGCGCCTCCATCAGCTGTATTCGGCGCTCCTCTTTGACATTGTCGGGCACCTGTTCCGGCAGCGATGCGCTGGGTGTACCGATCTCGTAGCTGTAAGCAAATGCGCCAACCCGATCAAACTGGAGATCGTTGATAAATGCAAGCAGCGCATCAAATTCCTGATCGGTCTCGCCGGGATACCCCACAATGAACGTGGTGCGGATGGCGATAGACGGCATGGCTGCGCGCAGCTTATCGATAGTCCGGTAGACCCACTCGATGTTAGCCGGGCGGCGCATCCGCTTGAGCACGTCAGGGTGCCCATGCTGAAGGGGAATATCAAGATAAGGCAGGATGCGCTCATCAGATGCCATGATCTCGATCAGCCTATCCGTTACATAACCGGGATAGGCATACATGATCCGGAACCAGGGCACATCAGGCGCGGCCGCCGGCATTTTCTCCAGCAGGCTTGCCAGACCATCTTTCATGCCCAGATCGTAGCCATAGTCAGTAGTATCCTGTGCAATCAGGATGATCTCTTGAACCCCCATATCGTTCAGGCGAGCAGCCTCACCGAGCACGATATCCACGGGGCGGCTAACAGGCGGCCCTTTGATGGATGGGATGGTACAGAAAGCGCAGGATCGGCGGCAGCCATCGGCGATTTTGAGGTAGGCACTGGTTCCCTGCATCGAAGCCTGCAAGACACCCGGCTCACGGCTGCCGGCAGTCGATGCCTCGTCCGGTAGATGGTATAGGGGGTCGGAATATTTGCTCTTCTGCAGCTGTTCGATAAACCCCACAATATCCATCCAGTGGCGTGTGCCGATCACACCATCCAGCCTGGGGACTTCCTGGACCAGTCTGGTGCCATAGAGTTGTGCCAGGCATCCTGCCGCAATCAAGAGTTGATCGGGACGCTTGCCGGCAGCCAGCTCACGCAAAGCATCCAGGCTCTCCTCCCTGGCAATATCGATAAATCCACATGTATTGACGATCAGGATGCCGGCCTGTTCGGGTGATGATGTGCCTCGGTAGCCGTCGCGGCCCAAAAGCTGTGCCATGTTCTCGGAATCAACGGTGTTCTTGGCGCACCCAAGACTTAGTAAGTAATAGCGATGCTTACTTCTGGGCATTCTTTAACATGGTGAGTACAGCAGATTATCAATCATTTGGCAGTTAAGGGGCAGGGGTCTGGGTCACACGGGGTGTTGCCGTAGGAACGCCGGTGCTGGTCGGCGTAAGGGTTGGCGTGGGAGTCGGTGTAACCTGACCGGAAGACGTAAAAATGCGCTCGATAGCCTCGCCCGGTTTTCCTAACAAACCAATTTCCTGGCCATTATACGTCGCGTCCAACCCGGCGCCGTTGCCTGCAATCACGACGATGGACTGTTGCCCCGTGTATTGGAGCAAGTTGCCCGGCTCAGCCTGACCTTCGTAAACAATCTCGCCATCAACGACAATGCGGACCCAGGTGCGGCGGGTGACGGCCATGGTCAGCAAGACGCGATCCAGGATCGGTATACCCGCGGTAGGTGACGATACAAGGGTAGGCTGGCCAATCGGTATGGAGCCGGCTGTATCACTGGTTACAGTTGGTTTGGCAATGTTTGAAAACTGTTCTGTCGGAATCAGCTGTTCCCCAGTGATGGTGCTAAGCCGGGTAACTGTCCACCAGACAATAGCGAGCATCCCGATTCCCAGAATTGCGCCGACGATCCAATTGGATCGTAAGATAGGGATAGAAGAAGGGCGAGGACTCTTAGATTGTCCGGTCTCTGTCCCTCTGGAACTCTTTTTCCCCTGGCTTGCTCCAAGCGGGCCGGCCGGCCCAACCTGCTTCCCCGGAGCGATATAGACAGGGCGTGTTCGCTCAGTTGGATGAGGCATGACCGTGGGAACCGGGGGAGTTTCCGGTCGCTCGAAGGCCGGGATGTTGGGCTGCGTCGTCGGCGTCGCCGGTACCGGCGACGGTGGAGCAGTCGAAGTGGTCACAGGTGTAGAGCTGGAGCCGGTCAGATCGACAAACTGAGCTACGATGGTATTGGCATCCAGGCGCAAGAACTGCGCATAGTTGCGCAGGAATCCTTTGGCATGCGCGATGGACGGCAATATACTGACATCGCCGCTTTCCAAAGCACGTAGGAACTTTGCCCGAATGCGGGTCTGCTCTTCGACTTCTTCAAGAGAAAGCGCATAGGCTTCGCGAGACTGACGCAGGAGCAGTCCCAAAGATTGGAGATCGCCGTCTGCCACGATATGACCTCGTAAAAAGAGCCACCGGCGCAAAAACCATCATGCCGCCGGCTCGGAATCATTCCTCGAAACAGCACTGAGGCAAACGCTCAAGCAGTACGCTAACTACATCTTTTCGATGTCGATATGGCGTTGAGCAAGCGGAGCAAAACAGAGATGGCTCTTACTCAACCGGCGTCTCATCGGAGGTCTCGGTGACAGCATCCCCATCATCCTCAATCTCAACGATAGGTTCTTCTGCCTCGATCTCGGTCACATCGATGCTATCAACTGCTGCTGCTTCCTGTATCTCAGCTTCGGCCGCTGCCTCCAGGCGCGGATCGTGCCCCTCGCGATAGATCACCACCTGAACGCTGGGAACCAGGCCGGCATCCAAACGGACGGGAACCGAAACCTCGCCCAGCTCACGCAGAGCGCGATCGCCGACACGACGCCGATCAATGTCCAGGCCGATCTCCTGCTTGAGCTGTTCGGCGATATCGGCTGGAGTAACCGATCCATAGAGCTTACCGGTCTCGCCTGCCTTGACGCTAAAATACAGCTTGAGGCTCTTGATCTTATCAGCAATAGCGCCAAACTCTTTATCGCGCTCAGCGCGACGGACAACAGATTGCTTGCTCAGATTCTCGGTCTTGCGCAGAGCACCTGGCGTAGCCTTGGCAGCCATTCCTCTGGGAATAAGATAGTTGCGAGCGAAGCCCGGAGCCACATTGACAACCTCACCAGCAACGCCTTTTTTATATACATCCTGCAGCAAAATAATTTTCATGTGTCATATTGCCTTCTACATATTGGTTGGATGGGCTATCTTACCCTATTCGTAGCATATCATCAAGAAATCTGGGCTTCCCCCGAAAAAATGGGCACAAAAAATGCCGGGGATGGGAACCCGCGAATGAAGATGGCCATCTTGCCCTCCCTCCCTAACCTGACTACAATCATCAGGCACCAAGGATCATTTTAGGAGGATATGATGAGCAAGACCAGATCGAAGTCAGAAGCACCAATCTACCAGATCAAAATCACCTTGAAAGATAGCAAGCCGCCAATCTGGCGGCGGCTGCTGGTTCCCGGTGACGTAACGCTTGGCAACCTGCACGACATCATCCAGACAGCGATGGGTTGGTATGACTGCCACCTGCACCAGTTCATCTTGGGCGGAGTGTATTACGGAGTACCATCGGATGAGGATTGGTATGATGTCGAGGACGAAAGCCGCTATAAACTAAACCAGATCGCCCCGCGCGAGAAGTCTCAATTCACCTACGAATATGATTTTGGCGACAGTTGGCATCATATCATCCTGGTCGAAAAAATCTTGCCGCCTGACCCATCCCAAGATCTTCCGGTATGCGTCAAGGGCAAGCGCGCCTGTCCCCCCGAGGATGTTGGCGGTATCTGGGGATACGATACCTTCCTGGAGGCTATCAATGATCCGGATCACGAGGAGCATGATGAGTACCTGGAATGGATTGATGACGCTTTTGACCCCGAGGAATTCGATCTGGATACCATCAATGGAAGGCTGAGCGATCTCTGAGCGCAGCTCATGCCATTCCCCTACCGCTGCTTGACCAAGACAAGCCCTGGCGTTGCAAGTTTCTCGCCTAGAAAAATATTTTTCCGGGCGAGAAACCAAATTTTCTAGGCGAGAAAAACAAATCTCCCGTCAGGGAATGGAGTGTTTCCAGGGCCTGGTCAGCAACATGCCAGGCAGGAAAAGCAGCACCTTAGCACTGGCTTTCAGCGTTCGAACATCGATATGCGAATCAGGTAAGAAGCCGCCAGCCACACGACCGACAGCCCACCAACAATCAGGCCGGCCAGGCTGCTCCGATAACGCTTGAAGACATAACCCAAAAGAGATAAGACAATGCCCAGTGCCACGAAGACAGGAAATGCCAGCAGCGCATAGATAAACGCCGGTAGGGACATCTCTCCTGGCAGGTTTGCTATTGGGACCAGGCCGATAGCAATGATCAGCGCGATGATGGAGGAAACCAGGCCCAGCCGTGTGACCATCAACCAGCCAGTCACTTGCTGGGGACCGGCTTCGACTTCGGCGCTTTCCGCAGAGGGTCTGGCAGAGCGCTTCATCAGAAATAGAGCAATCAGGCCAATAACAGTGGCGGCTACGAATACACTGAGAAACCAGATTATTACAAGGCTCATATGTCGCCTCTCATGAGTGGTCATCGATGCAGAAAGTGCCCGGCAAAATGTATGACAGGCGGAATTCGCCTGCAAATTACTGTTGCGTCAGAGCATATGTGTACAAGATTTCACCCTCTAACTGAACAGACAAAGTGTTGCTCTCCGCATCCAGGTAGAGTTGGGCACTTTTGCCTTCATCGAAGTATCTTGCAAGTACCTTCGAGTCTGTGTTTGGCCCGAACGCAGCAATTTTGTGACAGGGAGCGTCTGTGCCTACACATTCGAAAAGATAGTAACAAAAGCCATTCTCATTGTTGTTCTTATAGGCCAGGTTGAAGGTACGCTGGTCGTAATCCACACTGTCGATGTGCGAGAATGAGCCAAAGACAAGAGGGCCTGATAGTAATCCCAGGCCATAGAGCAGTATCTGAGCGACAATGCCGAGAATCCAAAGCCAGGCGCCCTGTTTTCGATACAGGGCAACAGCTACGCCACACAGAAACAAAAGTAATGCCAACAGAGTGGGTGTTGCGATGTTTGGTCGGTCAACGGCTCGCGAATAGATCAAGCCGTCCTCAATCCCTACATAATTTACATATTGAGCAAGATAAGCTTGACGCTCCAGTGTCGCTAAAACGCCTGGCACCTGGGCTAGCAAGACAGCGGCGATTACTATGATCGAAAGGATATAGCCGTAAAGTGGCCTTCTCTTTTCCTGTCTTTCCTCGCTCATATCAACGACCCCTTCGATTATCGAGGCATCACAATCGACAAAGTATGTGGGTTAAGTGTACAACGGGATTTTTGCTTGAACACTTTCGCAATTGTACCATCTCTACGCTTTAGCCATGCCCTGATATGTGGAACCTGAGATCCCTCCCAGCCTCCCCCAAAATCCGAGCAGCGTGGGATGGAGGGGAGGAGCCCGATATCTTAATTCGAGAAATTAGTGAAATTGGTGGACAATAAGCAAGGTATTCGCGTCCAACCAAGAAAGTTGAACCTATGTACGTCGATTCAGTTACTATCGCGGCATTAGCCGATGAGCTTAAGAGCGCCCTCATCGATGGGCGTGTACAGGACGTAGTCGCGCCTGATGATCTGTCGGTGGGCTTCGAGATCTACGCCGGGCACCATCGACATTATCTCCTGATCAACGCGGCGGCCAAGTCGGCGCGCTGCCACCTGGTACCCGAGAAGCTGCGCAGGGGCGTCGAGCACCCGTCGCCGCTGCTCCTGCGGCTCAAGAAGGTCATCGAAGGGGCGCGGCTGGTGGGCATCGAGCAGCCGCCGTGGGAGCGTATCATCGCCCTGGATTTCTCCGGCGAGATCGGCGACACACGCCTGATCGCCGAGCTTATGGATCAGCGCAGCAATATCATCCTGACCCTCGAAGGGGAGATCATGGACTGCCTGCGGCGGATCGGGCCGGGGGAGAACCGTGTCCGGACCATCATGCCCGGCAAGCCCTATGTCCCACCGCCAAGCCAGCAGAAGGATCTCCCGGACATGCTGACGCCGGGGCTGGTGACCGCTTTCCTGGCCCAGGCAGGCGATAGACCGGCCTGGCGGGTGCTGGTTGAACGCATTGCCGGCATCAGCCCGCTGCTGGCCCGGGAGATCATCTACCGTTCGTGCGAGGACGCCGAGGCTCCCGCCTTCGATCTCTCCGGCAAGATCGTCCACGATGCTTTGAAGACGCTGATGGACGATGTGGCGGCCCATCGATGGCAGCCCTGTGTCGTCCCGGCGGAGGAGGAAGGGGGATATCGGGCTTTTGCAGCCTATGCACTGACCCATCGCACCTATACCCCCATCGATGGCATCAGCGCGGCCATGGCAGCTTACTTTGGCGCGCCGGTCAAGGATCAGGCTTACGCGGCGGGCAAGAAGCCCCTCCAGGCCCAGATCGAGGCAGCTGATAAGCGCATCCAGCGTAAGCTAGCGGCGCTGGAAAGGGAAGAAGCGACTGCCGAGGACATCGAGATGCTGCGCAAGCAGGGCGAGCTGTTGCTGGCCTACGGCCCGACCATCCGCTCCGGGCAGAACTTCTTCCAGGCCCAGTATGAACCGGGCGGACCGCTGCTGAGCATTGAGATCGACCCAACGCTGACGCCAGTCGAGAATGCCAACCGCTGTTTTGAACGCTACGACAAAGCCAAACGGGCCGCCGCCGATGTTCCCAAGCTGCGCGAGGCGGCCGAGCAGGAGGCGGCTTACCTGGCACAGATGGCTACCGATCTCGACCTGGCGGAGAGCTGGCCGGAGATCGACGCGGTGCGGGAGCAGCTTCAACAGGCTGGCTATTGGCAGGGTGAGAAGGCCCGCGGGCCAAAATCGGGCAAGCCGGGCATCCGGCGGATAACAACCGCCGACGGCTTCGTGATCCTGGTCGGGCGCAACGCTGAACAGAACCACGTGCTGGTCACCGAGAAATCGAAGCCCGGCGACTTGTGGGTGCACGCGCGCGGCAGACCCGGCAGCCATGTCATCATCCGCAACGATGGGAGACCGATCCCTGAGGAGGTCATCCGGCGGGCGGCTGAGCTGGCGGCGCTGTACTCGGCAGGCCGGGGCGAAGCAGCGGTGGAAGTCGACGTCACCGACCGTCGCTACGTGCGGCCGATCAAGGGCGGCAGGCCGGGGCAGGTGACGTATAAGAACGAGCGGGTGGTGACGGTAAAAAGCAAGTGATGGACGATTACACAGCAAATCGTTTGAGTGATGGGTGATGAGTAACCGCAGGAATTGACCGATAGGTAACACCAGGCCGCATCAAGCAGCCCGGTTCCGGTTTTAGGGGGCGTCGACAGTCATTTACTGCACAGCTCAAGCGGATTAACTTTCAGCTCAGGGATCTGGCAAATCTCCAACGGTAGCTGCGCTAGTGGATTGTCATACAGCAGCAGCATCCGGAGGTTGGGCAGCTGACCAATCTCCAGCGGCAGATCCGTCAGCTGGTTGCCAGACAGAAGCAGATCTTGGAGACTGGTCAAACGCCCAATCTCGGGTGGCACTTGTGTAAGCTGGTTTTTGAACAGAGTCAGCCTCTCAAGACTGGCCAGCTGACCGATCTCTGGCGGCAGCGCTATGAGTTGGTTATATCCCAGATCGAGCTCCTGAAGGCTGGCAAGCCGGCCGATCTCAGATGGGAGTTGCTTGAGCTGGTTTTTCCGCAAATATAGCTTTCGGAGACCAGACAGCTGCCCGATCTCTGATGGCAGGATTGTGAGTTGGTTGCTAAATAGCGACAGCTCCTGGAGGCTGGACAACTGGCCGATCTCTGGCTGCAGTTTCGTGAGCTGGTTCAAGTCCAGGTACAGCTCCTGAAGACCGACCAACTGCCCGATCTCTGGCGCCAGGACTGTGATCTGGTTGGCTGACAGATCCAGTATCTGGAGGCCAGTCAGTTGGCCGATCTCTGGCGGCAATTCTATGAGCTGATTCATACTCATGGACAACATCCGGAGGCTGGACAACTGGCCAATCTCCGGCGGCAATTCTGCAATCTTGTTGCTGCCCAACCTCAGCGATTGCAGGTGTTTCAGTTGCCCGATTGCCGGCGGCAGCTCCGTGAGCTGGTTGGGCGTAACGCTACCCTCAACGAAATTTCTCATGTCGAGCACCTGGAGGCTGACCAGCTGTCCGATCTCTGGCGGCAGTGCTCTCCGCAGATTGTTATCGTTAAGAACAAGCTCGATGACTTGTCCATCAGCGCATGTGACGCCATACCAGGTACAGATCGGTTGGTTGCTCAACCAACCGTCACTTTTGCGCCAATCTTCTCCCCCAGTTGCCTGATAGATAGCTACCAATGCCTGGCACTGGGGTTCGATGGCTCCTTCGCTGGTCGTCGGGCATATTGCTGTGGCAGGAGTCGCTGCTTGCATCTGGGTCGCAGTCGAGGTGGGGAGTGCCGCTTGCGTTGGGGACGCAGTCGGAGCAGGGATCGTAGTCTGCACGGTCGGAGTGGAAGAGTTAGTCTGCGTCGGAGATACCTCAGACAACGGCATGCCAGGTACCTCGGCGATATGCTCCAGGGCAGTCGTTGGCGTCGATACCGCCGGCTGGCACCCCACCAGGGTGAGCAGGGTCGGCAGGGAAAGGCTCAACACTTGTAGTTGTTGGTGCATTTTAATGGGGCGATGCTTCATTTCTTGGTGCTCCTTGTGCGCTTTCTACTCCCTGGTCAAGCATACACCAAGATCCAGAACCTTGCAGGGAATAGCAAGCTTGATGATCTCGGATTTTCGCTGTCGCCTGGATGTTCCACGGTCCATTGGTGGAGGTAGATGTCACCGACCGTCGCACCGTGCGGCCGATCAAGGGCGGCAGGCCGGGGCAGGTGACTTACAAGAATGAGCGGGTGGTGACGGTCAGGGCAAAAGGTGAGTGATGCGTTTCAGGTAATGAGAATCGACAGCCTGTCCTGCTGGAACCGAGCTGCTGTGGTTTGGCATCACCGATGAACCGGTTGTAGACTGTAGACATTCACCAATAAAGCTTTTCAGTGAGGGAAACGATGAGCAATCAATTCAAAGTCGGCGACTCGGTCGCCGTCAAGTCCGGCACGGTCGATCCTGACAACGGGCAGGATGTTGGAGGATGGCAGGGCCGGGTGGTCGGATTCCACACCTACAAAGGTGAAAAGCTGGTCACCATTCAATTAGACAGCATCACGCTGGAAAATATGCCCCTGGAGGTCATCAAGCAATGTGAAGAAGCCGGGACAAATTGGGCAGAGCTCGTACTGGGTGTTGGCGACATCCAGCCGGCTCAGGCCAGGGATACTGAAGAACAGGTCGAGGAAGTGGAAGAGCGCATCAGCGCGCATTCCTTCTGGTTTGCCATAGGTCCGGAAGGAGAAGCGATCCGGGCGGTGTTAGAAGGTATCGATCCGGATGATACGGTGGCGGCGTTTGAGGCCTGGCGCGATCACCTGTCAGCCAGTCTCACTTTTCCTTTCGTGGCGGAAATAGACGAGTGGCAAGATAGAGGGCTATTTCAGCCCGGGGACAAGCTCACTGTACTGAATGTCGAGGCGGACATTCTGGCACCTTACGGTGTGATGGTCGGCATCAGAAAAAAGTATGGTTTGTTTGTGTTCCCCCTATGTGATCTGGCCGCAGCGGATGAGGAATCGGACAACTATGATTTGATAGAGGAATACCAGGTCTGGTTTGCTAACCGATAACTGTGTGCGCAACGAGGCATCGGTGGACGTCACCGACCGCCGCGCCGCGCGGCCGGCCTGTCCGGATCATTGACAAGAACGAGCGTGATCAGCTCATGAGATTAAACATGAGGGCCGATGTTTGTTTTTGCAAAAGGGGTGACTCCCCGGCTTTGTCGGGGAGTCACCCCTTTCAATTAGCGGCGATTGATACCCAGTTGGAGCGTCTCGCCATCGAAGCTGTGCTCCTCGACCCGCTCGCCGGTGGGCGCGTCGACCGCCTTTAGCTCGACGGTCAGCGTCTCGGACTTGATCAGGTCGGCGAACTGCTCGACCGCTTTGGCCAGCTTCTCGCCGGCAGCGTAAGTCGTGATGATGCGATCGGAGACGTTGAAATCGGCCTCGCGGCGGGCGGTCTGCACCCGGCGGATGAACTCTCTAGCCAGTCCCTCGGATAGCAAGTCATCGGTCAGGGTGATGTCAAGGGCAGCCAGATAGCTTGCTTCCTGGGCAACAGCATAACCGGTTGCCGGACTGACACGCACCTCGACTTCCTCCGGTGTCAAGACGACTTCCTTGCCGTTGTATGACACGGCGATGTTCTGCCCGGCCAGCAGCGCCAGCGCCCGCTCGTGTTGGTCGCCTTCACGCAACAGCTTCTGCACGGCCGGGAAATCGCCCTTAAGGCGCTGCCCAAGCACCTGCGGCAGCGGGTTCAGGCTGTAGGAAACCAGCTCGCCGGGCTCATCGAGCGTGCTGATCGTTTTGACGTTCAGCTCATCAGCGATGATCGGCGTATAGGCGCGCACCACGTCGAATTGATCGGCCGGCACTGCAAAGGCCACCTCGGCCAGCGGCTGGCGCACCTTGATCTGGGCATTGTTGCGGGCAGCATGTCCGAGGCTCACCAGCCGCATCACCAGGCGCATCTCGTCGATCACTTTCTGGTCGATTAACGCCTCGTCATAGGCCGGCCACTCGGCCAGGTGGACGCTGTCAGCCGTCCCTTCCTCCACCGAGCCGACCAGGTTGCGGTACAGCGCCTCGGCCATGAAAGGCATGGTCGGGGCCAGCAGCCGGGCGACGGTTACCAGGCACTCATAGAGGGTCAGCTGTGCGGCGGTCTTGTCGGCATCGTTGCCGCTCTTCCAGAAGCGCGGGCGAGAGCGCCTGACATACCAGTTGCTGACCAGATCGACCACGAATTTCTCGATGGGCCGGGTGGCATTGGTCACATCATAAGTCTCATACGCCTGCGTCACATCACGCACCAGGGCGTGCAGCTCGGCCAGGATCCAGCGATCCAGCAGGCTGCGCTCGGCGGCCGGCACATCGACCTGAGTGGGATCGAAGTTGTCCAGGTTGGCATAGGTCACAAAGAAGCTGTAGGTGTTCCACAGCGTTGACCAGAAGCCGCGGTAGACCTGCCCGACCAGCTCGACCGAGAAGCGGCGTGATTCGCCGGGAGGGCCGGCCGTGTACATGTACCAACGAAACGTATCGGCCCCGTACTGGTTGAGCACCGACCAGGGATCGACCACGTTTCCCAGGTGCTTGGATGCCTTGACGCCTTTCTCGTCCAGAATGTGCCCCAGGCAGATGATATTCTTGTAGGCCACACTGTTCATCAGCAGCGTGCTGATGGCGTGCAGCGAGTAGAACCAGCCGCGGGTCTGGTCGATGGCCTCACAGATAAAGTCGGCCGGGTACTGCTCTTTGAACAGGTCGGCGTTCTCATAGGGGTAGCCCCATTGGGCAAAGGGCATCGAGCCGGAGTCGAACCAGCAGTCGATCACCTCCGGCACGCGGCGCATGGCGCCCTTGCCGCACTCCCGGCAGTTCCAGGTGATCTCATCGACGTAGGGGCGATGCAGATCGAGCCCGGATTGGTCCTCCCCGGTCAGACCGGTCAGCTCCTGCACCCCACCAATGCAATGTTGGTGCCCACACTCGTCACAAATCCAGACCGGCAACGGCGTCCCCCAGTAGCGCTCGCGGCCCAGCGCCCAATCGACATTATTCTCCAACCAGTCACCAAATCGTCCATCACGGATATGCTCCGGTACCCAATTGATGGTTTTGTTGAGCCCCACCAGGTTCTCTCGATGGGCGGTGGTGCGGATGTACCAGGTTGGTCTTGCATAGTAAAGCAATGCGGTGTCGCAGCGCCAGCAGAACGGGTAGGTGTGATGGGTAATCCCGTGCCTGAACATCAGCCCGCGCCCGACCAGCTCTTTGATGATCTGGGGATCGGCATTTTTGACCCATACGCCTGCCCACAGCGTAACCTCCGGGATGAACCCGCCATCCGGGGCGACCGTCTGCAAGACGGGCAGGTTGTACTGCCGGCCCACCGCCATATCGTCGGCGCCAAAGGCCGGGGCGATGTGGACGATACCGGTGCCTTCCTCGGTACTGACAAAATCGCCGGTGATGACATAGGCATAGTCTTGCTCGACCGGTAGGAAGGTGTAGAGCGGCTCGTAGTGCATTCCGGCCAGGTCGCTCCCCTTGAGATGCTCGACGACAGTATAGCTATCAATCTTGTCGGCCAGGGCATGTTCACGGAGAGCATCGGCCATAATCAGTGTCTCGGTCTGCCCGGCATCGTTTGTCCCCTGCACCTTGACGTAATCCATATCCGCGCCGACTGCCAATGCCACATTGCCGGGCAGCGTCCAGGGCGTGGTCGTCCAGACCAGGAAGTAGATATCGGCCTGGTCCTTGACCTTGAAGCGGACGAAGATCGACGGGTCGGGGGTGTTGTTCTGGTAACCCTGGTTGACCTCGTGGCTGGAGAGCGGCGTGCCGCAGCGAGGGCAGTAAGGGACGACCTTATGGCCCTGATAGAGTAAATCTTGATCCCAGTACTGACGCAGAATCCACCAGACCGTCTGGATATAATCGTTGGTGAAGGTGATGTATGGGTGGTCGACATCTACCCAGAAGGCGATGCGCTCGGTGAGCCGCGTCCAATCCTTGATATAGCCGAAGGCGCTTTCCCTGCACTTAGCGTTGAATTCGGCGATGCCATAGCTCTCGATCTCGTGCTTGTGCTTGAAACCCAACTGCTTCTCAACTTCGTTCTCGACGGGCAGGCCGTGGGTATCCCAACCGCCCTTGCGCAAGACATAGTGTCCGCGCATCGTCTTGTAGCGGGGAAACATATCCTTGAAAGCACGTGCCAGCACATGATGGGTACCGGGGCGACCATTGGCGGTCGGCGGGCCCTCGTAGAAAACGTAGCGCGGCCCGTCAGCACGCTCGCTCATTGTGCGCTTGAAAACATCGTGCTCGCGCCAGAAGTCAAGCTGAGACTGTTCCAGCGCCTGAACATCGACTTTAGGTGAAACCGGTTGAAACATTTCTTCTTCTACCTCGCTGAATGAATAAGGGTGTATGGGTGATTATGTTGACAGATGAAACGAACAGGTAGTCCTTATCCATCCAATCGTCCGAGGCGCTGGAGACCATTGCGCCATATGCACCTTCCTTATATACAATGATAAGAACTCAAAACAGGGCGACTGGTATGGTCGCCCGCTAACAACCAGACAATGTGTGACCTATGGCCTGCGCCTCAGTGTCGTCAGTTCCAACTGTGCTTCCTGGAGGCGCTGCCGGATCTCGGCGCTTAGCTCACCGATCAGGTCACGTTTCTCCTCGGCCCAGGCCATCTCAGCGTAGGCTTTGATCTTGGCCGGCAGCCCATAACGCAGATCGAAGTACTGCCCCTCGATTTTTGTGATGAGCATTTCGAGCTGCTGGACACGCATCTGTTGTTTCTTGACCGTTTTCTCTGTTACGATAGCCGGCATAATGCTGGGAGCACAGCAACTCTCAGCCATACGCTTTAACAATGCCTCATCACGCTGCACATAAGCATGATTAGCCTGGTTGAGCAATCTTTTCCGCCCGGTCAATTCAGAGCTTGTGATGCTTAGATCGGGGTGGACATGCGCCACGACCCTGGCGTATAACTGCTTGATTTCCGGTGTTGCCGGCGACAGGTTTTGTGGTTTATCTAATCTGGGCGATTTCTTGCCTTGCCATCTGCGCGCGTACTGCTCATCTACCGAAAGATTCTGATCGGTGAACCGGTCGAGTGGTGAAACAGCCTGTCCGGGCAATACGGCGGTCAGATCGCCATGTTCCGCTCGTAAATCAGCAAGCTCACGCTGTATCTGGACCAGGTTGTCGTAATAGTGCAGGATATTATCCTGATAGCGCGCTAAAAAGGGTGCCATAACGGCATGAATCTCGGCCAGATTGCCGGACACCTCGCCCAGATGAGATTCGAGTTCTGCAATCTGTTTGCCCAGACCGGCCATTTGTTGATGGAAATCAGACATGATTGAAGTCTACAATTTCTCAGGCAACGGCGTCATGCCTTGAAAACCTTCTCGTGAAAGTCCTACTCCCCGTCAATCCTGGCGTTTGTACTCCGCCAGAACAAAATCATAGGCTTTATCCGGGTAAAACCAACGGAGGGGAATGCCAAAATCATCAAACCAGGCCAGGGCTCTTGTACCGTCATCGAGTATGATCTCAAATGAGCGCACTGCCTCGAATTTCCCTACCGGTGTCACGATATCCTCGGCTCCCAATGGCTTGACATTGAATCGCAACGCGCGTCCAAACAGTGCCTCGGGTCCTTCAGTCCAGAGATCGGGGCTGAAGACTGGGATCGACCAGGGTTTGCCACGCGCGTGGGTCGGGTAGCCGCGCCAGACATAATCATGTGAGATGACCGGATGGTAATCGATCTGGTAGCTGATGGCGATATCGACGACATCCAACCGCTGCGGCTGCCCTTCAGCCTGTCGTGCGACACGTACAACGGCTTCTTCGAACGTATATTGAGCAGCTGCTTTGACGCCGCTGTGGGTGCCATAACGCAATCGAAGCCACTCCGGCTTGCCGTCGAGCTGTCTGCGGAGGTGTGTCAACAGGCTCGACTCGCTGTCGCCAACATCCGCGCGTATAATCTCGGTGCCGTTGGGCAGGTGGGTGATCAGCCACTTCTCAACCTGACCGGTTGGGACATCATCTTTCAGATAGTGGTAGATACCCTGACTGACCGGTTTTTCATCTGGTTGCAAATCGTGTAACAGGCGCACTTAAGCTTCCACCTCCAGATAGATCCGTTTATTGATTTTACCCTTGCTTTTGTAATCTACCACTCGAAGCCGTCCGACCTCGGCCGTGTTGCGGACATGTGTTCCTCCATCAGCCTGCAAGTCCAGCCCAACGATCTCGACAATGCGAACCTGATCGATCCCCTTCGGCAGCAAATTAATCTTCGTGCGGATCAGGTCTGGTATCTGGAATGCTTCTTCACGAGGCAAGAGGGCAGTCCGCACCTCCCGCGCAGCGGCGACTTCGGCGTTGATCTTCTCTTCGATCTCCTGTACCAGCTCCTGGCGCATGGTCTCAAATTCGAAGTCCATCCGCCCCAGAAGCGGTTCCATATCGCCTCCGGTCACCGATGCGCCATAGTCGCGCCAGATAACCCCGCACAAAATATGCATGGCCGTGTGCGTACGCATCAACCGGTAACGATACTCCCAACCGATGTGGCCTGAGACATACATGCCGGCTGAAAGCGGGTGATCATCCTCAATCATATGCAGCACCGCATCCCCCACCTTTTTGGCCCGGGTAATGACATAGGAGACGCCATTGACGGTCAACGTGCCTTGATCAGCAGGCTGGCCTCCGCCGCCGGGATAAAAAGCCGTCCGGTTCAATATAACACCCTGGCTTTCACCATCAACAGCCATGACAACTCCGTCGAAGGCTGCCAGGTAACTGTCTGTTTGATAAAGGAGTTCAGTCATGACATTTTCATACCATGGATAACCTGTCTGTGAATTGAAGTGAGATCGCCATAGATTGCAATATAAGATGCCGAATTCAGACTATAGTTGCGTCTGGGCTTGTTCTATCACACGGAGCGGCAGAATGACATCGAAGGCGCTGCCTTTGCCGATCTCGCTGTCTATCCTGATCTCACCGCCCATTTTTCGAATCAGATGCCGGGTAATCGACAGCCCCAACCCGGAACCCTGCGCAGGTGTTCCTCCGGGGATACCGAGCTGGTAGAACTCATCGAAGATCCGATCGAAGTCCTCCTCGTGTATGCCACGGCCCGTGTCACGGATCTCCATGTGCCACCGATCATCACCCAAACGCCCAATCAGAATATCGACCTGCCCTTCGACGGTAAACTTCACGGCATTATCGGCCAGATTCAACAGAATTTGGGCCGTTCGGATCTCATCTCCGATGATCTTCTCAGGCATATCGGGAGCTAAGGAGGCAGAAAACGCCAGACCCTTCTTGCGAGCATCTTCCCCGACTGCAATGTCAACCGCCTCGACTAACGATTGAACAGCAAAGGGGCTGGTAATCAGCTCCATCTCTCCGGCCTCGATCTTGGACAGATCGAGGATATCGTTGATGAGTGCTTGCAGGCGTTTGGCATTAGCCAGGACGCGCCTTAGACCATCTTCCTGCATGGCAGTCAGCGATCCATAGACGCGGCGCAAAGTCAGATCGGTATAGCCGATAATCGCGTTGAGTGGTGTTCGCAGCTCGTGGCTGGTGCGGGTCAAGAACTGGGACTTCAGACGGCTCGATTCACCCAACTTGCGGTTGGCCTGGACAAGATCGTAGGTGGCATCATCAAGGGCGCGTTGGATATCTTGAGTGGCGAGCTGACTGATGAAGGCAGTGAACAAAAAGCCTATGACCGTGATGAGCAACACAATGGTAGAGAGCAGTGTGTGGGATACCATAGCTGGGATCAGTAGGGATTGTTTGGAGATGTACAGGGCGAGCATCCATAGAAGCGAGGATGAGACAGCGGTGATAGCACTGCCTCTTTGTCCCAAGAGCATTCCAGCCATGACAATCATTACAGCATAGCATAGGGCAAGTACAGCAAACAATCCTTCTATCATCACTGCATTGATGCCGATAATCAGTAATATGCTGAACAGAAATAAATAACTACCTATGCTGGCTTTGCGGTGTTTCGCCAACCGTGACGCCAAAAAGCAAATCACACAGATCAACGCGGTTAGGATACAAACTGATGCAATTTGCCAGGACGGGTTGCCGAGCCATATCCAACCGTAGACAGCAAGTATGGGGAGCAGGGTAGGTATGGCGGCCATACTGATCGAATATAGAAGACGTTCCCGACGAGACTGTTCCAGAGTCTCAAAGGGCGACCTATTATCAAACGGATTATCGATCATCTTCCTTCTCTATCCCTTTTTTACGCCTTAGGATTTATGCAATAGTTGCACATCCTGGAGTTCGGCACCTTTATTATGAACGGCATATGCCAGGCATATTTAATCCTAACTTGTTATATATCAATCATCAGCAATCTGGTTTTGCTGCTCGAAAAATTCCGGCAGGCCCCATTTCAACATCGAGTCCGACCTCGGCATACCAACGTCTATACTCCTCTAACCAGAAGAATCCATGACAGTTTCGATTCGTCCGAATGACGATATCAAAATATGGATTAAGCTGTGGTTTGTAGCCCTGGCAACCAAATATAACTCCTCCCGGCTTGACCACACGCACAATCTCGCGGATGGCTCGACGTGGATCGGGTGTCCAGTGCAACATGAGTGAGTAGAATGCCGCATCAAAACTGCAATCCTCAAACGGTAGGTTTGTGGCGCTAGCAACTCGAAAATTTGGTTGATTAGCATCGCTAAGAGGAGCATGTGAGGGCTCAAGCTCTGCTATCATTGTCTCGAAACTTTGCTCAGCTAACTCAATCATAGGAGCAATCGGATCAATAGCCGTGATCCGGACATTTCCCTTGAGCTTCAGCCATAGCTCGGCTGTCTCACGACCACCGGCACAACCCACATCTAAGAGCTTCCTACCCTGGAGATTTTGTCGCTCCTCATTTTTTAAAAAGGCAAAAGCGGCGTGCCGCAAAACAGAGTATGCTCTAAGCCCCAATACTTGATTAAATTTGACAAAAAGTTGCCTTCCATCCTGTTCAAAGCTCTCAGACAATACAATTGGCTCATCTCGCATACGGGCCGGAACATTGTATGCCATTCCCTGTGCCATCAAAACAAAATCTCGAACACGTTTATCGGTTTGCTTGATGGCCTTTTCAAGATTGGGCAGCGTCTGTTTCGAGTTGACACTGTACAGTGCATCCTCCTTGGTAAGAAGATTGGCCGGATCAGCCACCAGAATCTCAAAAACCTCACGAGTGTAATCGCTATCTACAAAACCGAACTGGGCAAGAACCTGTCCATAGGTTCTTGGCTGTTTCAGATAATCAAATAAGCCCTCGTTTTTTAAAGCCTCAATTACGTAATAACGGAAAAACTGGTCAACTTGACGCCCTATGCTCATAGCTGATCCAAGTCTTGTGATGATTATCCACCATGTATAGAGTTTTCTCATAGATATCCTTAGTGATATACATAAGACATTATCACGGTTTACGGCACTGAAGCGTGGTAGCGCAAAAACGGGAACATGTTGCTCGCTTGGAAAATCTAATCGTGATAATGTCTATAGTAAGATGTCCTCTATGCCTCGGCCAGGTAAGGTTCAACAAACTCGATAAACTGGTCAATATCTAAGGGCTTAGATAAATATTCATTGCACCCTATCTCCAATGCCCTCTCTCGATCCCCCACCATAGCATGGGCAGTCAGCGCTACAATGATCGTGTCATGGAACTGCGCATCGCTCCTCAGCGATCGGATGGCCTCCCAGCCATCCAGGTTAGGCAGTGTCAAATCCATTAAAATAATATCAGGATGGGAGCTATAGGCTATGCGGATAGCATCGAGGCCGTCATGGGCTATCAGGATGTCTTGCTGACCCAAAACAAACTTCAAAATATGGATAACCAGGGTCAGATTATCATCTTCATCTTCGACTACCAAGAAACGTTTTGACATACCAGATTCCTAAATAGATGCCATGAGCCTATGATTTGCTGGTAGGTCATGATGCTGTAGGCTGCATTTTTCCACTCTACTTCCCCACAAGCAGCATTTGAGTCCATGAGGGGTTGGAATTGGCAGCTTATTCAGCTCAAAGGTACCTGGGGGAAATAGCCTCACCTGTGGCTACTATAGACTGCTTTAGCATGAATTGCAAGCCGTTGCGATGCAGGCATTCTATGACGTATTCTCTGTAAAGCACCACTTATTTGACCGCCATCCGTATACATATATAGTGACAGCGTTATCGCTATTGTGGTAGCACAGTTTTGCTCAAATGATAGTTGCGCTATGATTGGTCAAGGATACCAATGTGGGGAAGAAAATTGAGGAGTGGCTCATGAGACAAGGCTCACCAATGGGGATGAAAATAGCTTTTTGACTCGTCACCCGTCACTCGTCACTCGTCACTCGCCACTATTTTCAAGGGAGGAACAATATGAGCCATGACGATAAAGCACGCAATCAGGGTGGTGGGATCAATCGATTGCTGTCCTCATTCATTCTGGTAGTGATTCTCGTGATGATTCTGGTGGTCGGCTACCTGATCGTCGATACGATTCTGGCTTTGCGCCAGCCGGTAACCAGCGCCAACACGCAAATCCAGCAGATCCTGAACCCTACCCCGACCATCATCGCCGACCCGGTAACCGTGGTCCGCCAGGTGCGCTCGCTGAGCCGGTTGGAGACAGCCTCCTATACTATCGAGAAGGTCATTACCGCCCAAAGCGGAGAAGGCCCTCTTGGCTTTCTGTTCCAGGATAAGCTATTGTTGGTGGCCCAGGGCGAGGTGATCGCTGGGGTGGATCTCGGCCGCGTTGGCGAGGAGAACGTCCAGGTTGTCCAGGACACCGTCTTCATCACCCTGCCGGCTTCCGAGATCTTCGTGGCAACCCTCGACAACGATGCCACCTATGTCTACGACCGGCAAACGGGGGTCTTCGGACAGCAGATCGACCTGGAGACACTGGCCCGTCAGGAGGCCGAGAAGGCTATCTTGCAGGCTGCGCTCGAAGATGGCATTCTCAACATGGCCCAGGACAAGGCTGAACAGGTCATCCGGAATCTCATGGAGGCCGTCGGCTTCAATGAGGTAGTATTTGTGCGGGGGACCCCGGCGCCCGATCAGAACCGGGGCGAAAAATAGAATCAGGTAATTCGGGATTATGAGACCCTCTCGATTTTGATTGGAGATCGTAGGATGCGTTGTGAACATCGAATTGCCGCCGGCGGGATTGTTATCAAAGTCGAGCATCAATGATCGGGCTGTTCAATCAGCAATCGTCAATCGTTTCATATCAGGATAGATCACTATGACTACACCGCCTGCCTCGCGTGCCGCTGAACTGCGCGAGATGCTCAACTTCCACATCTACCGCTATCATGTACTCAACTCGCCCGTGATCACCGATGGCGAATACGACGCGCTCTATCACGAGCTTGTCCGGCTCGAAGAGGAGCATCCTGAGCTGGTCACACCCGATTCGCCGACCATGCGTGTGGGCGGCCAGGCCCGCGACGATCTGCCCAAGGTGCGGCATGTCGCAACAGTCCTCAGTCTGCAAAATGCCTTCAGTGATGACGATGTCCGGGCCTGGCGCGAGCGGATCGGGAAGCTGCTGCCATCGACGGTACAGTTAGACTATGTCGTCGAGCCCAAGTTCGACGGCTTGTCGATTGCGCTCACCTATGAGAACGGTATCTTTGTCCAGGGAGCGACGCGCGGCGACGGCGTGATCGGCGAAGATGTGACGCCCAACCTGCGCACCATCCGCCACCTGCCGCTGCGCATTCCAGTCGATCCCGACGGTCCCCCCGCGCCGCCTCGATTGGTGGTACGGGGCGAGATCTACTTCGAGTTGAGCATCTTCGAGGCGCTCAACCGGCGGCGCGTCGAGGCTGACGAAGCCCCTTTTATCAATCCCCGCAATGCGGCATCGGGCGCGCTGCGCCAGCTCAACCCACGCATTACTGCTGAACGCCCGCTTAGCCTGACCTGCTACACCATTCTCGACGGTGACGGCGATCTGCCCCGGACGCAGTGGGATGCTTTGCATTACCTGCAAGGGTTGGGCTTTCCGGTGATGGTTGATTTGTGCGCATACTATGATGATCCGGAAGAGATGATCACCTATCTCCATACCTGGGAAAAGCGGCGCAAGACACTCGATTTCGACATCGATGGGCTGGTGATCAAGGTCAATGATCGGCGCGTCATGGCCGATCTGGGCGTGGCGGGCAAAGACCCTCGTGGCTCGATTGCCTTCAAGTTCCCCGCCGAGGAACGTACTACCAAACTGCTCGACGTGGCTTTCAACGTCGGACGAACGGGGGTGCTGACTCCCAACGCCGTCCTGGAGCCGGTGATGGTCAGCGGCGTGACCGTCAAGCAGGCTACCTTGCATAACTTCGACTACATTGCTGAGAAAGATATCCGCGTGGGCGACACCGTAATCGTCAAGCGTTCCGGCGAGGTGATCCCCTATGTGGTCGGCCCAGTAGCCGATCTGCGTGATGGCAGCGAACATCCCATCAGCCCTCCTGCGACCTGCCCGGTCTGCAACACCGCTATCACACAGCAGCCGGGCGAGGTGGCCGTTTATTGCTCCAATACCGCCTGCCCGGAACGGCTGGTCAGGTCTATCGAATATTTTGTCTCACAAGGAGCAATGGACATTGAGGGGTTGGGGGAGCGCATCGTGCGGCAGTTGGTGACCGCCAGGCTGATTCGCGATGTGGCCGATCTGTACTTCCTGACCGCCGATCAGCTCCTGGGGTTGGAAGGCTTCGCTCAGAAGAAGGTCGATAACTTATTGACGGCCATCGATGCCAGCCGGTCGCGCCCGCTGCCCCGTGTGCTGGCATCGATGGGAATCAAGGGGGTAGGCAGCACCATCGCCGAGTTGCTGACCAGCCACTACCCGTCGATGGACTTGTTGGAGCAGGCTTCTCAGGACGACCTGCAAACCATCGAGGGACTGGGGCCGCAGATCTCAGGCGCTGTCGTCGCGTTCTTCGCCGATGCAGGCAACCGGGCCTTGATCGATAAATTGAAGCAGGGTGGGGTGAAGATGGAGGCAGTGGGCAAAGCACGTGCCTCGGATAAGCTGGCTGGGCTAACGTTTGTGTTGACGGGTACATTGCCGACCATGACTCGCGAGGAAGCCGGCGAGCTGATCGAGCTACATGGCGGCAAGACATTGGGCAGTGTCAGCAAGAAGACCGGCTACGTGCTGGCAGGTGAGGCCGCCGGCAGCAAGCTCGACAAAGCGCGCGAGCTGGGTATTCCGGTTATCGATGAGGCTGGTCTAAGGAAATTGATTGAATAACTCGGCCATACTTCGCTAACTGCTGAGAAGTACTGAGTACCGAGTTTGCGGCACTATCTATTAGACTTTATCGGCAATAGACATGCTATACGTCATTCGGTTATTTCCGATAAAGTCTATTGCTTGTCCTGACTATCTGACCGGCTGTGAACCCTTGTATTTTGCTGATCGCTGAATATCCACAGAGCTTTCGGGGATGACACAGCCAACTGTCATTGCATTCTCAACAATACAGCCGCCTCGTGCCAGAGAGTCTCCAGGTCATAGAAGGCGCGTCGTTCAGGCGCAAAGACGTGAACGATGACATTCCCATAGTCGATCAGTATCCATCCGGTCACCGATGTGCCTTCAATATGGTGAACGTGAATGCCATGTGATTTCTTGATCTCTTCCGTAATGCTCTCGGAAATCGCTTTGAGCTGACGTTCACTGTTTCCACTGCAAATGACAAAGTAGTCGGCAATGACCGTCCGTTCACGGATATCCAACAGTGTGATGTTCTCACCCTTCTTATCCGCGATCAAGTCGGCAATATGCCGTGCGAGTTCAATTGCTTCTATAGTATCTTCTCCTTAGACTATCATCCGTCACTACCAGCATTCTAACACACGCCATCCATCTGTATCAACCAGTCAGAGGTTGCTCTGACAAAGCAACCTCCGCTACCTGTGTATATTGCGCACCATCCGGCTTGAGCCGGCTGTGCATCAGGTAGATCGATTTGACCTGCCAGGCGACAAGCTGTCTCACGCTGTATGCCTGGACGATCTTGCCGATCTGCGCGATATCCTCCCGGCTTGCTTGCTGAGAGGTCCGGGCCAGCGTCAGGTGAGGATTAAATCCACGTTCTTCCGTCGGAAAGCCCAGTGGAGCGATACTGCTTTCTACATCGGTCTGAAGGGCGTGCAACGATTCCATCTCTCCCGCCAGGCCAACCCACAAGACGCGAGGACGGGCAAAATCCGGGAAACAGCCCGATCCATGAATACTCAACTCAAAAGGAGCATGTCCGGTCACTGCCTGACGAAGCGCCGCTTTGATTGCGTCGAGCCGGCTGGGGTGAACATCCCCCAGGAACTTAAGTGTCAGATGAATGCCCTCAGGCCGCGTCCAGCGCACAGCCCGATCGGGGATCGCCTGTTTGAGATCGGCTTGAACCCTGGCAATCGTTTTCAAAATGTCAGGTGGTAGCTCGATGGCAATAAACAGGCGCCGGCTCTCATTCATCATCCAAGTGTTCCTCATTATAGATCGGTATTTGACGCAGTTTTTTCAGCACAGCCTGGAGCTCAGAGGGTAGCTGCGATTCGAAGTGGAGCCTTTCTCCCGTCGAGGGTGAGGTAACCTGCAATTCCGCTGCATGCAAGAACAGTCTGGGACACTCGACAACACTGGTCTTGCGACCGTAGATTGCATCGGCAACGACAGGATGGCCCAGCCAGCCCATATGGACCCTGATCTGGTGCGTGCGTCCGGTTTTGATCTCTACTGATATCAGCGCACAGTCCTCAAAGGTCTCGGTAATGTCATAGCGCGTTACCGCTTCACGACCATCCTGGACAACTGCCATCCGCCTGCGATTTTTGGGATTGCGACCGATCGGCGCCTCGATGATCCCGGAAGGCTGCTCAGGAATGCCTTCGACCAGCGCAATGTATCGCTTGTAAACAAGCCGATCGTGGAACTGGGTCTGGAGCGACTTCAAGGCATCAGGGGTCTTTGCCATCACGATCACGCCTGATGTGTCCTTATCGAGACGGTGGACTATCCCGGCGCGCTCTTCCCCTGTCACCCGACACATGTCGGGCCAGCGCATCAGGGCTGCGTTGACCAACGTGCCGCTTTCGTTGCCTATCGCCGGATGAACGACCAGTCCACACGGTTTGTTGATCGCCACCAGGTCGTCATCCTCGTATAACACGTCGAGCGGGATATCTTCTGCCAGCGTGGGTTGCGTCTGGACGGACAGCATAGAGACGGAGACAGCCTCGCCCGCCGACAATTGGTAAGAGGACTTAGCCGTCTGTCCGTTGACGGTCACCAGTCCGGCCTTGATCAATCTCTGGACTTCGGTCCGGCTTAGCGTAGGAATAGCTGCCACGACAAACAAATCGAGGCGCTGTCCGCCTTCATCGACAGTGAATTGGGTAAGTTGTTCTTGAGAAGTCATGCTGATTGTGAGGTAATATACAAGATATGCTATTCCTGGGCACGCGCGGCACAGTGGAGGCAGTACCGTGTATAAGGGATTGCTTTGAGACGGGCCGGATCGATCTTGTTGCCGCACTGCCGGCAGATACCATACGTTCCTTCTTCCATCCTGAAGAGGGCTCTCTCGATCTGGTAAAGCATCCGTTTGGCATTTTCCCTCATAGCGAGATCGGCAGCCTGCTCAAATGCAACTGTGCCGTCATCGGCCTGGTGCGTGCCATATCCCATGCCGTCCGCGGGTGGTGTGCCGCTCTCAGCTAGCTCGGTCTGGAGCTGCTCACGCTGCTTCTCCAACGCGGTTTTTAAGTTGTGATGAATGTCAGCCACCATATTTGTTCCTTTTTGTAATGCTTTGGATTGTAACAGGCTAGTCGCGAATCGGCGAGCAGGTGCAATGTCTAAAAGTGTGTTCTAAAAGTTTGATATTGAGGTTCTCACATAGTCTTGAGTGATGAAAGCCAGACCCTAAAGGTTTTTGACCCTGGTAAGTGCGTCATTGTGCTTGCAAGCATGGCTTCCCCTGAGCGTAAAGGCATTCTGAGGAAACCTTTAGGGTCTTTGCCGCGACTTCTCAGACAGCTTCTAATAACGCTCTATATATGAGCCGTTTCTGTAATTCCACATAGAGCGTCAGGTTAAGTTGGCGCATGGCTAAGCAACAAGTATAATGACAGTTGATTAGACTTTATCGAAAACAACTGAATTACGCATAAAATAAGCCGGTTCTTACACACAACATGCCTATTGTTGATAAAGTCTATTGCAAAAAGACGCCATACTTGTTCGTACCGCACAAATTTCTCCTTCTCGACCATGAATCTGCCTTAGTTGGTTCTAAAAGTCAGCGGGGTATTTAGGAATGAGCATTTGTTAACTCACCCATTCACAATCCTGATTGCAGGCTCGGCAGGGAAAGTTATTTAATCAATCCCCATTCCTTAACGCTAAAGCACATGAGTATCACCGATGAAATCAAGGCCCGCATCGATATCGTCGAGCTGGTAGGCAGCACCGTCCAACTCAAGAAATCGGGGCGTAACTACAAAGGTCTATGCCCTTTCCACAGCGAAAAGACGCCATCGTTCGTGGTTTTTCCCGATTCGCAGAACTGGCGATGCTTCGGCGCCTGCGGTGAAGGCGGCGATATATTTACCTTTGTCATGAAGCGGGAGGGATGGGATTTCCCGGAAGCGCGGCGTTACCTGGCCGAGCAAGCGGGCATCGAGCTGGAGCCGTTCACTCCGCAGCAGGCACAAGCACAGGAAGCTCACGATCGGCTGCGCAGCCTGCTGTCTGACGCGGCACACTTTTTTACCCAGCGTCTGCTCCAATCGCCCGATGCCGAGTACGCCAGGCAGTACATTGCCAGACGCGGGCTGTCCGTCCAGACCATCGAAGCATTTGGGGTAGGCTACGCACCCAATAGTTGGGATGCCACCCGCCACTATCTCGTTGAGTTGGGCTACAGCCCTCAAGAGATCATCGATGCCGGCCTGGTGGTTGTCAAGGACGATGGCAATACCTACGACCGCTTCCGCGACCGGCTGACAATATCGATACGTGATATGCGCGGAGGGATGGTTGGGTTTGGCGCGCGGGCACTCAACCCGGAGGCAACACCTAAATATATCAACTCACCGCAGAGCGCGCTCTTCGACAAAAGCCATCTGCTCTTTGGCCTCGACCATGCCCGCCGGACGGTCCGAGAGACCGAGACGGCCGTGATCGTCGAGGGCTACATGGATGTGATGCAGGCTCACCAGGCCGGATTCACCGACGTTGTCGCTGAGATGGGCACAGCGTTGACCGAGCCTCAGCTGAAGCTGCTGTCACGCTATGCCAGCCGCCTGATCCTGGCGCTCGATCCGGATACTGCCGGACAGATGGCGACCGACCGGGGACGCGAGGTCATCGAGCGAGTCTCGAAAGCGGCAGCCGAAGATGCGGTTCAGGAGGGCATGTGGGGCTTCGACACCGCCGAGAGGGAGTACCGGGCCAGTCTGGCAGCCGAATTCGATCTCCACGGCATGTTGCGCTATGAGAGCCGTTTGGGGTTTGACATTCGGGTTCTCATCTTGCCGGAGGGCAAGGACCCGGACGACCTGATCCGGGAAGATCCACAAGCCTGGGCCGACCTGGTCGCCGGGGCAATGCAGATCGTTGAGTATGCCATTCAGAAAGCGTTGGTCGGACAGAACCTGGACGACCCGAAAACGAAATCGCGGATTGTCGATCAGATGATGCCTTTGATCGACGATATAGCCAACCCGGTCGAGCGCAGCCACTATCGCCAGCGTCTGGCCCGCCTGCTCCGGATCGATGAGCGTGCCTTGCTTCCGGGAGGCAAATCCCCCGGCGGGCGATCTCGCCCGCCCCGGAGCATCGAGCAGCCTCCGCCACTTGCCGGCATCACTGCGCCGGAGCTGACGCTGACGCCGACGCTCTGGCGCGAGGCGTTCAGCCTGGCTGCGCTCGTCCAGCACCCCCGATTGATCTATCGGATCAATCGGGTCATGGCAGAGTGTTTGTCATTTTGTGAGGCCGATGGGGAATGGGCAATGCCTGACAGTCTGGCGGGGGAGATCGTTGCCGGCGATTTTGCTCATCCGGAGCATCGCATGATTTTCGAAACCTGGCAGATCGCGCTGGAACAAGACGAGATCGATCCGCTATCATATCTTTACCAGACACTTGATGAGGTGACATGTGCCCGGCTACAGACCTGGATCGAACAACCTCTCTATGCCCTGGATCGCCATATTGCGCCACCCAGCATCGAGCTTCACCCCGACCGCATTTCCGAGGCCGTCATCCAGGCCCTGCTCGATCTACGGCGGGGACGTCTGGAGGCATATATCGGAGAGCTTCGCTTCCTGATCGAGGATCCGGAAAATGGCGATCAGACCTCGATGGCCTGGCAGTACGGAGAAATGATTCGGTTGCTGATTGCTGCCCGCAACAATCTCGAACAGGCCCGCAGACGGTACAGCTTGTTGGGAAAACGAGAGCAGCCGTCTGTCGATTTGCCAATGCAGGCCTCATGATGTATTTGTAGATTGTAACTACTCAGCTATCCGGCGCTTCCTGTGGTGTCTTTAAGCGAGAGATCAAACGCGAGATGTGAAAGATGGGATATCACAGCTAACAGCCCTAAACTGTAAGAGGCCCCTGTGTGAGGAATAAACATGTCTATAGGTAACAGCAGGGACGAAATGGAAAACGACTTTACAGGCTCAGATAACGGGGAAGAGTTGGACACAGTAGAACTTGACGGCAGAGAATCGGATGGTGGGCTCGAACTGGATGTTGACGTCGAGCCGGATGAGGTGGAGTTGGAGGATCTCGAAATAGAGACTGAAGACATTCTCTCTACCCATCCACTGAGTGTCGCTGAGCTTGAGATTGCCAATGATCCCGTTCGTATGTACCTGAAAGAGATCGGGCAGGTACAGCTTTTGGATTCAGACCAGGAGATCTGGCTCTCGACGCAAATGGTGGCCAGCCGTATGGTCAATAGGCTGTTGGAGGATGAACAGCCCGATGCTCTCCAAAAAGTTCTGTTGGCGCTCTATCAGAAAGCCGAGCAAGCCTGGCGTGATGGGCAAATAATGGCCAGGGATTTTGATGTCGATCCGCCCGATCTGACAGAGCTGATCCGCGAAGGCAAGCGGTTACGCCAGGCCTGGTGGCGACAACCATCGTCTTATCTGCATAACTATCTCAAGCTGCGCGAATGGGGACATGACGAAGATTGGGGACGCCTGGCCCGGTATCTCTTTACTGTTTTTGAAGTTTTTTATGCCATGCCGGATGCGATACAGACCAACCTGATCGACCATTGCCAGGAACACGGTGATCTGCCGCCGGCACGCACGTTCAAGCATTGGGTCGAAGGCACTGACACCCAGCTCATCCAAGACGAATTCATAGCAGCTCGAATTCGGGCCGAAGAGGCCAACAACGCGCTGACACGCGCCAACCTGCGCCTGGTTGTCAGCGTTGCCAAGAAATTCATGGGGCGTGGCATTGGCTTTCTCGACCTGATCCAGGAAGGCAATATCGGGCTGCTGCGAGCGGTTGAGAAATTCGACCACACCAAGGGGTATAAGTTCAGCACCTATGCCACCTGGTGGATCCGTCAGGCCATCAGCCGTGCTATTGCCGATCAGTCACGCACCATCCGCATCCCGGTGCACATGGTGGAGACGATCAACCGGTTGATGCGAATCCAACGCCGGTTGACTCAGGAACTGGGCCGCGAGCCCTTTGCCGAGGAAATCGCGCCGGAGATGGATTTCATGGAGCCGGAAGACGCAGAAGCTGTACGCCTGGCACTGCAAAAGGGCGAGCGGTTCGAGCCGGGCCTGCAGCGACGGTTACGCCGGGCAGCGGCCAAGGTCAGACGCATCATGCGCATTGCACAGGATCCGATGTCTCTGGATATGCCGGTCGGTCAGGAGGACTCAAGCTTGTTGGGCGACTTCATCGAGGACGATAAGGTTGCCGGGCCGGTCGAGAAGGCCGATCACCAGCTCCTGAAAGAACAGGTACGCAATGTACTCAATTTGCTCAACGACCGCGAGCGCGAAGTGCTGGAGATGCGTTTTGGACTGAAGGACGGGCAGGATCACACACTAGAGGAGGTCGGTAAATACTTTGGAGTGACCCGCGAGCGTATTCGCCAGATCGAGGCCAAAGCACTGCGCAAGCTGAGGCACCCAACCAGGAGCCGTCAGCTCAGAGATTATCTGGGATAAACCAATTGGGGCGATTGATCATCACATCAATCGCCCCAAGAAAGCGGGTAAGGAGATTCGAACTCCTGACATTTAGCTTGGGAAGCTAACGTTCTACCACTGAACTATACCCGCATCACTGCCCCATTATACACTGTGTATTGACGAGTTCGCAACGCCAATTCGTCGCTTGCTCTATACCAGCACCAGCAGCGTCTGGTGTTGCTCGACGCTGTTGCCCACCTCGACGTTGATCCGCTCGACCCGTCCGTCGCGCGGTGCCTTGAGTTCGTTTTCCATCTTCATCGATTCGAGAATGACGAGGTTGTCGCCCTTCGAGACTTCCTGTCCGATCTCGACCGGGATATTGATCACCAGGCCGGGAATCGGCGCCTTAACTGGAAGCTCACCGCTGTCAGGCACGGACATGTGAGCACGCCCACGCATCAACTGTGCCCGTTCGTCATTGACCTGGACATCGTAGAGATTGCCCCTGAAAACGACCTGCCAGAGATCCTCGTGCTCCTCTACCAGGCCTTCAAACGACTCGTTGTTAACCAGCAGCAGATACAAGCCCGAATCGCCGATACGAGAAAACTCAACCAGCGTCTCTTGCCCATCGACGGTAATCTTGCCTTCCTGGTTGACCTCAAGCGTATACTTCTGGTTGTTTACGATAACTTCGTATCTCATAAATCCATTCCTACTATGGGGCCTATAATGGCATGTAGCCGTTTACTGTCGTCCCATGCGCTCCCAGCGCCCGACCCACTTCCAGTTGCTGATGTCTCGCTGATTGCGTCCCACGACCTGTGAAGCTTTGCGATGTGCTTCGTGCGAGACCAGCGTTGCAAAGATGGCCGCGATTTCCGATCTGATATCGCTCTCTTCGCTCATCGAGAAACGCTCCTCGACAAAAGAAGTGTCATACTGTCCGGCGATGAATCGCGCACTGTCGAGGAGGTGTTGGTGGAACGGAATGTTGGTCTTGAGCCCCAGGATCCGGTACTCAGCCAAGGCTCGGCGCATCCTTAGAAGTGCTTCGCCGCGCGTCTCCCCCCAGCAAATCAGCTTGGCGATCATCGGGTCGTAATAAGGCGTGATCAGGTCTCCGGTTGTCACGCCGGCGTCCACGCGCACGCCGGGTCCGGTGGGAAGTGTCTGTGCCCGGATCGTACCGGTGGCCGGCAGAAAATTGTTGTAAGGGTCTTCCGCGTTAATCCGGCACTCGATGGCATGTCCATTGGACTGGATCTCATCCTGCGTCCGGCTCAGCTTGCGCCCGCGCGCGACACGAATTTGCTCTTTTACGATATCGACGTTGGTGACCAGCTCAGTCACCGGGTGCTCGACCTGGAGGCGTGTGTTCATCTCCAGGAAGTAGAAATTGTGCTCCTTATCGACCAGGAATTCAATCGTTCCGGCATTGACATAATTGACTGCGCGCGCAGCCGCCACAGCCACCGCTCCCATCTGCTGACGCAGGTCGTTATCGATATAAACCGAGGGCGATTCCTCCAACAGCTTCTGGTGGCGGCGCTGGATCGAGCACTCACGATCGCCCAGATGGACGACATTGCCGTGGGCATCGGCCATGACCTGGATCTCGATGTGACGTGCCCCTTCGATCAGCTTCTCGAGATAAACAGCCCCATCGCCAAAGGCAGCCTCGGCCTCGCGGCGAGCACTCTGCAACGCACTGTCAAAATCCTCCGGGCGATCAACCCGACGCATTCCCTTGCCTCCCCCGCCGGCAGTAGCCTTGATCAGGAGCGGGAAGCCGACAAAGGCTGCCGCCGCGCTCAGCTCTTCGTCGCGCAGGTCCAGCTCGGTGCCGGGAACGATGGGGACGCCGGCTGCTTCGACGGTCTTGCGGGCGACGATCTTGTCGCCCATCGCGCCAATAGCAGACGCAGGTGGGCCGATGAAGGCAATATCTGCGTCGTTGCAGGCCTGAGCAAACTCAGGCCGCTCGGCCAGAAAGCCATACCCGGGATGGATGGCATCGGCGCCGCACTTCTTGGCGATCTCAAGGATCTTATCGATCCGCAGATAGCTATCACGCGCGGGTGGAGGGCCAATATGATAAGCTTCCAGGGCATAGCGAACATGCATGGCATTCCGATCGACATCGGAGTAGATGGCCACGTTAGAGAGCCCCAGCTCGCGGCAGGCGCGGATGATGCGAACCGCGATTTCACCCCGGTTGGCAATCAGCACTTTCTTAAAAAGAGTTGGCGGTGAACCGGCCATAAATCACCTCGGTAAGCTGTTAGCTTTTAGCTGTTAGTCTTTAAGCTGTGAACTGTAAACTCGCCGTTCTTACAGGGGAATATTCCCATGCTTCTTTGGCGGATTGGTATCACGTTTGTTGCGCAGCACTTCTAATGCATTGATCAGGCGCGGGCGTGTTTCGCGCGGCTCGATGACATCATCGATGTAGCCGCGGCTGGCTGCCACATACGGATTGGCAAATCGCTCGCGGTAGTCATCGACCAGCTCAGTTTTGCGGGCGGCCGGGTCGTCAGCCTCGGCCAAATCCTTGCGGAAGATGATATTGACCGCGGCATCCGGCCCCATCACGGCAATTTCGGCTGTCGGCCAGGCCAGGTTGAGATCGCCACGGATGTGTTTACTGTTCATAACACAGTAAGCCCCGCCATAAGCCTTGCGGGTGATGACCGTGATCTTGGGAACGGTCGCTTCGCAGTAGGCATAGAGCAGCTTGGCGCCGTGCCGGATGATCCCGCCATGCTCCTGATCGACGCCGGGTAGGAAGCCGGGAACGTCTTCGAAGGTGATGATGGGGATGTTGAAGCAGTCGCAGAAGCGCGCGAAGCGCGCACCCTTGATCGAAGCCTTGATATCAAGCACGCCTGCCAGCGCGATGGGTTGGTTGGCAATGATCCCAACGCTGTGTCCACCGAGCCGGGCAAAGCCAACCACGATATTCCCGGCGTAGTGTTCCTGAATTTCGTAAAACTGCCCCTGGTCGACGATCATCCGGATCACTTCTTTTGCATCGTAGGGCTTATTGGGGTTTTCCGGGATGATCGTGTTGAGGCGGTCATCCATCCGCAGCGGATCGTCGTTAGATGCCTCGAAAGGCGGGTCTTCCAGGTTGTTTTGCGGCAGGTAGGTTAACAATTCCCGGATCAATGCCAGGCAGTCTGCTTCGCTCTCGGCAGCCAGATGGCTCACACCCGAAATGGAATTGTGGGTCATCGCGCCGCCCAGATCTTCAAAAGTTACCTCTTCATGCATCACCGCCTTGATGACATCCGGCCCGGTGACGAACATGTTGCTGGTATTCTTGACCATGAAGATAAAGTCGGTCAGCGCCGGGGAGTAGACCGCGCCGCCCGCGCAGGGCCCCATGATGGCTGAAATCTGGGGAACCACTCCCGATGCCAGTGTGTTGCGCAGGAAGATCTCGGCATAACCGCCCAACGACATAACGCCTTCCTGAATGCGCGCGCCGCCCGAATCGTTGATGCCGATTACGGGGGCGCCGGTCTTCATGGCCATATCGAGGATTTTGCAGATCTTCTCGGCGTGAACTTCGGAGAGACTGCCCCCCAGGACGGTGAAATCTTGCGAGTAGACGTAGACCAATCGCCCGTTGATCGTCCCCCAACCGGTGATGACGCTGTCTCCCAGGAACTGCTTGTCCGGCATATCCATGCCAAAGTTGCGCTCACGGTGGATGACAAAGGGATCTTGCTCCCGAAAGCTGCCGGTATCGAGCAGCAGCTCAAGCCGCTCGCGCGCCGTCATCTTGCCTTGCTGATGCTGCCTGGCAATCCGATCCTCGCCGCCTCCTTGACGGGCTTGATATCGAAGGTTGTTAAGCTGCTCGATCTTGGGATCTGATGCGCGTGAAGCCACCTGATGTGATGATCGGGTATCAATCGATGCGTCAGACCGAGACGGCCTCTCTCGCGGCGCAATGTCAGATTGTTCTATTTTGGTTCTCTTTGTTTTCTGATTATCTTTTAATTGCATAATGGCTCTTTGGCTTTCTGCTGGTATTCATGTCGATGCTCCGATCATCCATCACCCGTTGCTGCTCTCGTATTCGTGGGCTTCAAACGCCTGTCGTATACGCGGGCGCGTCAACCCGAATGTCACCAGGGCGCTCAACAAGACTGCCACACCGATGACAAATGGGAGCTGAGAACGCTCATAATCGCCGCGCGCCAACAGCCCTTGCTGTCCAATGTTCACAATCTGATAAATGATAAAGCAGATAATGGCTGCCCTGCGTGTCCACGATGATAATCGCCATAATCCCCAGGCGATACCCAGCCAGATGATACCCCATATACCACTGAATGCCAGGAGCAGCCAGAGAGGCACGACCAGGTCCAGGTTGGAAAGAACGGGCCGGCGCGCCAGACCTACCAACAGACCGGCAAAGCCGGCAACCGATAGGATAAACACCAACGCTGCCAGCAGGGTTACGAAAGGAGGACGTTTATCTTTTGGATTCACATTATCGTTCACAGTGTTTGATTATATTCCGGCGAACGGCAGTTGCTCGACGCGATTCTGGGTTATTCGCAACAAAATCAAGGTCAGAACGAATTCAAGGACAATCATTATAATAACCATGCCGCTGGTAGTTACTGCTGCGCCAAGCATCCACAGGTTGGGCGAAATAGCCGCCAGCTCCTCAAAGGCATCAGGGGCACTGCCTGCCATAATTGCAAGAGGCATTGTCGCAAGAGATAAAAACGATGAAGCGATCTGGCTGAGGATATAACTGGCTACCCACAGAGCCACCCGTATACCTCCCGCGGCAAATAACCCTCCCGAACGGGTTCGGGTAAATGATGAGGCAAAAAGCCCGATCGTCAGGAACAGCAGCATATCCACAACTGGCTTGAGTAAAGCATGGCATATTAGCCAGACCAGGCCGGATATCAACAAGCTAACGATGCCGGGTATGTGGGGCACTATCTGAGCCCATATTTCCAAGACTTCTTGAGGCAAAAATGCTGACTCGGCTTGTACGATCACATACAAAACCAACAACAATACACCGCCCGCAATTGAAACCAAGCGGGCAACCATAATCGTAATGATAGGCAGCCGGATTTGATTGAAGGCCGCCCCTAACTTTGCCAGCATAATCTGGCGAGGGTGAATAGCAGTTAAGCGCAAAAGTGGATAGGTTTGCGCTTCGATTTCCGCGCTGATAGTGGTTGCAGTCAGCACAGTAGCCACAAATCCGGTCAGCACATTGATGATCTCCCCGCCAGAAAGCACACCCAACAACAAAATTATCGGCAGTGTGAAGAATAAAATGGTAGGTGTGTCGGATGGGGAATTATCCAAGATAGTGGGAAAGATCATGAGACCGCAGCAGCAGGATGTACTCACCATGATCAATGCCATCAGCGGCAGACAGCCGCGACGCAAGCCACGCCAGGCTCGCACATATGCCCATCCGGCTGTCTCTTTGTGGTATATAGGATGGTTAGGTTGTCCTCGGAGAAAGGAAAATATTTCTGACAGAAAGGACCTGCTCATTATTCTGATCCTAGAAAACGAAGGCTTTCGCCATACAAAAATGTCAACCCCAAAATAGTTCGAAATCTGTGAACCGTTTTTACAAGGCACATACCTCATCATGATCCGCGGCAAGGCAAAGAGCGGAACACAGATAGCGATACATGAGATGAGATTATAGCAACGCTCACCGAAATTATGTAGGCAACGGCCACAACAAAAAGACGGCCTGTCTGATGGCCGTCTTTTTTAAACCACCTGATTTCCGGCTATGACGGAATGTTCTAACTTACCCCTTCCGGGATCATCCCGTCAAGGATGCGCTCCAAAGCCATTGTGTGACTGCATGTTCCACGAGTCTGAAAAAAATCACAATCACAGTGCCATTGACCCGCTTCAAACTTGACCGCATGAGGGTTGTTTTCACCGTCAAATGTCACCGCTAACGTATCCAGGCAAATCCTATCACGTTCCTCTGCATAACGTTTGGCTTTTTCGATCTTCCCGATCATTCCGTAGTCCATCGTATCTTTTCTCATGGCCTCCTTAAATGTGGGATGGGCTGGTACTTTGCCAGCTTGGTTAATTAAAAACAGAGCACGCAGTGAAAAACTCTCTGCGTGCTCAATACAGATTTAATGCGGGAATTATGGCCGCTACTCTGCTCATAGTAGTTTTAGTATAAGTCAAAAGGTGAACCATAGTCAACACTTCTAACCTACGTCTACCATACGATTACCTGGTGAGGGGTAAAAGAGGTGTGGCGACCCGCTCATAGTAGACTTTATCGGCAATAGGCACGCTATGCGTAAAATCTACGCTATTTTGTGCATAACTCAGCTATTTCCGATAAAGTCTATTTCAAAAAGCAATCTCCTCAATGCTGTCCAGATCGATGTTAAAGTCGAAGATGTCAACCTCCGTGTCGACATCCCGGTAATCTCCGGCCTTTACACCCCGGTCACAAAGCGAGCGGTAAACGCAGAACATGCACATGTGCGTATCCTCAGTGAGGGGCCACACTTCCTCACGGCGGCTTACCACCTCGTCGATCAGCCCACCCAGGTATGCCCGATTCTCTTCGTGCAGCTCCTGGCTGTAAGGGAAAACTTCCAATTCACCAGGCGCCTCGGCGAACCAGTAGATCAGGTTGATCTGCTCGGGCCGGACAGGACCTCCGAATACCCCTGCCCCGGCTTCGACCAATACAAATGGGTAGACGCGCGTTTGAAGCCGGGCAGCTAACAGCCGGCGGTCAGGACGACGGTGGGTAGTTTTCCAGTCAACAATCACAACGCGCTGCCCTGGTTCAATCGCCAACAGGTCAAAGCGGGCCAGCAGCCGCTTGCCGGCTACAGGGGTCGAAAGCTGTGCTTCCGGCAGCCGCAGGTCGATGGGAAGATCGGGAGGAGGCTGGTGCAGGTAAGCCTCCCACCACCGGCTCAGGAGCGGTTCTTCCGGTCTGAGCTGCTCTTCGGGGATACCTAGCAGGTGACGTTGCACCAACAGATGAAACTGTGCCCCCTGCTCAATGAAATGCTCACGCTCTTCGATTGGCTCACTCTCGACGGCGGGCCACTGCCGGGCAAGCACATACCTGAGCTGGAAGCGCCGGGCACAATCAACATAATCTTGCAGCGTGTTCTGGCTGAACTGAAACACCGGCGGCAGCCCGTCCGCGCCGACAACCGGCTCCGGCGGCATATCTCGTCGCCCGGTGGTTTCTTTCCAATGGGCAAATGGCTCTTGAGATTCCATCGTTACTCGTCACTTTGTCTGATGCTGGGGTCGGTTGACAACTGGTACTGAAAACAGTCACGCTGTCCGGACAGATACTGTTCTCCTAAAACCCTTCTAATTGACTGAAGTCAGCCACACCGCTACCCAGCGCAACGATGTGTTGAAGCAGTGCCAGCCGATTCTCACGCATCTTTGGATCCTTATCCATGACCAGCACGCCGCCCTCAGCTGCCGGGGCGAAGAACACCGAGATCGGCTCGACCAGCGGCTCGAAGGCTGTGATGAAGGCATCGACATCTGTGCCGGCGGCGATGGCCTTAGCCGCTTTTTGGTAAGCTGCCAGCAGGTTTTTCTCGGCAGGCTCGGCGAAGGCTTTGGGCTTCAGCACATACTGTTCTTTTTGATCACGGGTGATACGCACACAACGTGCATAGGCATCCAGAATAGGCGACCAGTCGGCGCGAGCGACCTGTCCGGCCAATTGCTCGGCATGGATGCCGGCCCGGTATGGATCGTAGGCCAGCACTCCCAGGACAGCTTCGGCCACATCATGCCGGTAGGTCTCTTTGAGCACTCCACGCAGCCGCCCTGCAATAAAGTCCAGCACGGCAGCCTGGGCATCCTCATCGACTTCGATGGGCATCGACTGTGACGACCATACCACCACCTGCCGCAGATCGATGCTGATGTGGTGCCCCAGCAGAATTTGCACCAATCCGAGCGCCGCCCGGCGCAACCCATAGGGATCGGCCGACCCGGTAGGCGCCAACCCGACTGCCAGCAGCCCCACCAGACTGTCGACGCGATCGGCCAGTGCCACCGTGATGCCTGCCAGGCTTGCGGGCAGACTGTCACCGGATTGGCGCGGCTGGTAATGCTCGGCAAGAGCCTGAGCAACGGCCGGTTGTTCGCCGGAGCGGAGGGCATACTCACGCCCCATGACACCTTGCAGCGAGGTCAGCTCGACCACCATTTGAGTGGCCAGATCGGCCTTGGCAAGCCGCGCGGCGCGGATGGTCACATCCAGCTCATCATCCGAGAGCCCCAGCAACCCGCCCAGCCGGGCTGCGAGCCCTTCGAGCCGGGAGGATTTATCGTAGTAAGAGCCCAGGGTCTCCTGGAACGTCAGCGTTTTAAGGTCAGGCAAGAAGCCTGCCAGCGAGTGTTTGGTATCCTGAGCGTAGAAGAAGCGCGCGTCGGCAAAGCGTGCCCGGATGACATGCTCGTTGCCGTCGATCACTTTGGCCAGGAATTCGTCGTTGCCGTTGCGGACGGCGATGAAGACCGGCAGCAGACTGCCCTTTTTGTCAACAACGGCGAAGTAGCGCTGATGTTTCTTCATGACGGTAGTCAGCACCGGCTCCGGCAGCTCCAAAAACTCCTGTTCGAAACTGCCCAGCAGCGCGGTTGGCTGCTCGACCAGATTGGCAACCTCGTCGAGCAGGCCAGGATCATCTTTGATGATGCCACCTGCCTTCTTAGCCAGGACCTTAATCTGTTCGTCGATCTCAGCTCTCCGGGCCACCGGATCGATCAGGATACCCTGTTCTGCCATCACATCAAAGTAGGCAGCAGCACTCTCGATGTCGATTTCCGGCGAACCCTCCGCTCGCGTCCCGCGGGTAACGCGACCGGAATAAGCATCGGCGTAACTGAAAGAGATGACGGCCTTGCCGAAGAGTGCCACCAGCCAGCGCAGCGGCCTCGAGAAGGCCACACCGGAGAAGTTCCAGCGCATCGATTTATCGAAGCGGATGGCGGCGAGCAGATTGGGAAGCAGCTCGGCCAGCACTTCGGGCGTGGGGCGGCCTTCCTCGCGCACAACTGCCACGATGTACTCACCACCCTCGATCTCCTGTCGTTCCAGTTCCTCGACCGGGACGCCGTTCTTCCGCGCGAAGCCCTCAGCGGCGGGCGTTGGCTTGCCTTTGGCGTCAAAGGCAACTTTCACCGGCGGGCCGCGCACGATGCGCTCATCGGCCTTCTGGTTGGGCGAGAGACCGTCGACATAAGCTACCAGCCGGCGTGGTGTCCCGCCGATGGCCACCGATTGGTAATCGAGCCGGGCTTCGGTCAGCATGGTGGCAATCAGCTCCCCAAGCTGCGCCAGCGCCGAATCGAGATCGGCAGCCGGCAGTTCCTCCACCCCGATCTCCAGCAAAAAGGGCGCGGGCCTGGTCGGGAATTTGCCCGTCAGAGTCTTTGGCTCTTCCGCCTGGGGGACAATCAGAGCCAGCGTCTCCGCATCGACCTCCCAGTCAGGCGGCAGCGTTGGGTATTCCAGTCGATGTCGCTGATCGGTAAACGCGCGGGCAACGCGGGCAGCCAATGTCTGCATACGGCTAAAGTACTTGGCCCGCTCGACGACGCCAATCGCGCCGCGCGTATCGAGAACATTAAACAGATGTGAGCACTTCAGCACGTAGTCGTGGGCCGGCAGCACCAGCGGCGGATCTTGCTCAAGCGCGTTCTGAGCCTCATGCTCGTAGGTGTTGAAAATAGTGGTGAGCGCATCGACATCGGCTGCCTCGAAGTAGTAGCGGCAGTGCTCGATCTCGGATTGCAGCAGCGCGTCGCCGTATCGATAGCCGTTGCCCCACTCGATCTCCCAGACCGACTTGACGCCCTGCAAGGCAATCAGGATGCGCTCCAGCCCATAAGTAATCTCAACCGAAACCGGGTTGAGAACCATGCCGCCGGCTTGCTGAAAATAGGTAAATTGGGTGATCTCCTGGCCGTCCAGCCAGACCTCCCAGCCCAGCCCCCAGGCGCCCAAGGCGGGCGATTCCCAGTTATCTTCCACGAATCGGATGTCATGTTGGCGACGGTCGATGCCAATAGCCTCCAGACTTTGAAGATACAGCTCCTGCGGGTTACCGGGATCGGGCTTGAGAATGACCTGGTATTGGTAGTGCAGCTGCATCCGGTTGGGGTTGTCGCCGTAGCGTCCGTCATCCGGACGGACAGAGGGCTCGACATAGGCAACATTCCAGGGCTCCGGGCCCAGGACGCGCAAGAAGGTGGCCGGGTTCATCGTTCCCGCGCCAACTTGTGTATAGTATGGTTGCCAGATAATGCATCCCTGTTCGGCCCAAAAGCTTTGCAGGCGCATGATGACGTCTTGAAAAGAAAGGGATTGTTTGGTGTGTGGCGAGCCCACAGTAAAGCCTCCAGATTTGAGGAATGAGATTTGGTGTTAGCGGAGCACGAGGACGGATTGTATCACATCGGGGGGAGATTGCGAGAGTGTTTACTGTCAAGGCGCTGAGATTTTCTGGAGTCCTGCAAATTCTTGCTATGGCAATGTGGATCGATCTGAAGCCGGAAGTCCCAGGAGAACGCCTGTCACGCAACGATCACATTTCGATCTGCCTGATCGAGGCTCAGCTCAATTGAAACACCTTATGATTACCACTTTTGTCACGAACAATATACACTCAAGGAGTAGGGATTAAAGAGCTTTCCCGCAGAGACAAGAATAGCCCGAAGTTTTTCACCAGGCTTTCAGTTTTTGTCACACGGTTTTGCTTTCAAAGGAAGATAGTGATGAAGAAAAGTAGTGGCTCGCTCGTTATTGTTTTAATTGTCGGATGGTCTATCGCCTGCTCCGGTGGAGCTTTGCCGTTCGTCGCGCCGACCGATACGCCAACCGCAATGCCCACGCTGACTTATACACCGTCGATAACGCCTACGCCAACAGACACACCCACGGCAACACCTACTCGAACCCCCAAGCCAACCCGGACGCCCAGGCCGACCAGCACGCCTATACCAACCAGGACGCCCAGGCCAACCAAAACGCCCACCCCAACAGACACACCCATTACCACGGCCACCTCGACCAACGAGCCGGCGACGGCAACACCTACATGGACCCATACGCCAGCCACACAGGCAGTCACGCCTCTGTCGCAAGACAACCTGATCAGTAATCCCAGCTTCGAAGACGGCTCGAATAAGGAAACCGCCGATCTGATCGTTCCCTTTGGGTGGCGACCATGGTCCAGTTGTTCAGGTACAATACATACCGAGTTAGAGCCCCATCCACCCCATGTCAGAACAGGCAGTTTCGCTGCACGTGTCTGGCAAAGCTATAACACCTGTGTAATGGGGTTTTACCAGCAAGTTACCGTAACACCAGGAAAAGACTACCAGTTGACAGCCTATGGCTTTTCATGGTCAACCGGCCACCCGGTTGTCGGATCACCATCAGAGGCCAATATCACCATGCGGATAGGCATCGAGCCTAATGGCGGAACCGATCCGCTCGCCAATTCTGTCGTGTGGTCAGACGCAAAAATTGCTATGGATGCATACGATTCATTCTCGCTTATTGCTACCGCGCACCATGACGTGATCACCGTGATACTGCGCTCGGTTCCGGATTGGGGGATGGCGCGGAATGATACATTTTGGGATGACATCAGTTTGTTGATGGTGCAACGATAGCCATGTGGTTTTACATTATCTTTCATGACAGGGCTGATAACTAAAAGCTTGGCAGATGACGTGATGCTCAACGCTTCTGTCTTTACTCATTATAGGTTCTTTGTTGTCAAGCAATGGGGACTGAGATCCGGACATAACTGCTTGACAATGTTAAAATGAGAGGAAAACAGGCAAAAAGGAGGGAAAGAGAATGGAGTTGACAAAGG
>JAFGLD010000244.1 GCA_016928235.1 Anaerolineae bacterium | reverse complement strand
GGGAAGACAGCGGAATGTTTTTCTATTGCTTTTGGTGGTTACGTCATCAGGTAATGGATTGTCATCCCAACGCTTTGGCGCGCTAACAAAAAGATCATATCAACTATGCGGAATATCCTCATGCTTTTCGTAGAAACTGGCCTCGGAAAAAGGCAAGAGTTCAACGTGCTGAGCGGCGAAGGGTGCGTCAGATCCTTGGTCAGGTCACACCGGAATGCCAGGCTGACGCGCGAGACGATGTTTCTTTGCGGCCAGTACGGCGAAAGAAGATCAGTAAGTGGGGGGTTGTGGCTCTTGGCGTGTGGATTCAAGAACAGAAACGGACACGTATTGACCGGATAGCCTGGAACTTTTTCAAAACGCCATATGATAGCAAGACACATCGAGAACGGTTTGCCAGGTTTCTTCAAACGTTGACGGAAGGGCATAGCGAGCATTCACGAGCCCTTGCGTGTCTGTTTGATGACATTCTGGCACCACCCAGGCCACGTCCTCCCTATGGCCGCGTGAGGGTCGATCGTCGAAAAGCCTGGTTGCAGGCATTCTTTCAAGATGAACCTGTGTGGAAAGATCGTTTGCTCGCCTGGATAGAAGAGCATCGGGAACGGTGAAATGGCCTGCACCAGCCGGTTTCAAGGCACATCATATAGATCTACATTCATCAGGGGGACACCGGCAAGGGCACTGTACTGCGAACGGATGAGATGTGGACTTTTGTTGAGCACAGCAAGCGCATTCGAAAGTTCAGGGTTTACATGTTCGCAGTATATCTTGCTATAGGCTTGTTGTTCTGTGATGGCGAATTCTGATAATATTGACATATCTAACACTGGCCTCACATCATCAGATGGTTGTTTCATAGGTCGATGGTCAAAACAAGAATAGCATCCGGCTTCACAAAAAGGATTCTTCAATGGCAAAATGCCCCCTCTGCGAAAACACAGATCTACAAGCAACACATTTCGAAAATATCTTGCCGGTAATGGAATGTCGTTCCTGTGGCGGATCATGGTTAAGGGCCAACGAATATACGCTGTGGCTCAAATCTCAAAAGCCCGGTACTTTTGATGAGTCGAAAGCCGTAGAAGCGAGCGAGCGTTTGCCCGTTGTCGAATCGAATAAAGCTGCTATTTGCCCTGACTGCGGTCACTTCTTGCGGAAGTACAGGGTTGGGTCGAAGCTCGTGTTTCAATTGGATCGATGTAACAATTGCAATGGTGTTTGGCTCGATCGCAATGAGTGGGAATCTTTGAAACTGGCGGACTTGCATGACGAGATCAACCAGATTTTTACACAGCCCTGGCAAAAACGCATTCAAGATGAGATTGCAGCCGGCAAGCTTGATATGATGTACATGAAGAAGTTTGGAGAAGATGATTATAAGAAGGTTAAGGAAATCAGAAAATGGATTTGGGAAAACGCCAACCGAAGCCCATTGCTTGCTTTCCTGCTGGATAAAGATCCATATTTAGATTAGTTGGTCTACCGATATCAGATGGGTGAAACTTCCAAAGCCGATTATCTTGAAAGAGACTTTGGAAGTCTGCCTTTACCCTATTTTTATCTCTGCCTACCTGTCGATTATCTCCTGTGCCCGTCCTTTCGCGCCTATTGCTGTCTTTTGTCTGTCAGTGCACGATATATGTTTCCTGTTGGTCGATGGATGCCTGGCAGTGTACCCATCTATCCTATCGACGATTGGCTTACTCGATGCCCAAGCCTTCGGCGATCTTAAATGGAGAGGCGCTACTGCCGGATGGTACGCCATGGGATTGCCGGGTTTATCTGATGTGACTATGATTGCATAGGATGCGGTCAAATCTGCTCAACAATGTCGGAGGGAACAAGCAATGAAACCATTACAAACCGAAAAGCAATACAGGTTTTTATTCTTGGGTTTTTCTATCTTCTGGTTATTGTTTGTTGGTGTGTTTGCTCTTGTGATGTGGGCTGACCGGCCAGCAGACATGTCTTCCTGGTTGGAGACACAGTGGTTTGGGCTGGCTATGTTGATCCTCTTTTTGTTAATCGGCATTGGGATGTTTATCCTGGCGATCAGACCTTTGATCGCGCAGGATAGGATGAGCAAAGCGGTCGTTTCTCTTTCCAAAGATATGTTGGTAGCTGGGGATGAATTCACCCTGGATTATCAGCAAACATTCAAGTCAGCATCCGAAGTCAAGGAGATGATCTGCGAGCTGGTGCTAAGGGAAACAGCGTCTTACGGTCAAGGGACGAATAGGAATTCAGTAGAATATGAGCACCTGGCCCAACGAGAGGTTATCCCAGGTCGCCGATATGCGGCGGGAGAGACCTTATATGAGCAGCGACAGTTTCGATTGCCCAAAGGGGCAATGCACAACTTCAGGTCGGACAATAACCGGTTACTCTGGTTCCTCAAAGTACATATCAATATGGGCGGGTGGTCTGATATAGTAGAGGAATACCCGCTCCAGGTACTGGCCGGAAAGCACTGATCGAAGAGGTGAGGAAGAGCATAGCAACGATATTTCAGATTTGTATCCAGGGTGGCCGGCAAGAGGGTGACTATCGACGGTTTGCGCCGGGTGAGGAGATGTCAGGAATGGTTGAGATCACCCCAGATCGAGATATTCGATGTAACCACCTGTTCTTGCGATTACGGTGGCATACTGAAGGCCGTGGTACGCGCGATGAAGCGCAGGTAGCGCAGGAGGATTTGTTCCAGGGTGTATTGGCTGCCGACAGGATGGTAACCTATCCATTTCGATTGACGCTACCATACGAGCCATGGAGCTACGCCGGGCACTACATCAATATTATCTGGGAAGTTGTGGCAGAATTGGATATTCCAATGGGACTGAATAGTCACTGCTGCCAACTATTTATTATGGCGCCGCCTGATAGTGTTATCTATCGTTGAATGTAGGTGCTGGCATCGTGTGAGGCCGGCTGTCAATCAGTGCCGCAGGCTGAATGATGCCTGTTGGTGGCTGACGCTGGATAAACTCGTATAGCCAGGATTCAATGAAACGCAGATTGCCTGCGCCGGCTTGTCGCAGATAGTCTACTGCTTCGAGCGAGAAGCCGAGATGGGCGCCTTCGGGCCGGGCGAAGTAGTCGAGACGTTTCTTGAGCAGGTCGTGTAGTTGTTGGGTGTCCACCGGGCCAAGGCATTGTGTAGCCAGAGGCTGCCCGGCGCGCGCGAAGTCGGCAGCCAGGTCGGCATGTGAGGCGATGATCAGCCGGTAAGGGCAGGTTAACAGCCGTTTGATCTCCTGTTGATGAAGTCGTTGGGCTTCATCCAGCAGAAATATATGGGTGGTCTCAGGTGGAGCAGCGAACGTAGTTTGCCCATCAGGAATATAAGTGTAGGTTGTGTACTGTCCAAGCCGGCGAAAGTGAGCGGCGAGGCCGAGCAGCGATGATGTTTTGCCGGCCCCCATCGGCCCAAGTATTTGCAGATGAGTAGGTTGACTGGCGAGGGATAGCAATTCGGACGACAAGATGACAATGTCGGCCCATTCAGAATCCGTGAGGGCGCGGAAGGGATTGCTCCGCAAGCCTAGTTCGTGGAATGGAAAGTAGCGGCTCACGGGCGAGCCTTGGATGTTTGATTGGAGGTCATAAGGCCACTCTCTTCAGTGGATGTCATATATGCTATCAAGCGCAGCTTCATTGTGCTTCGCTATTGGGCTTTTCGCAAGAAACATGTCTTCTCATCGGTTTGTTGGACCACATCGATGGTGATCGGTTCTGATGTCCAACTATTGTCTTTTCGTTTGGGTAAGTCTATAGTTGCAATCGCTATTTTGCTTGATGAGTTATGAAAGTTACGTTTCATCAGATTGGATTGCACAAAAGCATCCACGTCTTTACTGCCGCCAATTTTTTACCACCAATGTATGGCTAGAAGGAGATCAGCTCATGCGTCCTGCCTTTACTGCTGCGTTTGTCGTCTACGCGCTCAGCGTCCTGCTTTTTTGTGTTTTTGGTATCTTTTATCTTGTTCGTTCCCAATTCATGCCCTATCACCAGGAAGCGGTTGGCAAACCCTGGCACCAGCTCGATTCCCGCTTGCAGGCTCTTCTGATTGGTCTCATGCGGACGGCAGGTGGGGGATTATTGGCAACCGGTGTCGCGATAGCAATTCTCTTGCTCACTCCGTTCCGCGCCGGCGAGCCATGGGCTAAATATGCCATTCCAGTGATTGGACTTGTAGGAGCGATTCCTTCGCTGTACGCAACGATGATGGTACGGTCCCGCACGCAGGCTCATTCACCTGTCGCCGCGAGTGCAGCAGGCGTTGGCTTGCTTGTGCTCGGCTTTGTATTGTCGTTACTTTAACCTGAATGTTGCGTGTTTTGTTGGTAGCGTGATAGATCATTTGTCAATATGTGCATGGACGGCGATCACTTTGGGATACAGCGAACGACAGATTCCCGGAAATCGATTGCCGGCGACCCATAGCATCACTCGTGCCTGATCCGTGATCAGCACGAATGGTACATCAAACGCTCACGCACTCTACAGAAATGAGGATACCCATGACGAATCGACTGGCAGGCAAAGTAGCATTGATTACAGGGGCAAGTTCCGGGATCGGCGCGGCTTGTGTCCGGGCGCTTGCGGCGGAAGGCGCAAATATCGTCCTGACCGCCCGGCGACAGGAACGCATGGCTGCGCTGATCGATGAAATGGAGCGGCTGGGTGTGTCCGGGCAAATGGTGGTGGGAGACGCGCGGGAGGAAGCCACTGCCCGTCAGACGGTGGACGCGGCAGTCAAAACTTTTGGGCGGCTGGATATTCTCGTCAATAATGTTGGAGTGGGTAATTACAAGGACCTGGTCGAGACCAGCCCCGATGAGTATGATGAAATGATGGACAGCAATATGCGCTCGACTTTCTTGTTTACGCGGCATACAGTGCCTGTTATGTTGGCACAGCATAGTGGCACCATACTGATGCTCTCTTCGATGGCAGGTATCTACGGGTTTGCGGGGCAGGCAGTCTATTGTGCAACCAAGTTTGCCCAGGTAGGCTTTGCGCAAGGCTTGGATAAAGAGCTACGTCCGGAAGGGATCAAGGTGGGTGTGATCTGCCCCGGTGGAGTCAAGACGGAGTTTGCGTTAGGGAAGGGGCGGACGGAAGAAAGTGTGGCACAGTCCGAGATGCTGGAGCCGGAGGATGTAGCCGGCGCGGTGGTGCTGGCCTGTACACAATCAGCGCGGGCCCGGATCATCGAAGTGCAGATGCGCACGATGGCTGAGCCGCTGGCATGAAAATCTGGTCACCTATGACAGATTTTTCGTGGTAAGATATGAGTAGTAAGTGAGCAATGGCGAGTTTTGCTGTGTGATGATTCACTCACAAATGAGAATTTACCACTGGTTAATACGCCGTCAAGGAGGTCGAACATGACACTTCGTATTTCTCGTGCAACCCTGAGCACGCTTGTGATTTACACTCTCTTTGCTGTTGTTGTTATCTACATGCTTCAGGCTCGCTTTACCGAAAAGCCCAGTATTCTGGTCGATCATTTCATGGCTGGGGCAGGCAGTCTGTCGTTGTTTGTGCTTTGCCCGCTTGGCATGGCAGCCGGCCTGCTGCCTTTGGTTGCCTGGCCTGTCCCCAGCAGACCTGGAAGTAGCCGCTTACATTTGATTGCGATGGCCTTACCAATCATCATCATGTTTGCTGCCATGATCGGTTTAGAGCGTCGAGCGCCGCAATACAATTACGAAACCTTTGAGAGACTTGTAGCAACCTATGAAAGCGGATCGGTTGTTACCCGGGAGCAGGCCCTCGAGTTATTAGGGGCACCTTTGAGCCGGGAACAGATCGATGAGCGTGAAGTGTGGTCCTATACTTACATGCCATCGACAGGCTTTGGGTGGCATAAGCGCATTCTCGTCTTTGACGAGACCGGTCAGATGGTCGCGTTCACAAACTTCGATGAGCCCTAAACAATTATTTTGCAACTGTTTCCTGAAATGAATACAAACGTATGCATCTCGCCCCAACGCAATCCTGACCCCGATTGGGTCAGGATTGCGTTGGGCGTTTCGCTCTCCGATTGACGCTGCTAGACGAAACTACGTTTCGTAGGCAGGCGT
>JAFGLD010000243.1 GCA_016928235.1 Anaerolineae bacterium | reverse complement strand
GTTATTAGTCTTTGGTATACAGCCAAGAGTCTGTCATTGCGAACAAAAAACTGATCACTGAAAACTGAAAGCAGTATTGATGCCTTAAGTTGACACCTATGCTGTTTACATATTTACTCTCCCCATATGATTGCCAATCGAAAACTTTCCCGGAGATCTATACATCCTGAACAGGTAGATGGAATATCTTGAAGATCTTGTTCGGTATCAAACCAACCTGACCAGGAACCTTGCTTTTTACTAGTAGTCAGTCAATCAGAAATTGATGGATAGGGCATATGCCTCTTGTGACCTATGACTGTTTTTTATACGACATACTCAAAACATCAACCACGCTATTATCGTATGCTACCACTTTTGAACTCCCTTAGATACTTCTCCCGATTGTCGGCCCGGGCGATCTTCCCGCTTGAAGTCTTGATCAGCCATCGCTTGTCGACCATACGCACGTCGCTCAGGGTGACCTCGGTTTGCTGGGTGATATGCTTGCGCAGCTCGCGCACCAGTGCCATCTTGGCTTCGGGGGTGGCGGCATTTTCTGTCTCGCAGACCATCACAATGGCCTCCGAGCCCATCCGCTCATCATCCACGCCGAAGGCCACCGCGCGGCCAGGGTGAATGCCTGCAACGGTGTTGGCAATCGCCTCCAGATCTTGCGGGTAGACGTTCTTGCCGCCCACGATGATCAGGTCCTTCTTGCGGCCTGAGATGTACAGCTCGCCATCGGCGATGTAGCCCATGTCGCCGGTCTTGTACCAGCCATCGAGCATAGCCTCGGCGGTGACATCAGGACGGCGGTAGTAGCCACTGAGCATCGAGCTTCCTCTTAAGATAACCTCGCCCTCGTGGCGCTCCGGCAACCTCGTCCCATCAGGAGCGATGATGCCGATCTCCGTCCCATCGATGGGACTACCGCAGCTGACCACCGCCATGGCGCCCGGCGACTCGGGATCGGCAGGCTCGGCCCGATGCTCAATCTGGAAGAGGCTGATGTTAATCCAGTCAGTGCGGGGCGGCTGCCCGACCGTGCTCTGGGTCACCGCGAAGGTGTTCTCGGCCATGGCATAGCAGGATGCCAGCGCCTCCCGGCGGAAGCCAAAGGGCGCAAAGTGCTCGACGAACTTGAGCTGGCTGTCGTGGCGCACCGGCTCAGAGCAGTTAATGACCATCCGCCAGCTGCTCAGGTCGATGCCCTCCATGTCTTGCAGGCGGACGGCGCGGGTCGAGTGGTTGTAGGCAAAGTTGGGCAGCCAGCACAGCGTGCCCTGGTGATCGTGCATGGCCCGGAACAGTATCTTGGGGTCGCGTACCCACTGGAAGGGGGACATCAGCACCAGGGGGATGCCGGCCACCAGCGGCATGACGAACCCGGCGATCAGTCCCATGTCGTGATAGAGCGGCAGCCAGCTGACGATCACATCGTCCGGGCGCAGGTCGATGGCCCGGCTGTAGGCGATCACCTGGTTGAGAACGGCCTGGTGTGAGAGAGCAACGCCCTTTTGCAGTCCAGTGGTGCCGCTGCTGTGCTGGAGGAAAGCGATGCTCTCTCCAGTGATCTCGGCTGACGGCGCGGGCAGCGCATCGACCACCGCCGGGGGGACTTCATCGATGCTGAGCAGCCGGCAGTCGACGTCTGCCAGCAGCCCACTCAGATCGGCCTTGAATTCGGGATAGGTGATCACCGCTTTTGCCCCAGAGTGTTTGACCAGGGCATGCACTCGCTCCATGTAAAGACCGGGATCGAGCTTCTCGGTCAGGAAGGGGAAGATCGATGGGATGGCACCTAAGTACATCGCCCCCCAGAAAGCCGAGAGCAGCGTGCGGGAGTGTTGCAAGACCAGGATCACCAGGTCTTGGGGCTCGATACCGATAGCTTGCAGCGCCTGGGCATAGGCGGCGGCATCGGCGTGGAAAGTGGCGGCATCGACATGCTCGGTTGAACCATCCTCGTTGAGGAGCACCAGCGAGTTGTGCTTCGGGTCGCTCGCGGCGCGTTCGATGAATGGGTGGATCAGGGTTTGATACATTTGATAGGTGGCATTTGACATGTGATAGGTGATCCGTGATTCGTAAATAGTAAGTAGCCTATTGGCCGAGAGTGTGGGGCGAGTGTAACCAACGGTCGGCGAATCGGCAATTGGATGCCGGGTGTATTCTATGGCTTTCCAGGATCTGCTCTGATAAATAGAAGCCTCACCCCTTTCATGAGACAGCGATGCATCTCCTCAATAATCCGGGATAAAGACATTGACTGGAACAAGGTGCTGAAAATTCATGTTGGAAGGCTTTCTCCTTTGCGTTACACTTTAATCAATAGTGTAATAAGGAAGGGAAGCGTCAATTATGGGTATGTACGAACCGGAAGATCAAGATCAGGAATCAGAAGTCATCGTCCCTCGTTACAAAATGCTCATGTCGTATGATGTGCTGCCTAACAATCATGACACCTATTATCAGTTTGTCTTGGGAGAGCTTGTCCCGGCAATGCAGGAAATGGGCATCTATATGACCGAGGTCTGGCACACTGCTTATGGCAACTATCCAATCCGTATGACCAGCTTTGTGGCAGAAGATTACGAAACCATTCAAAGCATGCTGAGCAGCGAACGCTGGCACGAACTGGAAGATCGCCTGCTTGCATATGTTCGCAACTACTCCTGCAAAATAGTCGAATACCGGCAGGGATTCCAGTTTGTCCGCGCCTGATCGATCGGTTGGGCAAAATCACAGGCGGCGCTCAGATGATGAGGCGCCGCCTTTTATTTCGTCTCAAAGCGAGAACCCTGTATAATCTCCTCAAGAATATACAAGAGGTGCGCCAATGAGAGTTCTCGTAACAGGAGGAGCGGGCTTCTTAGGCTCGGCCTTATCGAACCGATTGGTCAATGATGGACACGAAGTCCGGGTGATCGATAACCTGGTCGCGGGCGACCCGGCCCGTCTCGATCCGCGTGTGCTGTTTGAGCGCGGCGATGTCGCCGATATTCCCAAGCTGTGGACGCTGCTCCAGAATGTAACCTGTGTCTATCACCTGGCTGCTCGTGTCTCTGTGCCGGAATCCATCAAGTACCCACGGGACTACAACCATGTCAATGTCGGTGGAACGGTCAGCATCATGGAGGCCATGCGTGACGCTGGTGTACAGCGCGTGGTACTGGCCTCATCGGGGGCAGTTTATGGAGAGCAAACCAGCCAGCCGCTGTTCGAAGACATGATCCCTAACCCTGACTCGCCCTACGCGGTCAGCAAACTGGCCGCCGAGACGTATGTCCGGACTATCGGTGGGCTGTGGGGAATCGAGACGGTGTCTTTGCGTATTTTTAATGCCTATGGACCGAATCAGCAACTGCCGGCATCTCATGCTCCTGCTATACCACGTCTGCTCAAATCGGCTCAATCAGGCGCGTCGCTGGTGATCTTTGATACGGGTGAGCAGACCCGTGACTTTATCTACATCGACGATGTGGTCGAGGCCCTGGTGGCAGCTTCCACCGCGCCGGATGTTAACCGGCAGGTTATTAACGTAGGCAGCGGCGTCGAAACCAGCCTGAACGAGCTGGTCAAATGTATCGAACAAGTAACAGGGCGAGAGATCGATCCCCTCTACAGCACAGGTCAGCCGGGGGGCGTGGGGCGCATGCAAGCAGATTTGACACGCGCTAAGACCCTGTTGAGCTTTGCTCCCAAAGTGACACTCCCGGATGGGCTGCGACTGATCCTGGAACACGACCCTCGATTTGCGCCGGTTGCAGGTTAGCTCCCTCCTGGCTCTCAGGCCGCGAGCACCCAAGATGTCGATTAAGTGTTGTCATCTTGTGCCGGCTTTGCTGTGCATTTTGAAGCCGTGGTGTAGACACCTGAGAATCGATTTGATATAGGGGGAAGTGAGCAGATGAGTATGTTAGACGGCAAAACGGCGCTGGTTTTTGGTGTTGCCAATGAGCATTCGATTGCCTGGGGTATTGCCCGGGCGTTGGCCGATGAGGGCGCCGAATTGGGTTTTGGCTATGGCATCCCGCAACTGGCAAAGCGCGTCAAGCCGCTGACTGAGAGCGTCAATGCCCGGCTGGTCGAGGAATGCAACGTCAACGATGACGAAGCCATCGACCGTTTTTTTGAGAAGGCCAGGGCGACCTATGGCACCATCGATATTCTGATCCATTCCATTGCTTATGCCGAGCGCGCCGATCTGGACGGACGCTTTGTCGAGACCAGCCGGTCGGGATTCAGAACGGCTCTGGAAACCAGCGCCTACTCACTGGTCGCGCTGGCGCAAAGAGCCGAGCCGCTGATGGGCAAGGGCAGCTCGATTCTGGCGCTGACCTATCACGGCAGCTCCGTCGTGATGCCGCACTACAACGTGATGGGCATCGCCAAGGCGGCGCTGGAGGCCGGCGTCCGCTATCTGGCCAGCGATTTGGGACCGCAAGGCATTCGCGTCAATGCGATTTCCGCCGGACCGATCAAGACGCTGGCGGCATCGGGTGTGTCGGGCTTCCGGAGGATGCTCAACCACCACGAGAAGATCGCTCCTCTGCGACGTGGTATTACTCAGGACGATGTTGGAAAGACGGCCGTCTGGTTGTGCTCCGATTGGGCCGGTGCCGTCACTGGTGAAATCGTCTATGTGGATGCCGGCTGGAATATCATGGGTACGGCGATGCCAACTTAGTGAGTAATCTTCAGGGGGTATTCGGCTTGAGGTTCCCAGTGATTAGTTTTTAGGTGTTAGTGATTGGTTTAGCGACTAACCCATAGCCGCCGGTCATGCGCTATTACACCAATCAGCCGTCGACGAACAGCATACAAGCTTGTAAGAGCAATACGTGTTGCCTGCCGGATGATGTCCGACTAAAAACTAATCACCAAGAACTAAGAACTCAAAGCACAAGTATGCCCTCCCTGAACGGTTACCTTAGTGATGAGTTTTTGGCGATGGGCGGGTAACCACCAAACTGTGAATTATTGAAACATGACAACCAAAACATACCATACACTTGAGCTGGATAAAATCCTGGCTCAGCTATCTCGTTATGCCGATTTCTCGGCCAGCCGGGCGCTCCTGGAAGCATTGGCCCCGACCGGAGATCTGGACGAGGCGCTCAGGCGCCAGCAGGAGACAACAGAGGCTTGCCTCTTCCTGGAAAGCCGCAACTCGGCGACCATTGGTGGGGCGCGCGACGTTCGTCCGCATGTCTACGATGCCACCGTCGGGGTGGTGCTCTCGCCGGAACAGCTGCTTGACATCAAAGCCACGCTGTTGTCGGCAGGGACGCTTCGGCGGGCCATCGACAAAGCTGCCGACAAATTTCCCCTGTTGAATGAGATCGCGCTGGGGATCGATGAAGGCAAGGCGCTGGTATCGGCCATCAGCCGGGTGATCGGCGAGCAGGGCGAGGTGCTCGATTCGGCCAGTCCGAAGCTGGCACAACTGCGCAGTGAACTGCGCGTGGCCCATGACCGGCTGCGCGCCAGACTGCAATCGCTGATCTCCAGCAGCAATAATGCGCTTTACCTGCAAGAGGCGCTGATCACGATGCGCGGCGGGCGCTATGTCATCCCGATCAAGGCTGAGCACAAAGGGCGCATCAAAGGCATCGTCCACGATCAATCCGCCTCAGGCGCTACGCTCTTCATCGAGCCCCTGGCGACGGTCGAGACTAACAACCAGATCCGCGAGATCGAGCTGAAGGAAGCGGAGGAGATTCGCCGCATCCTGGCTGAGATAACCGACATCGTCAGCCAGGACGCCGACCGCATCACCTGGACGGTCGAGGCACTGGCGGCGCTCGACGCGGCCTTTGCTAAGGCCAAGTACGCTGCTGAGCTGCGCGCCAACCCGCCTAAGCTGGTCAGCTTCGATCCCCAATGTGTACCGGGCAGCACCATCAAGATTTATGGCGCTCGCCATCCCCTGATCGACCCGCGGCAGGTGGTGCCTATCGACGTTGACCTGGATAAGGACACCTACCTGTTGGTGATCACCGGGCCCAACACCGGCGGCAAGACGGTCTCGCTGAAGACGGTCGGACTGATGGTGTTGATGGCTCAGTGCGGGCTGCACGTCCCGGCCACCGATGCCATTCTGACGGTCTTCGATACCATCTATGCCGATATCGGCGACGAGCAGAGCATCGAGCAGTCTCTGAGCACCTTCTCGGCGCACCTGGTCAGTATCATCGATATTCTAGAGCATGCTGATGATCGCTCGCTGGTCTTGCTCGACGAGCTGGGCTCCGGCACCGATCCGGCCGAAGGCTCGGCTATTGCCCGCGCCATCCTCAATGACCTCTTGCAGCGCGGCGTGACGACTTTCGTGGCGACCCACTATCCGGAACTGAAGGCCTATGCCCACAGCACACCCGGCGTGCGCAACGCCAGCGTTGAATTCAACATCGAAACACTCTCGCCGACGTATCGATTGATCGTTGGGCTGCCGGGCAAATCAAACGCGCTGGCGATCGCCACCCGTCTGGGACTGCCGCACAGCATCATCGAGGCGGCCAGGGCCTATGTGGGCGAAGCGGATCTGAAGACCGATGCCCTGCTGGAGGAGATCCACCGCACGCGCGAAGAGATCCGCCAGGCCCAGGCGCGGCTGACCGATGCGGAAACCGAATCGGTGGGTTTACGCGCACAGCTTCAGGAACGGCTGGCCGGCATCGAAGAGGAGCGACGGGAGATCATCGAGCAAGCCCGGCAGGAAGCGCACGACGAGCTGGTCGACATGCAAAATGAGATCGCCGATCTGCGCAGGCGTTTGCGTGTGATGCTGCCCGGCAGAGATGCCGTAGGCACACCCATAGCCGGCGAGATCAAAGCGATCGAAGAAGAACTAGACATTATCGAAGAGCTGCTCGATGTGCCGGTAGAGCAGGCTGCCGCTCCGGTACCGGTTCCCAAGACGATTCGCCAGGCCGCCAAACGCGAGCTGCGCGTGGGCAATCGGGTCTTCGTGACCAGCCTGAACGCCAAGGGCGAAATCGTCGCGCTGGGCAGCAGTGAAGTCGAGGTGCAGGTTGGTCCAATGCGCATCCGCGTCAATCGGCGCGACCTGGAGCGAATGGAACAGCCCGTGGACGAGGATGATGGCGACGACGATGCAATCTCCAAGCATTACGAACAGACCGCGGCACTCCCGGCAGCCGAAAGCCCTGGGCTGGAGCTGCGCCTGATCGGCTATACGGTCGATGAGGCATCGGATGTACTTGACCAATACCTGGATCGAGCCTATCGAACCGGGCTGCCCTGGGTGCGCGTCGTCCACGGCAAAGGGAGCGGTATCCTCCGCAAAGCCATTCGCGACACGTTGAGCAATCATCCCCTGGTGAAGGGCTTTCAACGCGCCGCCGAAAACGAGGGTGGCGATGGCGCGACGGTGGTGACATTGGTGAATTGAGGCAGAGCGTATGCTGCCTGCTTGTTACTCTTGAATATTCGCGAAGAAGATGTTACAACCACTCTCGTCAAAACATGGTTCCGATCCCCACCGCGGCGACTATGCGCGCGGCCAATATCTACAAGGAGTCTCTTTCGATGGCTAGTTTCGATTTGATGCGGCGTCTTGCCAAGAAGCAAGGCGGAAAAATCGTCATGCTGGTTATGGATGGCCTGGGTGGCTTGCCACTCGAGGTCGATGGCCTGACCGAGCTCGAGGAAGCAACGACCCCCAACCTCGACAGACTGGCTCGTGAAGGCAGTAACGGTTTAACCATTCCCATTGCGCGGGGCATCGAGCCCGGCAGCGGCCCGGCCCACCTGGCCTTGTTCGGCTACGATCCGCTCGTCTACGATATCGGTCGCGGCGTGTTGGAAGCCATAGGCATCGGGATGGAAGTGGGACCCGATGATATCGCGGCGCGCGGTAATTTTTGCACGGTTGACGATAATGGGTTGATCACCGATCGGCGGGCAGGGCGCATTCCCACTGAGCAAGCTGCTGAAGTCGTCGACGCGCTCCGGGATATCCGGCTGCCCGGCGTCGAATTGACAATCCAGGAGGTCAAGGAGCATCGATTTGCTCTACGGCTGCGCGGCAAGGGGCTGTCATCCCAAATCCTCGATACCGATCCGCAGGTTGTCGGGGCGGCGCCACTTCCGGCCCAGGTCAGTGCCAACACGACTGAAGCTCAACACACTGCCGGTTTGGTCAATCAGTTCATCGAGCAAGCTCGTGAGCGTCTCAAGAATCAGCGCCCGGCCAACATGCTGACCCTGCGCGGCTTCTCCGGCGATCCGGCCCTGCCTCAGTTTCAGGATGTCTATAAGCTCAAGGCAGCCTGTGTGGCCGTCTACCCGATGTACAAGGGTGTCAGCCGGTTAGTCGGTATGGATGTCATCGAGACCGATCCACACGATGAGCCGCTGGATGAGTTCAACCACATTGCAGAAGCCTGGGATGATTACGATTTCTTCTTCTGCCATATCAAGTACACCGACAGCCGCGGCGAGGACGGCAGCTTCGACGCCAAGACGGCCGTCATTGAGCAGGTTGACGCGGCTTTGCCGGCATTGCTCGATTTACAGCCCGATGTTCTGGTCATCACCGGCGATCACTCCACGCCGGCACGGCTCAAGTCTCACTCCTGGCATCCGGTGCCGGCATTGATATGGGCGCCGGCGACGCACATGCCTGATCGCGTTACCGGGTTTGGCGAGCGGGAGTGCATGACCGGCGCGCTCGGTCAGTTCCCCGCTGCCGAGCTGATGGTGCTTGCCCTGGCTCACGCGCGTCGATTGGATCGATACGGAGCCTGATTTTTTGACACACAGTGGCGATTACAGAGAAAATCCAGCCTAACCCAAGTGGGATGGCGGTTGGATCTCGATCCGACCGCCGTCTTCCCGTTATTCCGTATTGAGCCGAAACTGTCTGGCAGATACTGGATGCCCCCCTCATCCTTGCCGTCTTGGTTGATCGACAACAGATTTGGCCCGTCAAGAAAAAGATCGAGATGTTTTTGAAAAAGATCGAAATGTTTTCGCAAAAACATTTCGATCTTTTTGGGAAGATATCACGATGTTTTTTTTTGCCTGGGTTGACGCCTATTGTTCTGCGCCAGGACAAAATCTCTGAGACTTTGGATGTCTTTCCCCGGCTACCATCCATTTTTCTCAAAGATCAGTGCCAGGAAGTCTGCCCGCTCCTCTGGGGTCATCGGACGCGGCTGGCAGTAGTCTTCCATCATGCCGGTAAACAATACCACCGATACCAGCCGCCCCTCGTACAAAATGTACTTATCGGCGAACATCTGCCGGTTTTCGATGTAATCCATCTGGTCAAAGAACAGGTTCCCAACCCCAAAGTGGATGAACTTGCCATGCGCGAAGCTGAACCCCATCGGCTGGTGGGCCTGGCTGCCGCTGATGATGTCCGCGCCGGCTGCCGCCAATGCCTCGAAGTCGCTGCGCTGCCGGTCGCTGGGTGCATACTGAGGCAGCTCGATGTACTGGAGCGTCACGATCACGATATCGGCCTGGTCGCCGGTTTTGAGATCGGCGATAGTCTGTTGGATGCCGGACCAATCGTCGCAGGGAGCCGCGCCGGGTGTGTAGTCGGTGGCCCAGGCTTTGTAGGGGCCGGCGGAATTGCAGCCCACAAAAGCGATGCGTGTCCCGTCCGGCGTGGTCAGGATGCGCGGCGCGGTCGCGTCGGCCAGATCGCGACCACCGCCATAGTAGGCAATACCGTTCCGATCATATAGATCGAGCGAGTAGCCGGACGGTGCTGTTCCGTAATCGTTGTTATGGTTGCCGGTCAGCTCCACTATATCCAGGTCGATGGTGGTGAGCAGCTCAAAATATTTGGGGTCTGAGCAGAATGTCTCATCACCGTTTGGATCTGGCGGCGGGCATTGGGGGGTAAACGAGACTTCGTTGCTGGTATGCAGGATGTCGGCATCGGCAAAGAAGGGCGCGATTTTGTCAGCCGGGTAGGCAATCCCCCTGATATCCATGAAATAAGCCGTCGCGCGGGTCAAGGCCGTTACGCCGGTCATGACGATGACCGTCATCCTCGATGTATCGCGGTTGGTCGAAAGCCACGCCCGGCTCGATTGCAAGAGGTCAATAGCGCGGTTCCCGGCATCGTTGGCAGCCGCCGCGCCGATCCGGATCGTCAGCGGGTAGGTGTTCACATCGACGGCGCGATCCAGCGGTGATTGGCCGTCGATGGTAAGGACCTTCCAGGTTGGATCGAGTTGTTCGAAGGGAATCATGCTAATCGCCGGGCGAACATCCCAGGCCAGGTTGTCTAACTGATCGGCCTGGGCATCGTCGATGATAGTGAGCGGTATATTTGCCCCAGGCGCGCCAAAACGAGCGGTGAACACATCGACCATGCTTTGAGTGACGATGATCTGCGGCGGCACATCAAATCCCGGCAGCGTGGTCGAGCCCCCCTGCCAGTAGCTGTGGAAATCCGATGAAGAGACATCGTCAGGCACGGTAGGAAAGGGCGCGACCAGCGCGTATACCCACTGCGCGGTGAGGGCAAACGTGGAGGAAGGGTTGAGGGCGATTTGTATGTCCGCGCCGGCATTCTCAGTCTGAACATAGCCCGCATCGGCTAAGATAGGAACAATGCTGTCGATGATCGCCGCCGGTACTCCGGGCTGGATCCATACGGTGGGCGGCGTAGGCGTGTCAGTCACAGTTGGCAAAGGGATAGAGGTGGCAGTCAAAATGGGAGGCGTAGTCTGCTGTGAAGCGCCACAGCCTAAAACCATCAACGTGATCATCACTACCGCTGCTCGTGTCATCAACCGTTGCATCGATGCTTACCATCCTCCCGCGTAGAAGCCGAGATACTCGGCCAGGTTTGACTGCCAATAGGCTGACCCAGAGCCACCGGGGCGACTGACGAAGGTGTGCGAAACCTGCCGTTCCAACAGCGTCCAATGTAAATCAGCACTCAAATCCGACATCTCATCGTCGACACCGCAGTCGAGGTAGATGTTGATCCCCGCGTCCGGCGGTAGATTACTTGCCAGACAGATCGGATCACGGCGAGCCAGTGCTTCCTTATCGCCCAGACCGAAAATCCAGGGCGGGCCCAGGTGCTGCTTATCGAACAATACCGGGCTGTGAATGCCTGCCACGCTAAACATCGACGGATTGGAGAAGGCCAACACCGCCGCACCGGTTCCGCCCATGGCAACACCCGCAATGACACGAGTAGCACGCTCCGAGCGAGTCCGGTAGTGCTTTTCGATGAATGGGATGACGTCATCGAGGAGGTGATCGCCATAGCGTCCGTAACCTTCGAGCGCGCCCTTGAAGTACCCCGGATCAGACCGGGCGATTCCTGAATAATCGCCGGGCGGATCTGCCGCATTGATAAAGAAGCTCTTATCGCCCTGGGGCATAACGGCAATGAAAGGGGGAATAGCTCCGGCATTGATCAAGTGGTCGGCAACCTCGTGCAGCTTCAGCACATCCAGATAGTAGCGTTCATCCCATCCCCAGGGATGTAGCAGGTAGACAACCGGGTAGCGCAGCTTGAACTGGTCATAATAAGGTGGCAGGTAGAGCTGCAAGCGCATGGTCTTCTTGAGCGCCCGGCTGACAATTTCCCGGCTTAAAAGCGTGCAATTGGTCGATCCCATGAGGAGGAGTTTACCACAGGGTGAGAACCGTGCCAGGAGGAAGCGCAGGGGCGGGCCTGAGGCCCGCTCAATTTATGGGGATGAGTCTCTTCACCGACAGTATCCCGGTCAGTGGGCAAGATCGAGTATTTGCGTCAACGGTTCCGCGCCTTAATAATTGTGCCTCATGAATACCTTAGACCAATTTACCACCTATGCCCTGATCGACCTGGACGCGCTGGATCATAACATCCGGACACTCAAGAACTGGATCGCCCCTGGCGTTGAGCTGATGGCTGTGTTGAAGGCTAATGCCTATGGCCATGGGGCTGTGCCGATTGCGCGAGCGGCGATTGCGAGCGGCGTCACCCGGTTAGTCGTTGCTCGTCCGGATGAAGGCATCCAGCTGCGTCGCGCGGGAATCGACGTACCCATCCTGGTCAACGGCTACAGCCCGCCATCTCTGGCCGATACATTTGTGACCTACAACTTGACCGCAACCGTCAACACTATCGAGATGGCTCAGGCGCTTTCGGCCAGGGCAGGCGCGCTCGGTAAAATGGCTACCATTCACGTTAAAGTCGATAGCGGGATGGGGCGCTATGGTCTTTTACCGGATGAGATGGCGCCGTTTCTAACGCAGATCGGCAAGCTGCCCCATCTCGATCTGGAGGGAATGTTCACTCATTTTGCCATTGCCGATGAAAAAGATAAAACCTATACCCGCAAACAGTTAGCAACCTTTGTTGAGGTGTCAAATGCGGCCCGGCAGGCAGGCTATACCATCCGCCTGCGACATGCCGCCAACAGCGCCGCGGCCATCGAGCTGCCGGAGACCCAGTTGGACGCTGTCCGCTGTGGGATCGCCCTCTACGGTCTGCGTCCCTCGCCGGAAGTATCGAATGCCATTCCACTCAAGCCCATTCTATCTCTCAACAGCCGCGTGGGCCGGATCAGGACTCTGCCTCCGAGTTCGGCGATTGGTTATGGGTGCACTTATGTCACCTCGAAGCCGACCCGGATCGCGCTGATTCCAATCGGTTATGGCGACGGTTATCGTCGCGCGTTTTCCAATAACGGTTTCGTGCTCATCCGGGGGCAGCGTGCTGCCATTGTGGGACGGGTCAGCATGGATCAGATCACCGTTGACGTGACGGGCATCGAAGATGTTAGCCAGGATGATGCGGTCACCTTGATCGGAACACAGGGAGATGCATCGGCTACCGCGGACGAGATAGCCGGGCTGATTGGCACCATCAATTACGAGATCACCACCAGCTTGCTGCCTCGCATTCCGCGCATCTATGCGCAAAATGGGCAGATCGTCGAGGTGTTGTGCCCGCTTTGCACCGGCTGAACGATCTCTTTTTGACGCTCTTTTTCAGGTAAGGTAATATCCTTCAATTGTTGCAGGTGCTCGTTGGCATACAGACCTTCTTGAAAATAATTCTTGAGAGAAGTGAGAGCGCATGTTATAATACTGTGCGTTGCCGACGTAGCTCAGTTGGTAGAGCAATGCTCTTGTAAAGCATGGGTCAAGGGTTCGAGTCCCTTCGTCGGCTTGGATGTCTTAACCAAAGGCGCAAATTACCAAACATATAAGGTTTACTAAGTATGGGTCAGTGTCCCGAGCGGCAAAGGGGGCAGACTGTAAATCTGCTGGCGACACGCCTTCGTAGGTTCGAGTCCTACCTGGCCCACCTGGTTGGTTAGCTGTCTTTATTGTGGGGATGTAGCTCAATTGGGAGAGCGTCGCCCTTGCACGGCGAAGGTCAGGGGTTCGAATCCCCTCATCTCCACCAGAGATCATCTCGATCTGCTGGCAACCATATCCGCCCACGTAGCTCAGCCGGTAGAGCACGTTCTTGGTAAGAACGGGGTCAAGGGTTCAAGTCCCTTCGTGGGCTCTCATTTGTGTTAATAGACTTTATCGTGAATAACTGAGTTACGCATAGCACATCTATTGTCGATAAAGTCTAATATGCCCTGATGACCAGGGCTGATATGGTCGCTTTGGAGGAGGATACAAGTCATTATGGGTAAAGAAGTATTTCAGCGCAACAAGCCGCATGTCAATATCGGGACAATTGGTCATATCGATCACGGTAAGACGACCCTGACG
>JAFGLD010000242.1 GCA_016928235.1 Anaerolineae bacterium | reverse complement strand
CGTCAGGGTCGTCTTACCGTGATCGATATGACCAATTGTCCCGATATTGACATGCGGCTTGTTGCGCTGAAATACTTCTTTACCCATTTTCTCTCTCCCATCATACTCGGCACATCAAGATGCCAGTCTACCAGGCTGTTTGACACAGCCATCTCATTGTTACCGGGTTTACAGCCTCATATGCTGCAAGAACACATCTGCAACACACAACAATATTCCAAGAAGTCTTACACAGCCTCTCCTCTGGCGATACTCTCGGCCAGCTTGTCTGGAAGTCGCTCATAGCGGGCAAACTCCATTGTAAAATTGGCGCGCCCTTGCGACATACTACGGAGATCGGTCGCATAACCAAACATCTCAGAAAGAGGCACAATAGCTCTGACTGCCTGAACACCACCGGGACGTAAGTCCATTGCGCTGATCTGGCCACGTCGCGCCGAAATGTTACCCTGAACTGCGCCCAGATATTCCTCCGGGGTCACCGCCTCGATATCCATCACCGGCTCCAACAAGATGGGGCGTCCTCGCATGATCGCTTCTTTAATCGCCATGCTGCCTGCAACCTTGAAGGCCATCTCCGATGAGTCAACCTCATGCCAGGCTCCATCGACCAACCGGACAATGACATCGACCACTGGGTAACCAAACGCAATCCCGCTTGTCATTGCTTCACGAATACCCTCTTCGGTAGGCTTGATGAATTCCCTGGGAATAGTCCCACCCCTGATAAGGTCTTCGAAGACATATCCTGCCCCTGGCTGGTTAGGCTCAATCTCAATCTTAACACGGGCGTATTGGCCCTTGCCGCCAGTCTGGCGCTTGAATGTCACATCAGCAGTAGCCGGCTGGGTGATCGTTTCGCGGTAGGCAACACGCGGTTTGCCAACATTACATCCCACCTTGAATTCACGCTTCATCCGGTCAACGATGATCTCCAGATGCAACTCACCCATACCTGCAATAATCGTTTGGCCGGTCTGGTCATCTATGTGCACCTGGAAAGTCGGATCTTCCTCCGCCAGTTTCTGCAAAGCATCGGACAGCTTGCTCTGATCGACTTTGGTTTTGGGCTCAACGGCAACCTGGATTACAGGCTCCGGAAAAGTGATGTTCTCCAACAAAATCGGGTGATTCGGATCGCACAGCGTATCGCCGGTAAATGTATTCTTCAATCCCAGTGTCGCAGCGATATCTCCCGCACGGACTTCCTCGACATCTTCACGACGATCCGCGAACATACGCAGCACACGGCCAACGCGCTCCCGCTGATCTTTCGTTACATTCAAATAGGTCGAGCCGGCCTTCATCACGCCAGAATAAACCCGGAAGTATGCCAGGCGCCCCACATAAGGATCGGTCACGATCTTGAAAATCAGGGCACTCAACGGCTCATGATCTGAAGCCGGGCGACTTTCAGGCTCCTCCGTCCTGGGGTTCAGGCCCTCAATCGGCGGGACGTCAAGTGGAGAGGGCAGATAATCGACAACAGCATCGAGCAATGGTTGTATGCCCTTATTCCGAAGCGATGAACCACACAGCATCGGCTGTGCCTTGCCTGCCAGCGTCGCCCGCCGCAAAGCCGCCTTAATCTCTTCGTTCGAGATCGGCTCCTCAGACAGATATTTTTCTGCCAGCAAATCATCCACATCGACTATACGCTCGAAAGCCTGCTGCCACATCGCGTTAGCCTGCTCCAGCATGTCATCCGGAACAGGTTGATGTACCGGCTCTGCGCCTAATTGATCGGCCCAGGTCACAGCTTCCATAGCGAACAGATCGATGACACCCTTGAAATCGCTCTCAGCCCCCCAGGGGATTTGAACAACAATTGGGTTTGCGCCAAGCCGACTGCGGATCATATCCAGGCAGCGATAAAAATCCGCCCCCATTCGATCCATCTTATTAACGAAGCAAATACGCGGTACATGGTAGCGATCAGCCTGTCGCCACACTGTTTCTGATTGCGGCTCGACCCCCGCGACACCATCAAAGACCACCACACCACCATCCAACACCCGCAGGCTGCGCTGAACCTCGGCCGTAAAATCGATATGGCCTGGAGTATCAATCAGGTTAATGATGTGATCGTTCCACGCTGTCTGGATAGCAGCAGAAGTGATTGTGATGCCTCGCTCCCGCTCCTGATCCATCCAGTCGGTCACGGTGGTTCCCTCATGCACCTCACCAATCCTGTGCGTCATACCTGTATAGTACAGAATACGCTCAGTGGTGGTTGTTTTTCCGGCATCAATGTGGGCAATCACACCGATATTCCGAACGTGGTCTAGCGTCTTATCCGACATCTCGAAAATAAAGTCCTTATACTGAATAATTTACCAACGATAGTGAGCAAAGGTACGGTTCGCTTCAGCCATGCGATGCGTATCTTCCTTCTTCTTAACTGCTGCGCCCTGTCCTTGAGCAGCATCCATCAACTCAGCCGCCAATTTCTCGGACATGCCACGCCCACTGCGCGTATACGCTGCTGCCAGCAGCCAGCGCATCGCCAATGTGCTGCGTCGATGTGGCTCAACCTCAACAGGAATCTGATAAGTCGAACCACCGACACGACGTGGCTTAACCTCAATCGCAGGAGTTGTATTCTTCAGCGCCTGCTCAAGTACTTCAATGGGATTGCGCTTGGATCGAGCTTCGATCAAATCCAAAGTTTTATACAACACCTTGCGCGCAACACTCTTCTTACCACCACGCATCATCCGATTAACGAGCTGCGAGACACTGACACTGCCGTATTTTGGATCTGGCTCAACCGGTCGTCTGGATGGACGGTATCGTCTAGGCATACCTCATTCTCCCATCATCGAGCCTGCCATACTCTGGCAGGCCGGCAACTCTACCACAATTTATTTCTTAGGACGCTTTGCACCATACTTACTACGTGCTTGCGATCGATTTTCAACACCGGTCGCATCTAACGTTCCACGCACAACGTGATAACGCACACCCGGCAAATCCTTCACACGGCCACCGCGAACCAACACTACCGAGTGTTCCTGCAAGGAATGTCCTTCTCCCGGAATGTAAGCTGTCACCTCAATGCCATTGGACAGACGCACCCTGGCAATTTTGCGCAACGCCGAATTAGGCTTCTTGGGTGTCATGGTCTTAACCTGTGTGCAGACCCCACGCTTCTGCGGCGAGCCTTTTGGCTGGCGGACGCGTCGTTGCGAAAAGCTGTTGAAGGTGTATAGCAGGGCTGGAGCCTTGCCCTTCTGCTTCTTAGCTTTGCGACCTTTGCGTATCAACTGGTTAATTGTTGGCACAATAAGCCTCCCAAATCCTGCTTGCAGCGCATTTTTGCGCTCATTAACTAACACACCATTCTGCTGACTTGGCACAGTAAACGGGCGCTACTTCACAGTTCTCGCCCGTTTCACTTTCTCGAACAAGAAAGCCACCCCCATCACAAGATGATTAGATGACCTTCTCCAAAACACGAGTATCTAGTTCAACGGTATTGGCTCGCAGCCACTCGAGCTTGCCGCCGATGGAGCGTACTTTTGCTTGAGGGGCGTAGTTTACCGCGCCACTTGGCAGTTGTCAACAAATCTGTTTGACAAATTTTCACCCCCTGTGATTCATGCTGCAAGACAAGGTGACGATTGAGTAAACAATGTTTGCCCAATCGCCACCTGATTGATCGTCAAGTATGCCAGGAATGCCCCACGATAAATCAAGCAGGAGCAGTTGACCGGTAACGCTTGTTTAGAAAGGTAACTATCACGATAATCACTCCGATTACACGAGTGATCAACGCCGCGAGTGCCACAATGGATAGCAAGATCCCAACAGTTTTGGTCGCTCGCACCGCCCAGCACTGATCCTGCTTGGACGACACTGCCAGCGACGAGGCCTGCGCCTCCTGCAACTTCATCTTAAGTTTAGCTACGAACTGCCGACGAGGGCTGACCGGCACAAGTGTCTTGTGCAACCACTCCGATATCCGGAACATTTCTTCTAAGACTACAGCCTCATCAGGATGTTGCGCCAATAGCCCGGAAGCATCCGGCTGACCGCCAATCAGATCATCGACGTGTGTCACGACAACTTCCGCCAGCCTTCTACCTCTCAATTTACCCACACCACGATTGATAAGCATACCAATTGTCCTCACCTTCGACGCAACCAATAAATTAGCATCTGAAATCTTATCTATAATTAACACTGGAATACCTGATAAGTTGCTATTGATTGGGTCAGTGACAAATAATTGCCACACAGATACAAATCCAGGATATTTAATCAGAAGGCTTGGAGGATAAGTTTTGCTCTTGCTTTCGCTCGATCTCGCTCCGCAGCGCCAGAAGCGTACGATGATATAAAGACTTGATTGCGCCTTCACTGCGCCCCATGATAGCGCCGATCTCGGCGTTAGAGAAACGCTCGACAAACTTGAGAATCAGGAGTTGCTGGCGATCATCCGGCAGGGCGTGGATCGAAGCGAGGAGTAAATCTTGCTCCTCCCGGCTCTCGGTGATCCGCTCGGGGGCATCCGCACGCAAGCTTCCAAGAGGCAAATCATCCAGAGGCACTACCTTGCGGCGCCCACGGTCACGATGCCAGTTGACAACCAGGTTATGAGCGATCCGATACAACCAGGCTGAGAATGGAAGCCCTCGATTGACATAATTGGGAATATGCTGAAGCGCGCGCTGAAAAACCCGTGCAGTAACATCTTCTGCATCATGATGATTGCCGGTGCGATAGTAAATGTAATTGTAAATCTTGGTTACATACCGCTCGTAAAGCTCACCAAAGGCTTCGGGATCAGTCTTGGCTTGTTCAACTAGCTCATTCTCATCCAACATCTCAGCCGAAGAGTTTTCAACTTCTGTCACAATACCATACCTATCCCAACATAACCGACATTGCGTATTTAGGGACATCAGAATAACAAACACCCTTTTTGATCAATGCCTTCGCCAATGCTGTCATTCCCGCGAAAGTGAGAATCCACTTATCCCTCAGCAGAATGGAAGCCATCGTCTGACTTCTCCGGACAAACTGCCGGGGCATTTAGTTCTTTTGGCATGGCCTAAGGGTACCATGCGAGAATAGCATGGTCGACATTTTAGTCGTTGGGTGGTGGGGATTTTGCAGGGTATGGGCTTGCCCGTGAAGCAATTTCGCGCTTGCGCCACCACCCAACCTACATACCTGGACATCTTTCCTGCAACTGTCATTGTGACTGAAAATTGGGCGCGGATTTTTCCGGACGACATTCGTATTCCTTGTCTCAATTTTGTGTTCACAATCCTTGCGTGCTTATCGACTTTTTCGATTGCCTGATTCTGGCGAAAGTATTGCTTAACTTGATGCTTATGATAGTTCTGTTTCCTGAAATGTATACAAACGTATGCATCTCGCCCCAACGATTTCCCCTGACCCCCGATTGGGTCAGGATTGCGTTGGGCG
>JAFGLD010000241.1 GCA_016928235.1 Anaerolineae bacterium | reverse complement strand
GATAGAAGCATCTTGCAAAGCCGCGCTTGCATTCCGGAGCACATCCTCGTACAGAACCTGCGGATTAGTGTAGCTCCCTATCGGGACGTTGAACTGACCTTGGGTGTTGACGCGGTACAAGCCGTTGTAGCAAGTCTTGTTCAGGTAAATAGCCCGAGCGGCCCTTACTGCATCGCTCATCTCGACATCTTGCCTGTCGAGATCCCGGGTCTCATAGTAATGCTCTTTGGAATGCCTTGCCTGGTGAACAGCCAAAGCCTCGATTAAGTCACCAACATTATCTCGGACGGTTCGATAGGTATTGACGAGTTCCTCGTTCTTGTCAAACAGAAATACCGGGCCAGGAAGCCGCCCATTGCTCATGAGATGGAAGAAGACAGCACCACCCCCAACAAACGGTTCGAAGTATCTTTCAATGGAGCGGGGAAAGAAGGCATCAAACTGAACAAGGAGCTGCTGCTTTCCGCCTACCCACTTGAGAAAGGGTTTTGCTCTTTGAGAAACAAGGACATCCTGTAAATCCGTTAACATCACAAACCCTGGATTATTGAGAATTACTGCGGCAAAGGCAGTTTAGCAGATCGAGTATTGGCACAACGGTTTTTGGAGTGGCTGACTACACCCTGTAGTCTACATCATTCGAGGGCAGCCTGCCTTTTTATGAAATATCTTCATAGCGTGCAACTATTTGGGCAGGGTGAATAATCGAGCAACTGCCGAAGTTTGTCAGGGCTTCCTCTTGCTGCCTCCATTTTGTAACATTTGTTTTCTCATACCGGTATCAAAAAATAGGATAGTGTCGAGCGACCATGCGCGGCTCGGCCTGTACCTGCTGGGCGCTGCGTCCGCGCCTCTTGCGCCACTGAGCCTCTCGCCCAGCGTCGAGCAGGTGCAGTGTCAACTAACACCCGAAAGCGCGCATAGTTAACGGCCAAAGTGTACCACCTCCCAAAGGCTAATCTCACTGACCCGAAAAGGAACTCGCGACACGGTTAGGGCGCATTCCAAGATAAAGCGGAAGATGGACAAAGGCCATCTTCCGCTTTGTGCAAAGCATTTGAGTTCGAGTTCTTTGTTTCTCCGGATATGCTATGCGCCGCCGCGTCTCCCGCCTGACCACAGCGGGCGGCCACTGGCGTCACGTACAGCGATATGTTGACCGGTCGTCAGGTTTTCGAGCGAAATCGCTTTGAACTCGCCATCTTCAACAAACCCCATGATGAGGATGGTGTGTCCCACCTGTGCATCCATCCCTTGTTCCAGCGCATAGGCCCAGGCTCGCCCTTCCACAAGAACCAGCTCATTGGCGCCGGCCTCAATTACCATCTCAGTGTTGTTGACTGTGACAGCTATCCCTTGATATGTCAGCTCATCCGCGTTAGAGAGAGCAGCACCGGTTTGTTCGCCACTGGCATTACCCTGTCCTCTACCAGTACCCTGCCCCTGATCGTTTCCTTGTCCCTGGCCCTGGCCCTGACCTTGACCATTGGCCAAACTCCGGTCATTTTGTAGACCGCGTGCCCACATGGGCTGGCCATCCTCAAGCCGCAAAGTGACGGTTTCTCCATTGGAGAGGTTATCAATCCGGCCCGGCTTAAGCTCATCATCTTCTTCGAAGATTTCCATCACAAGCTGATGGCCCACCTGGGGCGAAAAGACTTGTGTTTGAGCATAAAGCCACGGTTGTCCTTCGACCAGAAGCTGGCGTCCATCGACTAATTCGACTACCATCGCCTTTGATCCAACACTGATGATGGTCCCTTCGACGGTCTGCCAATCAGCCACACGCTCACTTTGTGCGCCGGCTTGCCGTTCGTGGTCCGCGCGCGCTGTTTGGTTTTGTCCTTGCCCCTGTCCACGGCCGACGGCGGCATCTGTCATCTCTGTCGTGTCGGCGCGTCCGCGGCCCAGCCCATCACCTGCCCCATGTCCATCTAATCCACCAGATGATGTCTTGGCATCCGTGCGTAAGATCGCCCCATAAACCAGAACCCCAATGAAACCGACCAACAAACTTCCAAGCACGATTTTCTTCACCATTGTTATTTCTCCTTGAAGCGATAGCAGAGCTACCGCGCCGATATCGTAGAATGACTGCATTTAGATTGAGGGAGCAGTCCCGTAAAGAACCTGACAGTCACTTTGGTGACCCAGCGCCAATGAATAGCGAAATGGATCAATGCAGCCACCGTCATGATAATTCCAGCCCAGGTGTGGATCATGTCCCAACCTGTTGGAGTGAACAGAACAGTTGGACGGTTGGAACCACCGGGAACGAACAGAAAATAGATGCCGCTGATTGCAGTCAGCAGAAAACTCAGAGCAACCACGGCATTCACCCCCACATTGATCTTCGCACCTTTGGACATGGGAGCAGCACTGTGGCGGTGGCTGGTGAACAATCGCTTGCCCATCAACTCGATCCATTTGGTATGAATCGCCAGGTGAACCACTACCGCCACAATCATCAGCACGCCGCTCCATGTGTGAATATCACTCCATGCGGCTCGCTCAAATACAATCCTTACGTCATACCATAGGTTACGTCCGCCCTGGTAGCCGTTCGGAAAATACAAAAAGTAAATACTTGATATGATGGCGGCGAGAGCGGACAGAAATAGCCCTGCGTCGATCAGCCAGTTCAGGATCGTCTTGCGTGATAGTGCGTTTTGCATGATCTACTCATCCCTTCTTGTGTGTTAATGATGCTGATCATAAACACAAATTGTGTAGAATTGATGAGGAGTATGCGTGATTCTTGTGAGAATCGCCGCGAATTGTCGAACAGGATGCAGTGGTCGATGGCCAGGTGCTCGATGCGGATATTGAAGCGATTGAGTGGAAAACCGGTTGGAGCCGGTTTTCCGCCGGTGCCCTCTTTGCCATCCAAGCCGGGGTAGCTGCCGATGCGCAGTCGATGCGGCCTGCCTGACAAATCGGTCAAATCCAGCGCGCGTCGCCCGATCAGGTTGGCCCATACCGCGTCGATCTTGCCGATGTGCTTCATTTCAATGGGGAACATGGTTTCTCCTTTCCGTGGGAGTGGACGTAAAATGAAATGGCGCGGGGTGGAAATTCCCCGCGCCTCAGAGATGTAGGCTTTCGCTTCGCGAAAGCCCGCGTATTGACTTATGGGCACCATCTCCTATCTGGCGGTTGTTCATCGTTGGCCCATGGAGGATATCAAGATGGAGCAGCGGCTTTACGACTTGCACCTGCGAGCTGGTCAGCTCTCGGGGCGGGAAAAAACCTGTGGCAAGAAAACACCTTATGCGTCGGAGGCTCTTGCTCAACAGGCGTCAGAGGCTCACAATCGATGGGAAGAGCGAAAGCACGATGTCGAGCCGTACCCCTGTGCTTTCTGCCACCAGTGGCATATCGGCGGTATCATGCCGTTGTCGCTATTGGAGGCGATGGTCGCATCCCTCGCAAATCCAACAGAGCAGCAGGACTAACCAACTGGTGAAACAGTGGTCGTTAGGCCGCTATGGGTTTCGCTTGTCTTTGGGTCGTGTGATACTATTTGATCGGCTGACGCTAAGCGATACGGAAGCTCTACCGCGCTTAGGCCCACAGCAAAGAGGGGACAGAGCCATGCGCAAGCGTGCCCCTACCATTTGTGTTTTGTCTTGCCTGTTGCATAGCCAAGTGCCACAACCTCACTCATCGGCCTAACAAGTGAATCGTTACGATTTCTTAGGTGGGGGAATGGTGTCCGCACAAGGGGCGATTGGAGCCGACTCGCGCCTGCGGCGATGGCGTCGATGTGAATGTAGGTGCCGGGTACGATGGCTGACGTGCAGAGCGTTATGATCTACCCTATGTGACAAGGAGAATACAAATACCATGTCTTTGATGCGTTGTTTGTTCTGTGGTCTGTTGCAGGATGAGCCTGTGGGTGTCAAAGTGTGTGCCCGATGTGGCGGGGGAATGGCATTCGAGGAGCCTGTGCCCTCCCCATCGTATGTGCAGGCCGAGATGGAGCTCGATCAGATCGGCGCCCCGGCTGACCAGATCGTGATGCGTCATCTGGTCGTGACGATCCGTACACCCCGTGAAATCCCCCAAGACGAGGCTGCCCCGACAAAGAGCGGTCGCGAGCCGATAAGCTTCATCGCAGTCCTCGATGTCTCGGGCTCGATGGGCGGTTCTAAGATCGAAGCGGCAAAGGAGGGTGTCTGTCAGGCTCTCTATCGTCTGCATGACGGGGATGTCTTCTCCCTCGTCACCTTCAATGACAAGGTGAAAGCGGTGCTAAAGCCTGCGAAGGTTGATGCACATATGAGGAAGAATGCGTTGGAGGTAGTCAGAAAGATCGGCGCCGGCGGCATGACTGCGCTGTGTGGAGGGCTGGAAGCCGGTATTAAGGCAGCCCGAGCCCGGCACAAAGAGACCAATCTGGTTCTGCTTCTCAGCGATGGGCAGGCCAACGTGGGCGAGACTGATCTGGAAGCCATTGGGCAAAAGGCACTTAATGGGCGCCAGCACGGTGTCACGACATCTACCCTTGGCGTTGGCACGGACTACAACGAGGCCCTGATGGTCGAGATCGCCAATCAGGGCGGCGGCCGGTTCTATCACGTACTCCAGTCTAACCAGATAGCGCCGTTCATCACCGGTGAGCTGGGGGAAATCAGCGCGCTGGCAGCCCGAGATACTATTCTGAAATTGGTGCTGCCGAGCGGTACCGGCCTGGAGCCCTTTGCAGCCTCCTATGCGGTCAAGTCTCATTCCGAGGTGAGTTTGGGAGATATACCGATCGACACCGAGCTGGAAGTCATCATACAGGTACTGCTACCCCCGCAGCAGGTCGACTCTCGACTGCGCATCGAGGGCTCACTCTCTTATCGCTCACCTGCCGGCAACGAGCTCACCACGCCGCTGAACGGGGTAACGCTGCGCTACACCAGCCCCGATGCCTTTGAGCGGCGAGAAGGCGCAGTTTTGCCCGTAGTGGAGCGTGTGCTCGATCAAATGCAGGCGCGTGGCGTGCTCGATGCCGTTCGAACCGATGCTGTCGAGGGAAGTGTTGCCGGCAGCGCAAAGCGTCGCCGCCACGTAGAGAGCATCCACTCATACGCATCGCTGCTGGGAGACAAAGCGGCCGAAGAGTGGTCGGAGAACCAGGCAGCCGCCTATCGGTCAATGGCTACGGGTGGGGCAGCCTCCAAAGCTGCCACCCAAGGTGCACACAGACGCCAACGAAGCACCAAGCAATTTGATGATGAGTAGCGCTCGATTCATCGTGAGATGCGCCATTCTGCCCAGTGAATGGGTGTGTTTATGTACAGCCGGCTCTGCCCGCGGCGGTGGCATTGAGCAGGAAGGTGTGTGTATCGGGTGCGGCGGTCGATTCGCGGGAACTTGACCGAGCAACTGGTATCAATATTGCTAAGGGGCACTCAAGATGCTTGTCATACATTGGACAAGGCAGAATCAGACCAGCGCAATTAAAGCCAATGGAATTCATCCTACCCATCGTAGAGATAGGATAACTGGAAAACCAAAGAATATCAGAGGTGTCTACGCATATCCGTTTTCCAGAATCAGAACTTTGATGGGGAACTGGCGACGTAATCTCAAAACCTGGGACTTGAAACTTGGCAATTACAATGGCTTTGTGTTTCGATTGGCGCCGGAGGATTTTCCCCTCTTTGCAGGATATTGGTTCTTCAACCGCTCAGATCCGGGAGAAGCACTGATTGGGTCTATGGAAGAGCTTGCCGAAAAGTATGGATGTTTCTTTTCTGGGGAAATCGTCAATATGACAGAAGAAGGTGCAAGCTACAACTGGGAGGATTTCGAGATTATTATCCCTCGTCGTATTGAAGCACGTCGAATCATCAGGATTTTGAAGGATAGGGAACCTCAGTCAAGGGCAAAGTCCAGGTGATCGATTTTGCACCGGACTACTGGCGATGATGTTGACGGATCTCGTGCCCGTAATGGCGACAAACGGTTATTGTCATACACCAGTCCCGCCCAACAGATGAACTCAAATGTCAGGTAAACTGTGGAAATGTTATGGTCTCTAAAAAGCTGTTGAATGCTATTATCAAGCAATACTCGTTGCCCCTGGAAGGACTACACGGGCTATCTCACTGGGCCCGAGTGCTTGAGAACGGCCGGTTGCTGGCCCCTCTGACTGGTGCCAGACTTGAAGTGGTTGAGTTATTCGCTGTATTCCACGATGCCCGACGCCGGAATGAATCTACTGATTACAGGCACGGGCATCGTGCGGCAGATTATGTGAGGGCACAACGCCACCTGCTCGACCTCAACGAGCGGGACTTTGATCTGCTGGTGATGGCATGTGCCTATCATGTTGATGGCGGAACAATAGGGGACGTGACAGTGCAAACTTGCTGGGATGCGGATCGGCTAGACATTTGTCGGGTAGGCCTTCAAATCAATCCCAAGTACTTGTGCACTGAAGCGGCACGAGAGGAAACCTTCATGAGGGAGGCCGTAGTACGCGGTGTCAATAGATATGTTCCAGAATTGATAAAGAGTGAATGGGGCGTTGAGCTGTGACAAATAGGGTGCCTGACGAAGACTGTACCTGAGCCAGATATTAGGTCAATGATGAACGGTAAAGTGTCGATGCCTCGTGATAAAGTCATATTGTTCGTCCATGATGATCCTGCCGAAGCGATGCTGTGTGAGATGATTTTCCGACACTGTTCGATTCTAGTTGCCGGGAGGACATCCGGCGAAGCAACTATGAAAAAAAGACGCTTTCTGTGAGAAAGTGACCGCGAAGAGTGGCCCCAACGGGCAAATTTGCCCCACTTTTTTGTGGATGGAAGGTGCCAAAAACTACAACCGAACAGTGTCTCAAAAAGCTCTGCTCTGCTTCCCTAACGATAGCGATCGAGCACACTGGTGCAATCCCCATCCCTAACAGTACAATGATACCAAGACGGCTAGACATAGCATGACTCCTGTATAACTCGATTGTCTGCTAGTCTGGCCGTTCGTGTTCAATTCGTCAAGTCGCTCATCTACCGGCGCTCACACAATCTTCTGGTAGTTGGGGATGGTTCATTGAGCTGTGACAAAAAGCGAGATATTTGTGGGCTACGTCAATGCAAAAGAACATGCTTCTCCAGGGCAGCGTCCGGAATGCTTTGAGGGAAT
>JAFGLD010000240.1 GCA_016928235.1 Anaerolineae bacterium | reverse complement strand
GTCGGCGAATAGGATTGGCTCTGTCAATCGGGCGGGTCTGAGAACCGCCCCTACGAGGTGTTTCGCGGATTCGCCGACAAGATCTTGGCAACAGGTTTTCCTCCTTTTCCTGTCGCTTTTCCCCTTCTTCCACAAAGTCATCTATGGCTTGATATGCGCTGCTGTATTCACGTTGAAAGGCCGGTTCCAAACTCAGCTCTGCTATCGACCTCGCATTGGTTTGGCTGCTCAACGCATCCACTACGTTCATCAGCGCGTCTGCACTTTTTGTTGTGCTCTGATATACTTCTTTTCGAAACGGCTCCAATTGATATGCATTTTTCATGCCTTAACTTTGGAACAGTTTCTTTCTTTTTTTAAGTTTTCGTCCTCTTGTTTGCCTGTTTTGTCCAAAGTCCAATGGATTACTGGAAACAGAAAAAGTCGTGCTTGAAATGTAGTCTCATGTGGGGTAAGAACTAACAAGTACGAGCAGACTGACGCTGCTCCGCAGTCTGGTAACGACGCGAAATTCGGTTATGTAACGTGTTTCGAACTGTTGAGTGCAGTTCGGAAAAAAATCGTGGCAGGTTACGCCCAGGTCATCGGCGCAGTGCAGTCACGTGCAATCAAACTCAAAGATAGCGTTTCAACCATAAGCGTCAACTTAAGCAAAAGACTTCTCGATCTCTTTCAAAAAAGATCATGATCTTTTTCCGAAAACATCTTGATCTTTTTCAAAAACATCTCGATCTTTTTCTCAGCTTGCCAAATCTGCTGCCCATCAATCCAAATGGCAAATGACCTTAAGTTGACAGTTATGGCGTTTCAACAATGACACAGCGATCAATCAGCTTGAATTCACTCCAACGACAACTCATCCGACAAACCCAGGCATGGGCGCTACAGGAGGGTTTTGATCCGGGATATACTCGAGAATTGCGGCACGCAGCAATTCTCGCCAATCATGCCCGTTACCTTGAGCGTATCCCAACATATCAACGATTCGCTCGTGAAGAAGCCATCGGACGGCTGAACGACATCGAACCGATCAAACAGCAATTGATGTTCCCCGATGATCTATTCAAGAGTTACGATCAACAATGGTTGGACAATCATGACTTCTCCCGGATGAATATCTGGTTATCTCAAATTTTCACTGGTGCAGCCAACGTTGATGTTAGTGGTATCGAAACCATCGACGCGTGGGTTGATCGACTGGCTGATGCCGGCACAAGAATCGTTTACAGTTCCGGTACATCAGGGAATTTCTCTTTTGTGCCGCGCGATCCCGCCAACTGGGCGCTATTTCGGATTTCAAGCTCTGCTTACCTGGCACCATTGCTGATCAATCATAGGATTGGCACACCCTTACAGCGGCTACTCGTGGGTCTATCTTGCCGCTTACTTAAACCTGAAACCTTCGCGCGTCTCAGCCGGGATGTTGGTATGCGAGAGTATGATGCGTTCTTCCTTGATTTTGAGCACGGACGAACGGGCAACCAGACATTGGAGCAAGAGATAGCGCCTCTTTTTCGCCGGCATTACTTTCTCTACGAAACAACGCTCTCATCGACAGTCTTGCGGCTGGTAGCACGTGGATGGAAAACCGATATCGAGCGCGAGCAACTACACGCGCTTCAAGAAGTTGTTGTTGAACGAAAGGAGCAGAATTACGGTACGCTCATCGAACGCATCCAGGCGTCAACCGCCGCGGGTCAAAAAATCTTTATCTTCGGTACGACGCATCAATTTAAGGAGCTTTCCGACCTGATCCTGGCTCGTAACGAAACTCTCGCCATGAAGGAAGGGAGTATAATTCTGTTTGGTGGGGGCTGGAAATCATTCACCGGCGATCATGTTTCACGGGATTGCCTGATCCCATTGATGACTAAGGCATTCAACTTGCCGGAAGATCGAATCATTGAGGGGTACTCGATGACAGAGATCAATGCCTTTACCCTTCGTTGCAACTTTGGCCGTTTTCATATTCCACCCTTTATTGAACCTGTGATTTTCGACGAGCAACTCCAGGTGGCTGACGGTAATGATCTGGTTGGGGTATTCGGTTTCCTCGATGCGCTGGCAACGGCCTATCCTGGATTCATCATCAGTGGTGATAAAGTGCATTTTGTAAATGATGAATGCGAATGTGGTTTGAGCGGCCCTGCGGTGACCAAGATCGGTCGGGCGACCTTCCGTGAAGTAAAGGGGTGCGGTGGCATCATGGCTTCACTCTCGGCATGAGGTTTGATAGGTGATGGAAAGTATATGTCAGCACAACGATCTTTTAATTGAAAATGAGGGTGTAGTCCGCGTCCCCTTTTTGATCAAGGGACGCCTGGTCTTGCCACCTGAATTAACGCGCCGCGAAATCGAGGCTGCTTTTGCAGCCACCCCCTACGAAACACGGCACCTGGAACTGGCAGATGCGCAGGTTATCCGCGAGCCGATCATTGAGCGTCGCACAATGCAGCGAACCTCGGAGTATCAATATCAAGTTCTGCCGCGCGTTAACCCGTTGGAGTTGATCGAGACGGATATCGATAAGTTGGCGAATGGTCCGTACACGATCACAGTCAAGGCCGTTCTTGATTTACTGAAAGCTGTGAGCGATGTGCTCCAAAACAATGAGGTGACCACTAAACGCATCCGCGACCTCACACGCCACACTTCAGATCATCCCGATCTGTATATTGATGGTGCATTTGCATCCTTAATGTACGGACTGAATGTGGACGCTGCACGCTCGATCATCGATAATGAGTTGGCGATCTGGCAGATTCCCGGCAGGCATTTTCTCGAAGGTTGGGTAGAAGTTCCAACCGAGGTAATGCCGGGCTTGACATCCTTTCTCGCGCAAATGCTGCCGGGCATATCTCTGCACGAGTCTGCCACGCCGGCATTCATCCGGGCAATGCCGACCCGACAATTGCACATCACATCGGGCAACGCACCGGAAGTACCATGGATTTCAGCATTACGTCTCATCCTCTCAAAGTCAGTGGGAGCAATCAAGCTTCCTTTCGGGGCGACACTCTCTGGCGCGATGTTAGCAGTAGCGGCGATGGCTGCCGCGCCCAATCACCCTCTGATTCAAAATCTCTCTATTGTATATTGGCCGGGAGGTGATGAGGACATCGAGAGTGTGCTGTGCGCGCCTGGCATGTTTGACCGAATCGTTGTCTGGGGTTCGCCGGAGGCAGTGGCATCCATCCAGGCTCGCGCTCCATTCACTAAGACAATTTGTTTTAATCCTCGCTATGGGGTGAGTTTGATCGGCAAGGAGGCCTTCGAGGAAAACCTGGATGTTGTTGCATTCGCTGCTGCCGCCGATGTGATGATCTACAGTCAAAAGGCCTGTACATCATCTTATGTGCAATATGTCGAGGGGACTGAGACACAAGTCAAAGCGTATGCCAAATGTTTGGCGAAGATACTACACCAATGGGATGACATTGCGCCAACATTTGTGCCACCGGAAGTACGTGGGCAGGTTAAACGTATGAAGCGCGGTAAATACCTGAGTGCAGATTGGCTCCTAAACATGGAGGAGGGCGAGTTTGCTTCAGGTGTTGTATGCATGGATAGTGAATTCGATATACGCGATCATCCAAGGAGTCGACTGGTCGTTGTGCGTCACATGGCTTCCTTGATAGATGCGCTATGCTATCTGCATTCAGGCGTTTCGACTGTTGGGGTATATCCTGAAATTCGGCGGCACGATCTTCGAGATCTGATTGCTGCGCGCGGCGTTTCCAATATTCTGCCTCTTGGGCAATGCGAGCGGGTCTTCCCCGCTATGCCACATGATGGAATGATTGTATTGGCCGAGTTGGTGGACTGGAAAAACGGATGAACACGAACTCTTGCTTCGGCCATCTCCTATTGCTATAATTGATGGTGCTTTGGCGGTGTAGCTCAATGGTAGAGCAGCGGACTCATAAGCCGTTGGTTACTGGTTCAAATCCAGTCATCGCCACTCTATGTGAATCTGGCAGCGCCAATCTTTGTCCAACAGGCTGGTGTAAAGTCGCATTGTCGTTTCTTCAACTTCTGGCGGCTGGAGCTTCAGAAGGATTTTCTCCTTCTGTCAACCCAAAACAGAAAATATCCCCAGATTTCCAGAGTAGTATTGTCCCCTTTTGTGTGCTATTCCTATGTTTGAATATGTTCTATAGACAGAAGGAATAACCTCTTTCAGGTTGCTTAACCTGTTTCGGTCGGCGGATAGAACGGAGAGATCCATTGCCAGTACACCCTGCATCTCTTGCTTTCATTGTCATATCTCTGTTAGGGCTTTCTGGTTGTGCAACGTCCAGATCGACCACCCAGCTTGATGTTGCCCCAGTCGATCCTGCCGAGACGGTCATCATTGGGGAAGAATTGAGCTACAGGCATATCCGAGAAGATGCCTACATCATTACCCATTCTTTCCCTTGGCCTGCTAATTCACTGCTGGTCGAGATGGCAAACGCCAGCCTGGTTCTGGTGGATACGCCTTACACACCCGAAGCCACTAAATCGCTATTGAACTGGGCAACAGATCGGTTTGGGGCACGAGAAGTGATTGCCATCAACACCGGGTATCATGTCGACAACCTGGGAGGGAACCAATATCTCATCGAGCAAGGTATCCCAGTCTATGGTTCAACAACGACTGCCCGGCTTGTCAATGAAAAAGGAGAGCAAACAAGAACCATTCTTCTGGAATGGCTGGAGGCTCCCGACAATCGGTATTACCGTGATGCTCATGCGGCCATTCCTTATAGTGCACCAACGAATCTGTTCGACTTGGAAGAAGGGCTAAAATTACAGATCGGAAATGAAATGGTACAGGTGTATTATCCAGGCCCAACACACGCAGTAGATAATGTTGTCGTTTATTTCCCATCCAAAAAACTGCTGTTTGGCGGTTGTATGATCCTGTCAGATGACAAGCCCGGTTATACCGGTGATGCAGACATGCAAGCGTGGCCGTTATCCATACGCAAACTAGAACAGTTCAATTGCGATATCCTGGTTCCAGGTCACGGGGACCGCTATGACCCGGAACTGTTAAGGAACACACTCGACACGTTAGAGAAGGCCAAATAAGCGTTACGGGTGCAGGTGTTCAGGGCGTTACTCTGCCCTGAACACCTGGTATTCATGAGGCCCAATATGTGTCTCAAAGATCATTTGATCCCCTTCTCGGCGTCCTTCGATCTCAAACCCCGATTGAATCTCCACCAGCTTCGTGAACTCTTGCGATACTGCCAGCTTGACCGGTAAGCCGTGTTCTTTGAACGATGCCACAATGAAGATGTTGTTATCATAAACAAACAGACTGACATGGTCTGGTGTGTCGGTGTAGACGATGAAGCCTCGCATCAACACCTTCTTGATTGCGGTCAGAACTTCCTGTGGATAGGCGTAAAGGTCGGCCATGTTGTCGGGGATGGTCAGTATGTACAGATTGCCCTCCGCATACTCGACGCGCAAGAGAATGGGATAGCCGTTCCCGTGGTGGCTGTCCAATGCTGTGATCTGTTCCCAGGTGTCGTTAGTGGCATAGTGAATCTGGGGGATCAGGATTTCGTACTCCGATGGGTAAACGTCCCGCCAATCGGAGAACTTGCGAACGAGCGCCTTCTTGCCGGAACATACAAGCTCAGACAGATCGTCAATGCCCTTATCCTGGAGAGCTTGCAGTAGTCCTGATGTGATCACGATATCTTTGCCTGCCAATAGCCGGCTCTTGATCTTCTCGACAATATCTGGGTCGAAATGAGCTTGCTCGGTCAGGAAGATGACGTTGGCATCTGTGGGGAACTCGGGCGTGATGTCCATTGGGATGCCCAGCGTGCCGAGGTAGTTGGGTAGGAAGTCTTCTCCATGGGAGTGATAAGGCTTGTAGGTTTTGACGCCCAGTGGCTGCCCAAGCGCACCGAGGAAAGAATCGACACGATCAAAGACATACCCGGCTGCCCGCGCCACCTGGGTCATGGGCACGGTTGTTCCATCGTCTTGCCTGTGCATCTCGATCAGGTGATCGTAGCTAAAGAGTGTAACCTCGCGGGCTTTGGCGAAAAGCGTCAGCGAGAGCTGCTCTGCGTAGCGATCCAGAAAACGGCGGAGAAAGGGATCGACCCACCCGCCGCCGTTCCGCCCCGGTGCTATATTCTCAAAATAACGCAGAATAGCATAGCTCTCGTAGGGCTGTAAGTGTTGGTGAACATAAACCGGGTCACGTGTCTCGGTACCCGTGTAAATCCCATCGAAGATGACAGGCCCAGTCTCCAGATCAAACCCGCAGTGCTGGAAGTGCTCATACCAGTTTGGATATTTGACGACGATCATCACCTGGGGGTTGACTTTTTTGGATGGGCCAATGACCAGATCACGCGCGGCGTCATTCATCATATCCAGTCTGAATTGTGTCCAGCTTCTCTTGCCTTTGGCCTCGACGCAGGCAGCACACTTACAGTTGGTGAAGAAGAAATCGTCGAGGATCACTTCGTCGAACAGGCCGGCTGTATATTCGGCAACTTCCTGGATTTTTCGGCGAGACTCTGGCCTGGTGTAGCAGCAAGACTTGAAATAGCCAGTCGCGGATACCTCTGTATAGGTAATCCCGCCGCAGACTTCGATACCCTGGTCTTTGAAGAATGTCTTGGCGTTCAGTATGACTTCTTTGTCAGCTGTGATCCCGTCCCGATGTGTTTCGAGATAGATCTTGCCGATGCGCAGGTGGCGGGCCAGAACATCGTAGGTGCTTTCAAGCCACTGCCGATCCTTCATTTCTAAGACTGCATACATCGGCGCGTAGACAGCAACCCGGAAATTCTTGTACAACAGGCCATCGAGGGATTGGACAGGCTTCATAGTTGGTTATTCCTTGGATACAGATATGTGTTATGAACAATGTGTTATGGTGATTGATGATAGCATGGTTGGGTCAACCGCTGCTTGTTCATTCAATCATTTTACTGCCATAAATCCCTCCGGTGGAGTAGGGGGCCTGGCATCTTATACCGTACAGACAGACTAAGCCCGGAATCCTGGACAGATTGTTCACTGTAATCCCCACTTCGCCCCAAAATGTCAATTTGGGCAGATATTCGCGGGCTTCTCAAACCGGCAAAAGAGGAGTATAACAAGAAAGATACCATGAACTGAATAGATTTGCTGCCGGGATTGACTAGCGAAGTGTATTTTCCTGCCAGGATGTAGACCGAGAGTGGTATCGATCTGCGAGCTACGGAAGCGTTCAAAGCCATTACTACAAAACCCGGCTGTGCCGCCAGTACCAACGATGAAAAGCAGCCAACACATTATACAGGAAGAATATACACGGCTCAGGTCAACCTTCGAGTTTGAGTTTCTCGGCCTGTTGGAGATCGGCTCATGGGCGCGGGGCGAAGCCGTCAGCATGTCAGATCGGGATCTTCGCATCGTTGTCCAGAGTGCAAAACCCTTCGTTCTGCTCCGGGAACACACCTGGCCTGATGTTCCCGACGTCGAAGTCACTTACTTGAGCTGGACGGACCTCAACCACCTCGAAGACATCACATTTGGACTGAGCAATATCGCGTTCATCGAGCAATGCCTGGAATGGGGGCAATACCCGCTTAACGATCACACCTGCATCTATCAAGGGCAGATTCTGATCGATGAAGTAGGAGCCATTCAACTATTCCGCGACAGGTACGCAGGTATCCTGTTCGAGAATATCATTATCGATTACATTCGCCAGACAGATTGGCGGATCAACCACAAACTGCAAGGCAAAACAGACTTTGCCTTCCTCGAACAGCGACCCGACAAACGTAAGCTTTCCATCCCAATGGTGCACACTTGCTGCCGGATCGCGCGAGATATTGCCCAGATCGATGAATATCGACAACATGCTCGCTATTTCACCGATCTGGCTGCTCTCGATGCCTACTATCAATTGCAATGGCCCTGGTTCTACCCGTGTTTTCGGCTGCTCTTTGCCTATAAAACCGACGAAGAGCAGCGAAAAAGGCTGTTTGAGCGCGTCGAAAGTGGGGACGCAGCCGGTCAGCAGCTTCTTGGACGGCTGAAGGATGCCACCATCACACTCTGGAACCATTTTAAAGAGCGTGTTACGCTGCCATGTTGATATAGCTTGCCAGATAATGTGCTGAGCAAAGTCAGCGTCTCTTGTGCGTACAAGGCTGTCCAGAACGTTTTCTGAAAAGCTATAGATAATGTCTCACCCTTTATGCGATCCGGCATGGCTTGACTTGCGTCAGATATGGGAAAGGTTGACAAATTATGGAAAACCCAGTAACAAAATGCCCACTTGCCCTGAATCGCTACGAAGCGATTGCTCTGGTAGGAGCCCTCTTGGCTGTGATAGGGTGCTTTTTACCCTGGGAATATAACATCGTGGGTATGTTCAGCCCGATTCTGTCTGGCATCGATATCAGATTTGGTAGTCCGCGTTCCGTTCTTGGTGGCAGTAACAGCCTTCCGGTCATTTTGCTTGCCATTGTGGTAACGGGTCTGTTGCTGGGCACATTCTACTTTGTCGGGCGTCGAAAGATTGGGAGATATCTGGCAATTGCATCATTTGTCACCGTGAGTCTTTCGGCAGTCACGATACTGTTCGCGGAGGGAGGTGTCAAAGATAATGGTGGGGCGCTCATCATTCTCTTTACCACCGTCACCATATGGCTCCTGCTCCGACCACCCACGATCGTCCCGCGTCTGGAACTGGTTGGCCTGGCAAGTGGCTTGGTGGCAGTTGTCCTGACGGCTGGACACATCCTATCAGTATCGACGGGTTGGGCCGCTGCTCTCGAGTGGGGCCTACCTGCGACCCTGGTAGGAACTCTATTGCTTCTTTCAGGAGGAGTGCTTGATATCTATTTTGCCGGGCATCGTGCCGGTATTTCGCGGCGTAAGTAAACCCATCGTTGTGGCTGTGCCGCGAAACACTCAGGCAGTTGGGCATGAAAGGCTTCTTTAAGTCAAATTTGTTATGACAAAACCATGTCAAGGATCAAGGACACTCGAGTCGATTGGACGCAGCAGGAAGAAACGATGAACCAACAGATAACAACACCGCACGGCGTCATCGACATACGCCCGGCTCAAGAAACGGACTATCAAACCTACCGTGAGTTGCGCCTGGAAGCATTACGCAATCATCCCGAGGCATTCGGCGCGGATTATGCAGCCAATGCAGAGCAGCCCATGACCTTTTGGACTGAGAGGTTACGCTCTCTTGGCAGCAACAACATGATCTATTTTGCCGTCCATAACGAAGCTCTCGTTGGAATGGGGGGAATCTACCGGGGTAATTCGCAAAAAACGCAACACAGTGCAACCATCGTGAGCGTATATGTCCAGCCGGAATGGCGCGGCTTGAAGATTGCTGAAGGATTGGTGTTCAGATGTATCGAGTGGGGACGTACGCAAAGGGCAGCAATTGTCAAACTGACTGTGAGTGCCACTAACACAACCGCAATCCGGGTTTATAGTCGCTGCGGCTTTGCTGTCTATGGCATTGAGCCACAGACTATTTGTCTTGATGGCATCATGTATGATGGTTTGTTAATGTCGCGGCACATCGTCTGAGTGACGAATAGGGGATAGATATTGCTTTCCCACTCCCTAAGCGGTTGGGTCGATGCAACTGTCATACGGAGAATTTGTCTTGTAACTATTCAGCTGTTGGCGGTAACTCGATGATCGAGTTTTTAACATTGACAGGTGATCAGTGATCAGTTTTAAAACTGAGGCGATGGTCATCGTTTTGGCCATTTGGATCAAAATGGCTCCTGGGCTCTCCTGTGAGCCAATCCGTTAGCATGGCAG
>JAFGLD010000239.1 GCA_016928235.1 Anaerolineae bacterium | reverse complement strand
TGGCAATTACCAGGGAGTGGCTCATGAGCAAAAGCTCACCCAAGAGGATGAAAATAGCTTTTTGACTCATCACCCATCACTCATCACCCATCACCCATCCCCCATCACTATTTTCAAGGAAGACAATGATTTCATTCACGGGTATTGGTTTTAGTTCACATAGACTTTTCGGGTTAATGCAGTTTTGCGCCGCCACTGTTGTTTTAATCTTCTGACATAGCAGACAGGAAGCCGCTTCAGATAAGCCTTTGCGCGATTCTTGTCGCCGCTCCATCTTACCCCAGGGTGAAGGAAGAAATTGCCTGGCAATCTGAAGAAGCCGCACCAGGCTGTGTTCAGCGATGTCAGAAGCCTTACCCAACACAATACCAGTCATCTTGCCTGATCCCGAAAGGTCTATTACAGCCAACCGCTAACAGTTGAATAGTTGCACTGAGGGAATCACAAACCCGGCTTTGATCCGCGGACTGCCCAATATGTCGCGCCGGTCAAAGCCAGGTCGATAAGATTGCCGATCAGTTAGCCGTCAGTATCGTTTCCTGTACTGCCAGTGGGGTGGCATCGGCGGCCAGAATGACGGCATGAGCACTCTGTACCTGGGGTAGATGTTCAGAAAGATAGACCTGAGCTACATTTTGTTTGCGCTCTGAGCGTGTTGCGTCTTGCAGCATCAGCCAGCCGTTCACAACGTAAATCGCCATGTTGGTCAGATCGGATGCGTAATAGTCGATGACATCGTGGGGCTGCTCCTTGAGATGATCGATAGCCTGTCTGAACAGTTCCGTGGCCTCGGTTAGCCGATCCTTGAGGAGGGCCAGCTCTGTGCCATAATCATGGGCCGCCCACTCATCCAGCAACGGATCGAGGGTACGGCTCAACAGCTTGCCGATGGCCGCAACGATCTGCAACTGGCTGGTTCCTTCGTAAATGTTGGTCACACGCACATCCCGGCAGTGACGCTCGACGTTAAACTCCCGCATATAGCCTACCCCACCGTGAACCTGCATCGACAAATAGCACACCCGGTTTCCCATTTCGGTAGAGTAGTATTTGGCCAGGGGCGTCAGGGTATCGGCAATACTGGCAACGTGCTTGGCCTTCTTGCGAATTTCCGGATCAGGGGTCTCGCTTTCGGTCAGTATTTGCTCATAACTCTTGAACAAATCAACCCAACGCCCGGTCTCAAAGATAAGCGCGCGGGCCGCCTCGATCTCACCCCGCATCGACATCAACATACGGGCAACTGCCGGCAAGGAGCTGATGGGCTTGCCAAACTGGATGCGCTCACCAGCATAACGGTGAGCCTCCCGGTAAGCAGCCTCGGCGATTCCCAACGCCTGCGCCGAAACAGCCAGCCGGGCGCCGTTCATCAGAGCCATCGCATACCGGACCAGGCCAAAACGCTGCTTGCCCATCAGGATAGCCGGCGTGTTGTGATATTGGATTTCACAGGTCGGAGACGTATGGATGCCCAGCTTGTTCTCGATACGGCGAATCTTGACTGTCTCGTCCCGCTCAAGCAGAAAGAGGGATAGTCCACGGGCATCGGAGGTTCCTTCTTCGCTGCGTGCCAGTACAACCTGAATATCCGCGCAGCCGTTGGTGATAAATCGCTTCACGCCGTTGATCCGCCAGGTACCGGTCTCTTCGTCATAGGTCGCCCGTGCCTGGACAGCACCCAGATCCGATCCGGCGTCCGGCTCGGTTAGTACCATGGCCCCGGCAACGTCGCCCCGAACAAAACGCGGCAAGACGCGCGCCTTGGTCTCTTCGTCGGCAAATTCATTGATAGTAGAAGCAATCTCCTGCAAGCCAAAAATAGTCATCAGCCCGGCCTCGGCGCGTGAGACCAGCTCGACCATAATCTGGTAGATCACTTCCGGCATGTTTATCCCACCGTATTCCCAGGGCAGCATAACACCCATCAGCTCAGCCTGTTTGAGCGCCCGGACGGCCTCCTGGGTAGCGTCCGCATAACGGACCTCACCCTGTTCAAACGTAGCGCCCTCCTCATCGGCTTCAGCGGCCCGGGGCGCGATCACTGTAGCGCAGATTTCTCCCAACACATCCAGCAAAACGCGGTAGTTGTCCTTGGCATCCGCATAATTGCGCGGGGCTGTCGGATACTGCTGTTGGTAGATATAGCCCTTCTCTTTGTTCTCGAGCACTTCGCGCAAATCGATGTGTTCTAATCGGAACTGGATGTCCTGGTTGTCCAGAAAAAAGTTCTCGGTCATGTCGTTGTTTGTACTCCTCACTTCGATGGCATCCATAAGGCGTAAATATGTAAAACGTAAAGATGTAATGGCTCAACGCGGAATAGTGAGAACAGGTAGATCGGATTTCAACCCGGCTGTCATGCCGCCGACTAAAGGCTGAGAAGCGATCAAGCCCACCCCTGCTTTTCCACATTGAACCTGCATCATGATGTCTTCGGCCAACAGTTCCATTCCGAAAAGTTACGGTTTACTTGTCACTCGGCACCGGTTGCTTATTTGGCTTTCTCTCTCAGGGTATCGATCAACAGAGGGAGCACCTCAGCCAGATCGCCGACGATCTTGTAATGGGCGATCTGGAAGATCGGCGCGTCGGGATCGGTGTTGATAGCAATGATCTTATTCGATTGATCCATGCCGGCCCGGTGCTGGATAGCTCCTGAGATGCCGGCCGCGATATACAGCCGGGGCCGGACGGTTGTGCCGGTCTGGCCGACCTGGTGTTCACGGGACACATAACCGGCGTCGACGGCCGCGCGCGAGGCGCCTACCTCACCACCGAGGATGTGAGCCAGCTCGCGGATCAGCTCGAAGTCTTCCTTGCTGCCGGCCCCTGCGCCACCGGCCACCACGACCGGCGAGTCTTTCAAGTGCACAGTTGACTGGCGCACCTGGCGGCTCAACACTTGCAGCGCCAAATCACGATCTTCGATCACCGGATCGATGCGCTCGATGCTCCCCTGGCGAGTACTGTCAGGTGACTGAAGGCGCATCACGCCCTCGCGGACGGTTGCCATCTGTGGGCGTGTGCGCGGGTTGACAATCGTTGCGATGATGTTGCCGCCAAAAGCAGGCCGGATCTGATACAGCAGGTTCTCGTAGATCTGCCGATCTTTCTTCGAATCGTAATCGCCGATCTGGAGATCGGTGCAGTCAGCGGTCAGCCCGACACGCGCGGCGCTGGCTACTCTGGGAGCCAGGTCACGCCCAACAGAAGTGGCGCCAAAGAGGCAGATATAGGGCCGGCGCTCGCGCACCAGATCGGTGACGGCACGGGAATAGGGAAGCGAGCGGTACAGGGCCAGCTCAGGATGCTCGACCAGCAGAACATGGCCGGCACCATGCGAGATGGCCATCTGAGCCAGATGCTCGACCTCGTGGCCGCACACCAGCGCCCACACTTCACCGCCCAGCGTGCCGGCCAGCTCCTGCGCTTTGGCCAATAATTCCAGGCTGACATCTTCGATGTGCCCTTCGTCTTGTTCAATGAAGACCCAAACATTCTTCGTATCAGTCATGGCTTACCCCACAATGTATTCCTGAATCAGTTCCTGTACCAATGCCTCGACACCCGCATGGTCAGGCGATACTTCCTTGCTTTCCTTTGCCTCCAGCACCACGAAGTTGATCTTATAGACCTGTGTCGGCGAGCCTTCCAGACCCAACTTATCTTCTTCAACGTCGAGGTCGGCGGCAGTCCAGACCGGGATCTGCAAATTGCGCTCGGCCAGGTGGACCTCCAATGCTTCGATGCTCTCGAACTCCGGCCATTTTTGCAGCACGTCCTGGTACTCGAATGGCGTGGCGGCCAGTTTGTAGGCAATATGCTTGCGGGCAGATGCCGGGCGTGGGCGATTGGCTGAGGCAACGACCGTCAACAGGCAGGGCATGGCACACTTGACCATCTCCATACCGCGATCCAACGCTCGTTGAACGACGATGTCGTTGCCTGACAGCTCGACGATCGATTCGGCGTAGGTGATCTGCGGGATGCCCAGCTTCTCGGCCGTCTGTGGCCCAACCTGTGCTGTATCGCCATCGATTGCCTGCCGACCACAGAAAATCAAGTCGAAGGCTCCCAGTTTCTCAACAGCGCTTTTGAGTGTATAGGATGTCGCCAGCGTATCCGCGCCGGCAAATTTCTTATCTGTGATCAACACCACCTGATCGGCACCCCGGTACAGCGATTCGCGCAGTACCTCGGCAGCCTTGGGAGGGCCCATTGTCAGGACTGTCACCTCACCACCGTAGCGTTCCTTAAATTGAAGGGCCATTTCGAGAGCGTTCAGATCTTCGGGGTTGAAAATAGCCGGCAGCACAGCACGATTCATCGTACCGTCCTTAGTCATCGCATCACTGGTGACGTTGTGTGTATCAGGCACCTGCTTGACTAAGACAACCAGCTTGTATCCTTGCTTAGATGGCATTCATTCCTCCTACATGGTTAACCAACACAGCTTGTGGATGTATTTGGGGCTTACACCCGCACAAGTGTAACAGGCTTGATCTGCTTCGCCAACACGCTCTATCCGATCGGTTGTCACATCAGCATCCCTGTTTATTAACCCCGAATGTCTTTTCCCGTTTCGCCGCGCATCCGATCGGTACCCGTCACGTATCGCCCGTTCGTAACTGTCACCTTCAGGCTATTTTCCATCTATCTTCTCAATAATCCGGGGGGAGCATAGGCGGTAACTGAAGCGCGATACGCTGTTAGCTGTTGGCTTTTACTCGATGATCAAGTTTTTAACATCGACGGGTGATCAGGTTGAGTAAATATGTAAATAGTTAAATATGTAAAGGTGCACCCATGAGAATCTGACTGTAAAGCGTTTTTACATATTTATGTTTCATGTTTTGCCGGTCACCTTGCCCATAGCACGAAAACTTGATCATCGAGTGTTAGCTTTTACTCGATGATCAAGTTTTTGTTCTGTTTGGTTTAGGTGATCAGTTTTCAGTGCTCGACGATTGAACGACATCGTAGTGATCAGTTTTTCATCGCACAGCAACGACTGTGCTCTTGGGTATGGTCACAGTCAGGCGGCAACATAGATGGTTTCAGGTCAGCAATTCCCGCTTTGGAAATTCACCGCAGAGAGACGACCAGAGGTCGTTTCAGAGACCGCAGAGAAAAAACAAGGAGAAAATCTCTGCTGCTGAACTCTTTTCAGAGGATATTCTTTGGACACTGTGCCAAACACCTGAGATTGCTGCAGCTCCTTGCAATCTCAGGTGTTTGAGTAATCGCGTTCTGTTCATGAATGAAGCCGTTTACGCCTGTTCAGACAGTGCCAATGCGCATGATTGCTGCAACAAGACAACATGACTATCTTGTGAGCGCAGCCAATCATCGATTGCTGCTCTGAGAAACCGCCAGGTGTCCTCGATC
>JAFGLD010000238.1 GCA_016928235.1 Anaerolineae bacterium | reverse complement strand
TGCTCGAAACCCTGAAAGCGGCACCGGAGCGCCAACTTTAAGCCACACATCCTGCTCATCTCTTATCGACAGAAACCTTCTGCCGACACCAATTCCAGTATATGGATGGTGGTGCTCATTGTCAAGTGAGTTCGGATAAAAGGATTACACGGATCAACCATGTCTATCAATGGGGACTTCTGACGATGTTTTCAGACATTTTCGACGATCTAATCTTACTCCTTTGCTACTGTAGTGAGCATCACCCGGCAGGCCCGTTGGTGTACATTGATGGGCTTTCCATATACAATAGACTTTGTCGGCAATAGGCGTGCGATGCGTAAAACCCGGCTTATTTTATGCGTAACCCAGTTATTTCCGATAAAGTCTAATATCCCCTGGGCTCGTGGCGATCTGCCATTATCAGTGAAAAATCGCCTGCAACCTGCGGCAGCCTGCAGACCTCACATGGTTATCACAGACTGTATGATGCCCCGATTGAGATTATCCGTTACTGACGACTATCCAAAAAGATAGGAGGGGGTCGTGATCGATAGCAAAGAGTGTTCCCGTGTGCTGTTTGACCGATCGACGGATGGGATACTGTTCATCGATCCCAATGACTCCAATATCTCATGGCCCATCGTGGAATGCAATGAAGCGATCTGCCGGATGAACGGGTATACCCGTGATGAGATTATCGGGCAAAGCATCGATATTTTGCATCAGGGACCGGAGGATCCAGCTAAGCGAGCCGCCTATCTGGATCGGCTTCGTCATGAGGGCCCCTTCATCGGCGAGGCATTGCACCAGCGCAAAGATGGCACTCTTCTACGCATACGTTACTCGGCTTCGTTGGTCACTCTAAAAGGGCGAGAGCTGGTAATGGGCATCGATCATGATCTCACCTGGCTGGAACAACTCGAGGCATCTCTCAACCATGAGCGTGATTTGCTGGATACGCTCATGGACAACAGTCCCGATCATATTTACTTCAAAGACCTGGAGAGCCGATTCCTCAGGATCAGCCAGGCACATGCCGGAATCCTTGGTGCAGCCGGCCCATCTGATGCTATCGGCAAAACTGATTTCGACTTCTTTGCCAGGGTGCATGCCCAGGAAGCTTACGAAGACGAGCAAAAAATCATCCAAACCGGGCAGCCCATGGTGGGTATCGTCGAGAAGAATGTGCTGCCCGATGGCCGCTCGTCGTGGGTATCGACAACCAAGCTGCCTTTGCGTGACAAGGATGGGGAGATTATCGGGACGTTTGGCATATCGAGGGATATCACGACGCTCAAACAGGCGGAGGAAGAGCTCCAGCAGCTAGCTGAGCGGCTGGAAAGATCGAACAAGGAGTTGGAGGAGTATGCGCGCATCGCTTCACACGATTTGCAGGAGCCACTGCGCATGATATCGGGATATCTGCAACTGTTGCAGCGGCGCTACAAAGGCAGGCTCGATTCGGATGCCGACGAGTTCATCGAATATGCCGTGGATGGCGCCAATCGTCTGAAGCGCCTGATCAACGATATCTTGTCCTATTCTCGCATCGAGACACGTGGATACAAGTTCGAACAAGTGAATTGCGAGCGGGTCCTGAGACACACGCTTGCCACTCTCAAGATCCTGGTTGAGGCGAATAACGCCGTCATCACGCATGATCCGCTTCCAACGATCATGGCTGACGGTAAACAACTCGAGCAGCTCTTTCAGAACCTCCTTGACAACGCCATCAAGTTTCGAGGCGAGCAAAGACCCCAAATCCACATCGGTCTTGAGCGTAAGGGGGAAGAGTGGCTATTCTTTGTGCGCGATAACGGAATTGGCTTCGAGCCGCAATACAGGGATCTCATTTTCTCGATCTTTCAACGTCTCCATTCCAAAGTCCAGTATGCCGGCACGGGCATCGGTCTGGCGATTTGCAAGCGGATCGTCGCCCGGCATGGTGGGGCCATTTGGGCCGAATCGCAGCCTGGGAAGGGCGCGACGTTCTATTTCACCATTCCCATTGCCCCACAGGCGGAATGAGACACTCGACATTCTCTTTGTCATGTTCGGGGTAAAGCCTCGACTTTTGCGGCACGTTGACAACAATATTGGCACAACCATCATCATCAAAAGTACAATACCCGCCAGACAGTTAGACGTAGCAATATGCCTTTTTCTACCAAATCTGAATGACAAGGGTAGCACTCGACGATAGCGTGGTTGATGATTCAGATATGTCATAGCCCCTCACCCCCGACCTCGCTGATGCTCGGTCTTCCCCTTCTCTGTGTATGGAGAGGGGGTCGGGGGTGAGTTTTTTTTGACGCAAAAAACAATCCGGCTTGACCGACTACATTATGACTGAGGCTTACCAGTTGTTCCCGCTCAAGTCCAATATACCTGAATGCCTGAGTTATGCTCGACTCATTTGAAACACACCCATATCAAATCCCTGGAGATGCCCTGCTATGCAGATGCCACTAATGGCCTTTGGCCTGACCTTCGGGCTGGCGTTCCTGCTCTCACTGGGTTTGACGCCGCTGACCCGTATCCTGGGCGAGCGATGGGGATTGGTGGCCGTGCCGGGTGGGCGCCGTAAACATGATCGGCCTGTTGCGCGCATCGGCGGCATTCCTGTTTACATCGCTTTTGTGGTGGCCGTTCTGGCCTCGCAGCTGCTGGTTATCGGGCCTCACCAGGCGGCCTCACTACCGTCGAGCTTGCAGATCGTGCGCTTCGACGGGAAAGAGATCATCCGCCTGACCGGGCTGCTGATGGGTGGGACGATTATCTTTCTGGCCGGCCTGTACGATGACTGGCGCGAACTGTCGCCGCTCCCCCAGTACATCGCCCAGATCATTGCCGCGGCTGTCGCCGTCTTCTTCTTAATTCTAATCGAATATGTCAACAATCCCTTTACCGGCCAGCAAACCCCCGATTTCGCCTATCCGATCACCGTCACGCTGTCGCTGTTCTGGCTGGGACTGATGATGAACACCGTCAACTGGCTCGATGGCGTCGATGGTCTGGCGGCCGGCGTCGTGGCGATATCTTGCGTAGTTCTGTTCATCAACGGAGTCTTCCGCCTCGATCCGCCTCAATACAGTGTCGCTCTTTTGCCAATGGCGCTGCTGGGCGCAACGCTGGGCTTCCTACCGTTTAACTTTGCGCCGGCTCGCATCTTCCTGGGATCGGGGGCTTACTTCCTGGGGTTTACGCTGGGGGTTCTCAGCATCATCGGCGGAGCCAAGATGGCGTCGATCTTGCTGGTGATGGGTCTGCCGCTGTTGGACTTCGCCTGGCAGATCGTCAACCGCCTTGCGCGCGGCCAGAGCCCCCTACAGGGTGATCGGGGCCATCTGCATTTCAGACTGGTCGACACGGGGTTGTCGCCCCGCCAGATTGTGATCGGCTATTACCTGTTCAGCGCGGTGTTCGGCGGGCTGGCGCTGGCAATCCCGTCACGACTGTACAAGCTGGTTGCCATGATTGTGATGGCCGTCCTCAGCCTGATCGGGTTTGCCTGGCTGTCGCGGCACGGAGCATCGAAGAGCGATCTTGCGGAGTAACAGGTGGTGAGTCACGGGTGGTGAGTCAGGCAGAAAACAAGGGGAATATCCATCCGTAAGGGCGAGTCTGAGACTCGCCCCTACGAACAACCAATATCGCCGGGTGACACCAATTACACAATCGCACACTCGCCGGTATCTTACTCTCGATGATCAAGTTTTTAACATTGGTAGGTGATCAGTAATCAGTTTTCAGTGATCAGTTTTTTTAT
>JAFGLD010000237.1 GCA_016928235.1 Anaerolineae bacterium | reverse complement strand
CCCACCAGTGCATCGGGATCGATTCTCTGCTCAAGCCGGCTCACCAATTCCCGAGTACGTTGTCTCTGGGCCTTGCGGTCAATCAGTCCACTCTGGCGCAGCTCGCGCGCCAGAAAAATGTTGTCTACGACACTCAAATTGGCACATAGGTTAAGCTCTTGGTAAATGATACCGATGCCCAAATGGGCTGCATCCAGTGGCGTATGTAGATGGATTTCCCGGCCGTCAAGCAGGATTTTTCCGCTGGTTGGTTGCTCGACCCCTACCAGGATTTTCATCAGCGTGGACTTCCCCGCGCCGTTTTCACCAATCAGGACATTTACCTTGCCTTTTCGCACATTGAATGAAACGTTGTCCAACGCCACCGTCCCAGGAAATACTTTGGTGATGTTCTGAGTGCTCAAGATGATAGGAGACTCATCAACGCTCGGTATTACGTCAGGTTCGGAAGTGAGAACAGGGGGATTTTCAGACATGGTCTATTCTCCCAACTCAATTTCGACCGGCACAATCGAGATTTCTTCTAACTTAATCTGAATCAGGTTAAACGTGCGGATGTTGAACGCGCCCTTGAAGGAAATCGTTCTGTCTTGCAGGGCATTCTTGTCCAATCCGCCAAGCACATCGGAGAGAACACGCTTATTTATTTCGGATGCCACTTTGCCATACTCGGTTTGTTCTTTGAAATTGCCAAACTCGATGAAGCCAACTGCATCCCGTACCGAGGTTTCGTCGCTGGGAATGCGAGTACCGATATAGATCAATACCTTAATCGGGCCGCTGTAATCATCCAACGCCACTTCTATCATCCCCAGGCTGGTTTCGGAGTCGACGTTGACGATCTTGCCGCTACCCTTCACCATGTAGACATGCGCCTCACCGACGGTGATGAGGCCATGCTCGTTGGTGACAGCGATCAAGGCTTCCTTTGGAACAGTTCCATCTGCGGCCGGCTGTAATTCAGACAGAATCTGGGAAAGTTCCGCGGCTTCGTTTTCAAAAGCCGGCAGCAGTTTAGAAGCCCAGATGTTATCCACATAGGCCACAGGGTCGAATGCCTCGCTCTCAGCGACTACTCTGACATCCTCGATTGGGACCACTGTGAAGCCATAAAGGGCTGCGGATACCAGGAGAACGAGAACTACAAGTGCAACGATAATAGTGCCTGTATTCTGTTTCATGACTTCATCCTTGTTTGGTTTGATACAAAACCGATTGCACAGCTGATTGCCAGCCTGCATACAGGTTGCTTGCATTGATAGAGTCGAGCACGGGGTTGTATTCAACAAATCCTGCCGGTATTTGCTGCAAATCGTCCAACGAAGTATAGATTTTAAGACCCAAACCACCGTTCAAGACCACGCCCAGCGCCGACAGTTCCGGGGTCTCGGCAGCGCGCACCGTCAGCCGATTCATATCAGCCGCGAACTGCATCAAAAAAGCATTGCGAACGGCCCCGCCATCAGCGTATATCATGCCGAGGTTCACCCCAGCATCCTCGCCCATTGCCCTGAGCACGTCTGTGACCATATAACCGATCGATTCCAAAGCCGCCCGGACAATATGGGCACGTGTGGTGGAGGGTGTCATCCCCAAAATGGCAGCACGGGCATCGGCGCGCCAATAAGGGGCGCTCAGACCCACAAAAGCTGGGACAAAATAGACCCCGTCGCTGTCAGGAACGGACCGTGCCAGCAATTCGGTCTCATCAGGAGTAGTGATAAATTGCAGCTGGTCGCGCAGCCAGGCAATCGTCGCGCCGGTAAAATTGATGATCCCTTCGAAGGCATAGGTCGGCTGCCCTTGCCACACCCAACCCAGCGCGGTTAACGTGCCATAAAGCGAAAGACGTTTCTCGTGACCGACATTCAGCAAGATGGATGACCCAGTGCCAAAGGTTACTTTGGCACTGCCCGGCACAAAACAACGCTGGGCAAACAGAGCGGCCTGAGAATCGCCCATGACCCCATAAATGGGAATGCGCCGTTTCAGACTGCCCGCCAGATCAGTATCACCAAACCAATCCGCGCTTTCGCGGACTTCTGGCAGCCGATTGAACTCCACCCCAAAAACGTCACATAATTCCTCGCTCCAGGCCAATTTGCCGATATCATAAAATAGAGTGCGCGAGGCATTGGTGTGGTCGGTTGCATACACCCGGCCGTTGGTCAGGCGATAAAGCAGGTAAGTGTCGACCGTTCCGAATAATGCAGAGCCATCTTTTAAACGAGCACACAAGTCAGGACGGGCTTCCAACAGCCAGCACAGTTTGCCGGCCGGGAAGTAGGTATCAATTTTCAGCCCCGTCAGCTCGTGTACCAATGGCTCGTGGCCTGCCTTAGTGAGCCTCCGGCAAACATCATCACCTCGGCGACATTGCCAGACAATAGCGTTGTACAATGGTTGCCCGGTTTCAGGGTCGAACAGGACAAAGGTTTCGCGCTGATTGGTGATACTGAGGGTCAGCAAATTGCTTCGCCCGCCGGAATAACGGTCCAACAAAGTGGATGTCGATCTCAAGGTATTATTGAAAATCTCCTCGGCGTCATGTTCCACCCATCCTGCGCGCGGATAAATCTGGCGGTGTGAGAGCGATTCTTGATCCAGTAGACGGCCATCAGTGGAGAAAAGCAGCGCCTTTGTCGCCGAGGTGCTTTGGTCTATGGCGAGAAACAGGCCGGGATGTTGAGTCATACTGTTTCCTTTTTCAAAAGCTGCAAGGCAGTCTGCGCCAGCCCCTGCGCCGAAATACCATAGTGATTGAAAATTTCGTCCTGGCTGCCGGTGACGGTGTGCTCATCGGGAATACCAACGATACGCAGCGGGCGAAAAACCCCGGCTTGCATCAAAAAGGATGCCACCCGGCTGCCTAACCCACCGTTGACGCTGTGTTCTTCAACGGTGACGATGCTCTTGGAGTGTGTCGCGGCTTGTTCAACTACCTGCTCATCAAAGGGACGCAAGCTGTGGACACTCAGAACACAGCTCGCCAGACCCTGTTCTGCCAGGAGCTGACTGGCAAAAAAGGCCGGAGCCACTGTCTCACCAGTGGCAATCAGTGCGACATCATATTCCTCACGCACTGGGGTTAGTTGAATGGCCTTGCCAATCTCGAAATGAGTGGTTGGGTCATGCAAGATTGGCATAGCTTTTTTGCCCAGGCGAATATAGATCGGACGGGGATGAACAACCGCTGCACGAATGGCTTGCCCTGTCTCAAAATTGTCCGCAGGAACGACGATATCGATGTTGTTAATGGCTTGCAGTGCGGCGAGATCATGCAGGGAATGGTGAGTGGTGCCTAATACACCGTAGCTCACTCCGGCGCTAATGCCAATCACCTTGACTGGATGATCGGAGTAGGCCACATCATTCTTGATCTGCTCCAGAGCACGGGCAGTCAGGAAACAGGCTGGCGAAACCACAAACACCTTCTTTCCCATCGAAGCCAGTCCTGCTGAAACGCCCACCAGATTCTGTTCAGCGATCCCAATCTCAATGAATTGGTCAGGGTATTTTTCGGCAAAAGGAGTCACTCGACCCGACCCGCGTGAATCGCTAGCGGTTACCAGAATATCATGATCGTTGGCAGCTAACTCGATCAATGTGTCGGCAAACGCATCCAGGTTGGCCACTCCCATGGAGGTCTCATTCGAGTCCATCAACCACCTCCAGATCGTTTTCGGCCAGCCCCAATTCCCGCAATGCAATTTCGAATTCGGTCTCAGATGGAACTTTGTGATGCCAGGGGGCTTTGTCTTCGATAAAGCTGATCCCCTTGCCCTTCGTCGTATGCGCCAGCACCAGATTCGGCTTGCCTTTCTCGAACGGCAGTTGATCAAACAGGTCTACCAGCGCAGCAATATCATTACCGTCGACATGGCAGACAGCATAGCCAAAGGCTTTGAACTTGTCTTCCAGTGGCTCCATCGCCATGACATCTTCTGTCTGGCCACTTATTTGCAATGTATTCCGATCAACGATCGCGACCAGGTTATCCAATTTGTAATGCGCAGCACTGGCCGAGGCCTCCCAGATGGAACCTTCGACCAACTCACCATCACCCATGATAGTAAAAATCCGGTTGGTGAGGCCATCCTTTTTAGCTGCCAAAGCCATGCCAACGGCGAAGGCCAGTCCATGCCCCAGGGCGCCTGTGTTCTGCTCAATCCCAGGAATATCCCGTGTTGGATGCCCTACAAAATTGGATCCGTATTTCCCAACCGTCTCCAATGCTTCCCAGGGAAAGAAACCTTTGTCTGCCAATACGGCATACAAAGCTTCCACGGCATGGCCCTTGCTGTGAATGTAGTGGTCACGGTTCATCTGAGTAAAGTTTTGGGGAGTAATGTCCATGACATGGTTATAAAGAACATTCAAGAGATCCACACATGACAGGCTGCCGCCGGTATGTCCGGCTTTTGCTGAATAAATCAACTTCAGGAGAGTCTTTCGATAAAGGAGCGATTTGGCTTGCAACGCTCGGTAATGGTCTGTAGTATTTGGGTAATGTGTCATCATTTCACTGTTTGAATATTTATTCCTATGTGTGATAAAATTCAACAATGCCATCTTACAGCATGAATTTGAATAGATCAATGGTTTCTGAATATTTATTCACAACTTGGATAATATTCATCAGGAGACTCAATGCCTCGTATTGATGAACTACGCTTGATTGCTCGTGTTGCACGGATGTATTACGAATGGGATATGCGACAGTCAGAGATTGCCAAGCAGCTTGATCTCTCTCAAGCAACAGTCTCGCGGCTACTTTGTCGGTCCAAAGAAGAGGGCATCGTTCGGATTTCCGTGAATCTGCCTAGCGGGGTCTATACCGAATTGGAAGAGACCTTGGTAAAAAAATACGGACTGCGCGATGCCATTGTTGTGGACAGCCTGGACGATCAGGAAAAACTGATCCAGCGTGATCTGGGCGCTGCTACTGCTTACTATCTGGAATCTGCCATTCGTCCTAACGAGATCATTGGGATTTCCTCCTGGAGTGCAACCCTGCTGACTTTGGTAGATGCTCTCCCTTCGTTACCCAAGAAACCTGGGGTAAAAGTGGTCCAAATCTTGGGCGGAGTAGGTAACCCTGCTGTGGAAGCGTATGCCACACGCCTGACCTCGCGCATGGCGCAGATGGTTAATGGGGATGCAGTTTATTTGCCCGTAGCGGGGGTTTTGGCTACCGAAGCCGCGCGGAACATTCTTATGGCAGACGAGGTTACGCAACAAACCCTCAGGCTGTTTGATCAAGTCACAACAGCTTTGGTAGGCATAGGAGCCATTGATCCATCTACTTTACTAGCGCAGAGCGGCAATATCTTTTCCCCACAAGAATTGAACTTGTTGCGCCAAAAACATGCGGTCGGCGATATTCTATTGCGCTTTTTCGATCAGAATGGTGATTTGGTCGAGACTGGGCTGGAAAAACGGGTCATTTCAATGACCCTCGAACAATTAAGCAAAGTAAATCGCGTTATTGGAGTGGCTGGAGGCTCACGCAAATATACCAGTATTCTAGGTGCTTTGCGTGGGCACTGGATTAATATGCTTGTAACTGATCATTTCACTGCCGAACGGCTCGCGAAAGAGTAGGTGCTCGAATGTAGCCGATCGCTTGTTAGCCATCCCAAATCGTATCTTGCCACTGTTTATCGGTTGACCGCATTCCGGGTATCTACCACATACGCCGGATTTGGGACATGGCCTCAGAACTACGCTTGGACAGACATGATGCGGCGAGTATATCCGACTTG
>JAFGLD010000236.1 GCA_016928235.1 Anaerolineae bacterium | reverse complement strand
GTGGATTCCCGCCTGCGCGGGAATGACAAGCCGGTCCGGGAATGTCATGTCATTCCTCAACATGTTCACAAATAATCTCTTTCCATAGCTTTTTAGAAAACGTTCCGGACAGCTTTGTACTTACAAGAAACGCGACTATGTCCAGGGCATTATCTGAAAAGCTATATATCACGGTCCGGTGTACCATCCCATAAATTCTCACCCTAAAACAGCTACAGGTTAAGAAGCCTGGGAGAGGGTATCTTCTTTTTTACCCCGTGTACCATCGGACAGCGTTTTGTTACGCATGATCAGGATCAGGCATAGGATACCCAAAGGAATAAATGACATGTTGCCGACTGCGTGCCATACGCTGCCACTAAAGCCAACCAACAAGAACACTGCCGCATCTCTGACCAGGTCAAACCACTGGTGCAGCCAGCCTAATAAAGGTGTACTGCCGGTGCGGTACCAGAGCCAGGCAAATACAGCGCCAAACAAGACATTTGTAACAGACAACAGCACAACCATAAACACAGTAATGACGATGAGATTAAGAAGTGTCTGCTCGCCGGCAACATACTGCTGCATAGAGGGAATAATCACCACCGGTAAGTGCCACACCCCCCGGAGAATGCCTGAGATCAGCGTAGCCCGCGCCTTACCGATCCGCGGTGTCAGGCGCGAGAGCAAATAGGTACACCAGCCCATCTCTTCGCCTATTCCCGCGCCCCACCCCAGTGTCAGTGAGATGGCAATCACCATCCAGATAGATATGTGAATGGGATCGACTAATTCAATCTCAGCACTGGAGAAAAATCCGGCCAGGGCCAGCCCTCCCCATAAAGCAAGCATGGCCAGGGCTGCTACTATGTATTGCCAGGGGCGCCCCCACTTCCAGACAGGCATGGCTTCCTTGTGATAGAATCGCCACAAGATCCATGCCGCCAATGCCGGGCCACACATAGCCAGCATGTGGCCGAGGATCAACGTAAGCCTGGCACCTGTCAGATTGCCCTGTTCGCCCAACATGGGGACCAACCAGCCATCGGTCAGGAAAAATAACAACCACGACCACAGGAAAGAGATGAGGATAAAGAGCCAGACACTGCCACGCTCTTTACGTTGAGGGGTGGTTTTTTCGGTATTCACGGCAGACCTCCAATGATGTTTTTGGGTGAGTAACACTCAGTTTTGTAGGTGCTTTTGGCTGATCGGCAATAGAACCGGGGTTACTCATCTCACCGTTCAACTTACCGGAGCCAAACCAAACTGAAACGCATTTCTTGTGCCCGGCGTCACCATCGTTGTTGAATGATGAGACGCCGACAAGTCAAGAAAAAGATCGGTATGTTTTTGAAAAAGATCGAGAAGTTTTCTGCTTCAGTTGATGATTATGATCATCGGGCAGCGATGGTTGCAGCAACAGCAGCCGCCGAGTCTCGGTAGATCATGATGGGCAGATACCATCCCAACATAGCCATCCAGGGAAGCTCAGCCACATTGACAGCTGAGGGCATGATATCCAACTGCGCCGAGAAGTGAGCAACGCCACCGATTTTGGTATAGCGCAGCAACACGTCATCCAACTCGTTCTTGAATTCGTAGCGGGTCGCCCAGAAGTTGAGGCTGGCGAAATATTTGCGGCCATCCGGCAATTCAAGCGTACCACCGTTATTCCAGGTGTTGTTTTTGTAGACGGCGATATCGGTATCACCATCACAGGCGCGGATGGTGGCCTTTGTTTCCCAAAAACCGATCCGCTTGAATGTCCAGCAGCCATCGGCGCTCTCGGCTTTGGCCAATGAGCCGAAGATGTTCTTGAAACTCAAGGTAGCAGCCAACTCTTCATCAGCACGTAACTCGTACTCTTGTTTGAGCGCCGATGGCTGCACCCACGAAAGCTTGCAATGAACAATTTCCGATATTTTCCTCATGTCACACTCTTTCTGTGGGAGATATCTGGTCCAATAGAATCGGTTTCTTGAAAAGATCGCGCCGATTCAGAAGGAGGTGAACCACCAAACCATCTAAACGCTGTGAATTTTATTACAAAATATGCCCTGACTATTGTCTTTAGACGAAGAACTTTTGACTTTTTGCGCAATTATGTTATGGTTTTCACAAACCATACTTATTCAAGGTAAAAAACGGAACAAAGAAAGCGCAATCCGGCATGAAACGCAAGGTTTCGATCTCAGGCTATGCTGTTGAAGTGTTGTTCCGCTATGCAGAAAATACTGGCATTGACACAACACCCCTCCGAAATTTGCTTGGTTTTGAGGAGAATCTTCTCAATATCCCCGCCAAACAGGTTTCGATCAAAAAGTTTATGGCTCTCTGGGACGGGCTTGTCATCCAATCAGGCGATCCCCATTTCGGATTACATCTTGGAGAGCGATTCCTCAATCTGCTAACAGGAGGAAGCGTTCTTCATGCCATGCTTGCCAATTGCGACACAGTCGAACAGGCGTTGGATAGAATGACACGTTATCAATATCTGGGGATTGATGTCTTCGAGACTCAGACCTATCTGGAAGGGAATTATGCTTACCGCGTCCTCGAACCTGTTACTACCGATGTTTCACTCAACCAGCATCACTTCGAAGCAGCACTTTGTGTCTCAGCATCTACACTACGGTTCCTGACACAGAATAAAATACGTTTCATTGAGGTGCATTTTCCGCATTCATCTCCCATTGACATCAGCGAACATCAACGAATATTCGGCTGCCCAATTCGCTTCAAACAGCCTCGTATGGAGTTCGTCTTCAGCAGCGAGACTCTGGCCTGGCCTCTTCCAATGGCCAACACACATCTGGCAGGGGAGCTGGAAAAGGTCATTCATACCATGTCCGGCGATCTATATCGACCCGACAGTTGGGCTGACTGTGTAAAGCATCAGATCAGACATCTTCTGTGGCAGGGCGAGAAACCAGGATTAGAGGTTGTTGCAAGCACACTGGCAATCAGTCCACGCCAGTTGCAATACCGGCTCGAAGAAGAGAGAACTTCCTTTCAAGGCTTATTGGATATATGCCGAAAGGAGGCTGCCATTAGATATATGAATGCAGGCTATCGTACTCTGGGTGAGATAGCCTGTTTGCTTGGGTTTTCGGGGCAGAGTTCGTTTAATCATGCCTTCAAGCGGTGGACAGGAGTCAGTCCTCGGCATTATGCCAGGGCTCAGATGGATGCGGCCGAAAAAAACAACCCTGACGGCTTTAGCCTCCTAAAACATGGGCCGTCAGCCATTCAAAAATGAGATCGGTGAGCATGGGCTGCTGATCGGTGATTGCGAACATGTCAGTACCATGGGCATCACCCTGGTACAGTTGCATCTGATAGGTGCTCATGCCAACTTGTTCACCCTCCCGACAAGTCTCCAATGAGTGACTATCATTTTCAGAAGCTACACATAAGACGGGCTTGTCTTTCACCGCGGCAAGCGCATCATTATAGTTGGGGCCAAGAAAGCTGCCCGGTGAGAGCGATATTGCACCGATGCATCCCTGGCCACAGATGTCAACAGCAGCATCGGCGCCGACACTTGCCCCAATCATCACAATGCGCTGTGGGTCGACCCCGGGCAGCGATTGGAAATAGGCCAGGGCTGCTTGTGCGTCTTCGAGCATCTTCTGACGATCCGCTGCATCACCGCTGCTTTCACCGTGCCCACGAAAATCGAAGGCCAGTACAGCGTAACTTGGCTGTGTTCCATCATGAACCATCCCAATGCCCTGGAGTAAGGCCGGCAGTATCTCCCAGCTTTCCTTGGTCTTGCCCATCATATGCATGAGAAGGATGCCCGGCGCCGGTGATTGAGCCGGTGGCCAATAAGTGCCTGCCAGCTGTATGCCGTCGGCAGATTGGAATTGAATAGGCTGTGGCTCCAGTGCGCTTACCGGAACCTGCGGTCTGGAGGTTGTTGGCGAGGTTGTCGTTTCATCCGATGTAGGCGTTGGCATTTGGGGCGATTCGGGAATGGTGGAACCGGCACAAGCCGAAAGACAGACACTTAGCACTGCCCAAACTATCACACCTGTTTCGATTTTCTTCATTGCTTTTCATCTCCCTGATCGCCATCGATGTACTTCCAATGTTGTCTTAAAGACAAGAATCACATGCGGGTGTTTGTGGATGACTCCACAGGCTCAAACCGCGCATCGCATTCCAGTATATAATAGGCGTCATGGGTAGCCAAAAGATCGATGTGCGCTCACTTAGCCATACCCTCAAGAGTCGCGCCGAACAGCTTGGTTTTTCGGCGCCGGCGATTGCCCCAGCCCGTCCCAGCCCACATCTGGATGCTTACCTGCGCTGGATCGATGCCGGGATGCACGGCTCGATGGCCTACCTGGCTCGTCCGGATAGGATAGCACGCCGCGAAGATTTAACGATCATCTTGCCCGGCGCGCGCTCGCTGATTATCGTTGCGATGAACTACTTTACAGGCCGGCCGCCACCTGAAGTCGCCGAATCGCCCCGGCGGGGACGGGTATCGAACTATGCCTGGGGAGAAGATTATCACACGGTCATGGAGACGCGCCTCGATACGCTGGCCGGCTTTGTGCAAGCTGAGACCGGCGGCAATGTTGCCACGCAGGTCTATGTCGATACAGGCGCTATTCTGGAGCGAAGTCATGCGGAGCAGGCCGGGCTGGGCTTTGTGGGCAAGAATACCATGCTCATCCATCCGCGACGCGGCAGTTTCTTCTTCCTCGGCGAAATCGTCACCGACATCGAGCTGGTCTACGATGAGCCGCCCGACATGCCGGAGTGCGGGAACTGCACACGCTGTCTATCGGCATGTCCTACGCAGGCTTTTACTGCCCCTTATGTGCTCGACGCTCGCCGCTGTATCTCCTATCTCACCATTGAGTACAAAGGCGTTATTCCAGTCAATCTCCGCCCTCTGATAGGAAACCGGATTTATGGGTGTGATGTTTGCCAGCAGGTATGTCCCTGGCAGCGATTCGCCCAACCGGCCAGTCAGGATTGCTTTACCGCCGCCGATGCTCAACACATCGCGCCCCCTCTTGCCGATTTGTTGGCACTCGATGCCGAGAGCTTCTCCAGGCGGTTTCAATCATCGCCTGTCCGGCGTATCGGCCGGGATCGCCTGGCGCGTAACGCCTGTGTCGCGGCCGGGAACAGCGATCTCCCGGAGCTGGCTCGATGGCTGATCCCGCTGCTGCGCGACGAGAGCCCGTTGGTGCGCGGCCACGCGGCCTGGGCGCTCGGCAGGCTCGACACCGGCCATGACGCGCTTCGATCGGCGCTGATTGTTGAGAGGGATCAGGTAGTACGGGACGAGATCGAGAGGGCAACATTATTGGGACCAGGCAAGTGATCGGGTATTATTTTCCTCATGCCTAACAATACCAAACACCTTGTCCGTCAGCAGTTTGGATCTCACTCGGCCGATTACATTACCAGCGCGGTACATGCTCGGGGATACTCGCTTTCACGCTTGCTCGATCTGCTCGATCCGCTGACCGATTGGCGGGTGCTCGATGTTGCCACCGGTGGCGGGCACACGGCGCTGGCCTTCGCGCAACGCGCCAGGGCCGTCGTCGCGGCCGATCTCACCCGCCCGATGTTGCAATCTGCCCGGTGTCATATCGAGCAGCAGGAGGGTGCTTACGTCGACTTCTGTCAATCAGACGCCGAACTGTTCCCTTTTGCCGCCGGCCACTTCGATGCCATCACCTGCCGCCTTGCCGCCCATCATTTTCCTGATGTCACCGCCTTTGTCCGAGAATCGGCGCGGGTACTCAAGCCCGGCGGCTTGCTTGGTCTGGTCGATAACGTGGTCAGCGGCGAGGCCAAAATCGCCCGGTTTGTCAATACCTTCGAGAAACTGCGCGATCCGTCTCATCACTGGGCCTACTCGATTGAAGATTGGGAGACCTTTTTCTTTGCGGCCGGCCTGTCGGTCACACATTCCGAATTGATCCGGAAGGAAGTCGATTTTGATGATTGGGCAAGCCGGATGGGCGTCGCCGGTAACGACCTGACCCGGCTGCGCGTTTTGCTCATGCAGGCACCCGATGGGCCGCGCGAATGGCTCAAGCCACAGCAGGTGGGCAGTCGGCTTGTATTCGTACTCACCGAAGCCGTCGTGATCGGGCATAAGCCCTCGTGAGGATGAGAAGACAGTACCGCAAAACTTGCTATGAGCGCGCCGTCCTTGTCATTCCCGCGCAGGCGGGAACGGCAGGCTTGATGAATCGCTTGGCGTTGAATGTGCCTTGGGTGCATTCCCAAAATATGACATTTGAACTCACGGGTGCCGAAAACCTTCATAGAGAGCCGGTTTTTATGCGTGGACAAGAGATTGGATCGGCCAAATTCCTCGCTCCACTCACAGGATCGGACGCTGCTCTATGGAGGATGTCACAAAATGGGAATGCACCCTCCATCGTGGCGAACGATGGAGGCATTGTTTTTTAGCGATTAAATTGGCTGTCTCGCCGTAATCCGAGCACTGAAGACGCGGGGCATTCCGACCCGTCTTTCGATGATATCTTCGGCGTCTACTTTGTCGATGACCTGGATGTCGACAAAGCCCGCTTCGCGTATCAGATGTGTGTATTGCTCTACATCGATGGCGCCGGTGACACATTCGGCCCACTGATCCAGTTGTTCACGCATCTCAGGGCTAAAATCGCCCTCGGTAACAATATCGCTGATCGACATCCGTCCGCCTGGCTTCAGCACGCGGGCTATCTCGCGAAAGACAGCCGGTTTGTCCGGCGAGAGGTTGATCACGCAGTTGGACATCACTACGTCGATGCAGTTGCTCTCTACCGGCAGCGTCTCGATCTGTCCCTGGCGGAACTCAACATTGGTGGCACCCAGTTTCTCCTTGTTGGCGTTGGCTTTGGCAAGCATTGCAGGTGTCATGTCGATGCCAATGATGTGGCCATCCGGGCCGACCTGACGCCAAGCCAGGAAGCAATCGATGCCGCCACCGCTTCCCAGGTCGAGCACCGTCTCGCCCGGCTTCAGGCCGGCGATAGTGATGGGATCGCCGCAGCCCAGGGACAGCCCAGTGACATCAGCCGGGAGGCCCTTTAGCAAGAGATCATCGTAAAGTGTTGGCGCGCAGCTACAGCCGGCTGTGTCCTGGCTTGAGCTGCAGCAAGTCGACTGGCCGGTACCTGCTTTCTGGGCGATAGCCCCGTAGTGTCCCCGTACTGCCTCGTGAACGTCGTGGTATCCTCGGTCCATCTACTTCCTCCTCATATCGATAACTGTCAATGTGTTGCCGCAAAAAAACACCCGGATTTCGATCATGATTATCTACAGTCCGGTTTTTTGCCATATTCCGGGGCAAATCTTTGAATCAGATTCCCGCAGCAGACTGTCACCTGTTCCTGGTTCAGGGTGTAGAAACGTTGGCGACCTTCCTGCCGCACCATGACCAGCCCGGCCTCTTCGAGCTTTTTCAGGTGATGGCTGACCGTGGGCTGATTGACCTTGCCCCCTAGCGCATCGACAACATCATTAACGCTCAACCAGACACAACACAGGCATTTCATGATCTCCTGACGTGTCTCGTCAGCCAAAGCTTTGGCAAAGAGTACAGGATCTACTTTCATTGCCTGATTATATATTGACAGGTATCAATAAGTCAAGATAGCGTATCTGAATATAATTTGCCGGGTCAGTCGTAATATCCTCCATCCCCATCTGGGCAACTGAAGGGTTTTGGTAGTACCTGGTGATCAGTTTTCAGCGATCGCCGATTAAACGATGTTGTAGTGATCAGTTTTTTGTTCGCCATGATTGGCTAACAGCGCCTGGTGAGAGACTGAAACCCACGAACTAAAAGTTAACAGCCAACAGCGCATCGCGCCTGAGTTATGACCCCACACCCTACCTCATTTTCTATCGCTTATACGGGTTTCCCCTTATTGATAATGCCCTCAGAGAGAGATAGAATGCATGTAAGATGCCGTAGATAAGCATACAACACAGTGAGGCATATGATAGATTATGGATACGATAACAGAGCTCAAGCGTTGGGGTTTATTGTTAGATACTTTATCTCAGATCAGCGATCTGGAGCGGCAGTTGGTGATTCAAGGTGAACATCCTACTGCTTTCGTACCGGATGAGCTGCTAGATCAATGGGGAAGTCTTTTCCAGGGTGGCCGTGGCTTGCAGACGATTGGCCTTTCGGAGTCCATGCTCTCTGTACTGGTGGATTTCGACTTTCACATGAGGCAATTCATCAATGCTTTGCCCGAAACAACTGCTAACAAGGAAGACTACATTCGCAATGACGAGGCCTGGCGAACCATCCGGGAGATGGCCGATTTGACACTGACCCGGATCGCTCTGATCAGCATCCCTGATCAGCCGCTTTTCAGCGAGAACTAGTATTTTGCGACATCAGTAACCCTATAGCCTGTTTTTCGCACTTTAATTCCGTTCAAAAAGGCTGTTTTTACGAGCCGCCGGAGTGAGTTTACAGTTAACAGTTTATAG
>JAFGLD010000235.1 GCA_016928235.1 Anaerolineae bacterium | reverse complement strand
TTGAGAGTCGGAACTTGTAACAGATGTAATATTCTGTTACGAGTTCTTGAGCAGCATTTTGAGGCTAAAGAAATGAGATCCTGGCCTCCCAGGCTCTCCTAACGTGTGTTTTTGCCCGATTCTGCAAGTCTCCTTTATCAAGCTTTCTCATGGCAGTGTCGGGTCGAGGGTGGGGACGAAGTCACAGGCGTACTTGGCGGGGCAGGTGACCGGGCGCGGCTGTCCGACATCGACCAGCTTCATGGGGATCAGCTCGTAATCAATCTGCAAGCGCTCCGGGTGCCTCTCCAGCGTCAGGCGGACGATCACACTTTCCATGCTCCGGCGGAACGACATCTGATCGGCGACGAAATTGCCCAGCGAATAGAAGACCACACCCTCTTTATATCGCTCGATGGGCTGTAACCAGTGCGGATGTGCGCCGATCACGACATCCATCCCTGCATCGATCAGCTGTTTGCTGAAATCTTGCTGGTAGTGAGAGGCGTTTGGCTGATTCTCGAACCCCCAGTGGAAATAACCGATCAGAGCGTCGACCTGCCCGGCGATTTTCTCAACCTCAGCCAGCGTCTCGTCAATTGGAAGTAGCCAGTCTGTATCGTCGTAAGCAATAATGCCGACGCTCATCCCGTTGATTTCATACACCACAAGCGCGCCATGAGGCAGCCCAACGATCTGCGCCGCGCTGAGCAATCGAAAGGTTTCATCCAGCCCCTCTTGTTCATAATTGAGGACGTGATTGTTGGCCAGGCTCACGACATCGAAGCCGGCAAAGACCAGCCCATCCACCGTCCGCGGATCAGCGCAGAAACGCATCCCAAAATCTGTGGGAATACAGCCGGTGACGAGCGGCGTTTCCAGGTTTCCTATGGTCAGGTCGGCATCACGCAAGATCGATGCTGTTTCATGGAAGGGCCAGGTGAAGTCATCCTGCCGGATGCACTCTCTATTGACGGAGCGAGCCATCATCAAATCGCCAACCACCGCTAGACGCACAGACGGCACGGCGGAGGGGGAGGGCGATGCTGCTTGAGTGGCAGTCAGGGTCGGCGAAACAAGGGAGGCTCTGGGCGTATCCGTCGAGGTTGGTGTCGGGGGCATTGGGGTGCCTTGGAGGTTCTCTGCATAGGCCGGTGATGAAGTGTCGCCCCGGGTAAGCAAAAACACGCCGCCCACCCCTGCCGCGACAATCGTCAGAATCAGTCCCAGGCCCACTATTACCCGCCTAACGCGCATTAAGATCAAGGGTTACTCCTCAGTGATGTGTCATGCAAGGGCTCAGACAGCTTCATCGCTCGATCGAGCCGATGGCTAATGATAGGACAATCAGGGCCAGGCCTGGTATTCATGAGCCGGCGCGCGTTGTTATGCAAAATCGATGCCGATCTCCGTCAAGCGATCCAAATAAGTCTGCAGTGCCGGGAAGAGATGGATATAGACATCCTCGTACAGCCGGCTGTAATAGCCATGGCGCGCCGGATCGGGGGTGAAGGATGGTGGATCAACGCGCGCCATGGTCTGAGCAGCCTGACGGACATCCGGGAACAGCCCGGCAGCACCGGCAGCCAGGATGCCGGCGCCAAGCGCCGCGGCCTCAGGCGAATGGGTGCGGTGAACAGGTTTTCCGGTGACATCGGCGATGATCTGACACCACAGGTCGCTGCGAGCGCCGCCGCCAACGACCACATAGCGATCGATAGGGTGGTCTAGCGCCTGTTCCACGCCGGTCGTGTGCAGACGCTGCTCGAAGGCTATGCCCTCCAGAATAGCCCGGTACACATGCGGCCTTCGATGGATACCCTTCCAACCTGCTACGATGCCGCCGGCAGCTGCATCCCAATAGGGGTTCATGGCACTGTTCCAGTAGGGTACCAGCATCAACCCCTGTGAGCCAGGCGGCACCTGGCAAGCATCGGCCTCCAGCCCGGCTTCAACCGTCAGCTCCGGGTTGGTGGCCGGCGGCTCTTGATCGGTGAAATGATCGACAAACCACTTGACGGTATAAGCCCCACCCAGCAACACCGTTTCGAAGAGGTAAGTGCCGGGTACTCCCCCAACCATTGTGCGAAAGGCATGGCTGGTCAAATAGGTCTCTGAGAAGGTGCCGGATACAATGGAGGTTCCCAGGCTAAGGTAACACTCGCCGGGCCGGGTAATATTGATGCCCAACCCTGCCGATTGCCCATCACCCAGTCCGGCTACCACCGGGATACCGGCAGGCAGGTGGCAAGTCTGAGCAGCCTCAGGCGTGACTGTTCCCAGAATCGTTCCCGGCGGGAAAACTTCAGGCAGTTGGTCCGGGTGTACATCGATACCAGCCAGGATCTCAGCTGACCACTGATGGGTGTGCATATCGAACAATCCCATGGGATCAGCACTTCCCCAACTGGTACGATAAAGGCCAGTCAGACACTGCACCAGGTAGCCCTGGACATCAAGGAACATGAAGGCATTGCAGAATACCTGTGGCTCATGTTGGCGCAACCAGGCCAGCTTGGCAATAGTCAGGTTACCTGACAGTCGTTTGCCGGTCACCTGCTGGAAATGGTCGACACCATACAGATCGATCAGGTCATTCAGCAGTGGGCGGGCACGCTCATCCATCCACAGAATGGCATTGTGAAGCGGGTGTCCCTGCCGATCAACGGCCACGAAGGTCTCGCGCTGATGAGCAATGCAGACCGCAGCCAGTCGATGCGCCGGCACCTGAGCGATTGCCTGCCTCAACGCATCGCCGGTTGATTGCCACCAGGTTTCGGCAGGCTGTTCGTGCCAGGCAGGTCTCGGCTGGAGCATGGGCAGGCCGGCGCGTCCTTCGGCCAGACAGTTGCCCTCTCGATCCCAAATAATAGCCTTGCAGGCCGTGGTGCTGCAATCCAGGCTGACGACCAGGTCACGGGTCATGGGAAATGTCACCCTTTGGCTACTGATGCTTCTTCCGGTACCTTGAAACCGGGCGGCAGCAGTCCGGCTTCGGTGACAATGCGTGGAACGATCTCCTCCCACCCAACAGCCATCAGGTGAATACCGTTCACACCTTGTTTGCCTTTGATGGCCTCAATGATCTCGAGGGCAATCCGGACACCCTCCTCAGCGGCGCCATCACCGGCGTTCTCGATGCGCTTCATGATCGGATCAGGTATCGAGACACCTGGTACATGGTTATGCATATGCTGGGCCATCCTGAGGTTCTTAAGCGGCGTCACCCCGATCAAGATATGTACTTTGTCGAGGATATTGCGCCTGGCAAGCGCGTTGAGCCATACCTCCAGACCATCCGGATCGTAGACCAGGTTGGTCTGGAAGAACTGTGCTCCGGCATTGATCTTCTTATGTTCGCGGATAGCCTGGAACTCCGGGCGTGAGGCAAAAGGAGAAGCTGCCGCGCCCAGGAACATTTGCGGTCGATTCTTGATCGCGCGCCCATCGAGGTACAGCCCCTCGTCGCGCATCCGCCGCAGGATCCACAGCATCTGTATCGAATCGATGTCGACGATATCGAGCCGCCCCATCGGGGAGGGGCCGATATGCATACTGTCGCCTGATATGCATAAGATGTTGCGGATGCCGAGCGCGGTAGCGCCGATCACCTCGGATTGCAGACCGATGCGTGTGCGATCCCGCGCGGCGATCTGGATGACCGGCTCCGCTCCATTTTGGATCGCCATGACGCTGCAAGCCAGGCTCGACATGCGCGGAGTAGCCGATGGGTTGTCGGTAAAGTTAACAGCTGCCACATAGGGCTTAATCATCTCGATATTGCGGACGAGCTTGCCGGTGGCTGTGCTCATCGGCGGGGCTACCTCCGATGTTACCACAAACTCTCCGGCTTTCAGACGCTGTTCCAGTTCAGATACCGGCTCTTGGTAAGCAGGAGGATGGTATTCAGAATCACCTTGCCACCATTCCGGCTGCCGGATAGGCACAAACAGCGAATCCCAGGTCGTAGCACGCTTGAGGGGATTGCGTGAGAGGAGCCCGGCGGCAAATCTCCCCACGCCAACGAAGAACTTACCATCACCAATCTTCCTGATCTGCGTGATCCCATCGCCCCAGGCTTCTGTGCCGGTCTTGTCCCAGTCCAGTGGCGGGAGCACCTCCATCAGCAGTTCCTGACGACCATATTTGAAGGCTCGCTCGTAAATTTTGTACCAGATGCATGGGCGGGTCGGATCGACATAACAGCGTTCTTCAGTAGACCCACCACAAGGCCCATTGCGAAGACCCTTCGGACACTCCATTGGGCAGATGAGAGCCGTCTCTTGGAGCAGGCAGTTGCCACACATCCGGCAGCCAAACAGCGGCCCCTTGATGGCATATTCGATGCGTGCCAACAACCAGCGCCCGAAAGTCTCACGCTTAAATGGGTAGAACGGTGGCTGCCAACGACGGGCAGGGGTAAAACCAGGCATATGATGCCCTCCTGAGATAGGGATTTGTGAGCGCGTCGTAAGTGTCAACTTAAGCTCAATAATGCGAAAGAGTAGTCAGGTGTCAAGCTGACTGTCACGCGCCACATAAACGCTGAAAGAAGCACAAGCACTTCTCCACGTTTCCATATTGAGCCAAATCTATTACTCGAGGATCAAGTTTTTAACATCGACGGGTGATCAGTGATCAGTTTAAAATCAATACCCGTGAATGAAATCATTGTCTTCCTTGAAAATAGTGATGGGTGATGGGTGATGAGTCAAAAAGCTATTTTCATCCTCTTGGGTGAGCTTTTGCTCATGAGCCACTCCCTGGTAATTGCCATAACTCT
>JAFGLD010000234.1 GCA_016928235.1 Anaerolineae bacterium | reverse complement strand
CTTTGACAGTGAGCTGAGGTTTTTCGTTCCCCAGATCTTAACATGTCTTTGCTGCGCCTTGATATTACCTGATAAGAGATCGCAGAGGAAAAACAAAAAATCTGCGCACTCTGCAACGACCTCTGGTCGTCTCTCTGCGTTGAGTAATTGTTTGATGGTGAAAAAAGCGAAAGCCCAGTACATTTAGTACTGTCCTCCTGGAGCTTGTCCAAGCTCCAGGAGGATTTTGGGGTTGCTGCCACCTCGGTCGCAAGAAATGCCCCATAGCTCCCCTGCCAATACATAACGTCAATGGGCCTCAAAAGGAGTCGCGAGTGGGGAAAACTCATCTGAGAATTTATGATAGATGTATGGTATCGACGTAAATTTCACCCTTTTCTCTCGACCTCTACGGCCAATTAAAAAGCGTCATTGATGCGTATCACCGCCCCGGCTCGATTACCAATCGCCACACCGCATCGAGTGCCTGCAAGGCCGTCAGGTTGCGGTTGGTCATGCCGTATTTCAGGAAGTTAGGCGTGAAGTCAGCGGGGACGGCCCAGGAAGGATGAATACCATCCATGCTCAAGCCCTTGCCGGTCAGTTCCTGCATTGATGCCCAATAGTTCCACAGCGGGATCTGATATTCCTGAGCCAGCCTGATGATAATGTCGTTCATCACCTGCACTTTGTTGTCTACATCCTGGTAGTAGAAATCAGGGATGGTGCTCACCACCGGAATTACTCCCATCTCGATCGAGGTCTCGATGACCTGCCGCATATAGTCTTCGTATTTGCCGGCCGACATGCTGATCACATCGTTGGTGCCCAGCATGATCAGCGCCACTGACGGACGCACCACTCGATATTCGCACACCAGGGGTGTCTCGCCGGGCCGGCAGACTGTCGTGTTGGCAAAATCAGGGTTGAACTCGTGCCAGACCGACCAGCCGCCTTTGGCTGCCAGCGACGTGTTGGCAAAGGAGTTGGCATCCCTGGCGATCTCCTGTGAATAGTAATCGATCACTGGCTGCAAGTAGATGTGAGTGCGCAGGTTATAGTTCCCCTGACCAATCGGCTTTAGGAAGGCGGCGTTATCGGTGATGCTGTCTCCCACTTTCGAAAAGATATTGGGGCGATTGCCCATTGACTGGCCGATCATGAAGATCTCATGGGAGCGTGCCGTGATCCCCGAAATATACAGGTAGTCGGTGACCTGCTCCTCGTATTCAGGCAAACTGGTTGGCGCCGCCGTCGCCATCTGGGTCTGTGCCGGCATCAATGTTACTAAGGGAATGGTGGCCGTTGCCGCAACCTGGCCAAACGCCTGGCCGTCGATGGGAATTTCGGCCAGCGACACCGGTACGCCCACCCAATTGGCATCGACCCACCCAACCTGCCCGCTGGGGATCTTGACACGCAGCCAGTAGGAGTCCGCCGTGCGCCCGCTGATCTCCAAAACCGTTGCCGGCTCCAGCAGCGTCACAATGTTATCGCTCACCTCCGGCGATGAACGCAGGCGCAGCGATTCATCCTGTGTGGCCACGTAGCCAAATATTCCTGGTGCTCCTTCGACTGTCTCTCCGGCCCGTGGAATGTTCAGTGTATTGCCTGGGTAGAGCGTATTGGGGTCGAGACCAGGGTTGGCAGCCACAATAGCCTCCATAGGGATCTCCAGGCCGATCGAGATGCTCCATAGTGTATCGCCAGACTGGACTGTGTAAACCGAGCCCAGCTGCATGGTCGCCACGGGTTCATCAGGGAAGACGGTGGCAGTCTCCAGCCCAACCAGTGAATCGACGGTAGATTCTTCAGCTGCCGGTTGAATAGGGAGCAGCGGGGCAAAGATCGGTGTGTTGGTGGGGTCGGCGGATGACGGCGCGGCTGACAGCACTCTGCCGCCGGGGGCAAGCATCCCGCTCAGCGCCAAACCACCAATGCATAGCACAAATCCCACAAATACTGCTCCTAATACCAGATACTCATTTGGACTCTTACGGCGCCGCTGTGATGCTATTTGCACCATCGGGGTTCGATGCTCTCCGGAGCGTGGGGGGGTATAGTGTGTCACTTGATGTTCAGGCTTCATGGCATATAGCAGATAGCGGATGGATCAAACCCAGCACTCGCCACTCATCACTCATTGCTCGTTGCTCATTGCTATGGTATATTGGGCGCTTCGTGCTTAATCTGTTCCTTATTCACCTGGTCGAGATAGCTCATGAGTCTACCATCTACCCGTCAGTTCGTGCTAATCAGCTTTGTTGCGCTGGCGCTGGCTGCCTGCAAAGAACAGGATGCGCCGGCCCAGGCCATCGAAGGATATATCCAGGCATTGGTCGATAAGGATACCGACAATTTGACCAACCGCTCCTGCGCCGCATGGGAAGAGCAAGCTATGACAGAGCTTGATTCCTTCGGCGCGGTCTCGGCCACCCTCCAAGACGCTAACTGCCAATCTGCCGGCGAGGATGGTGATGCTACACTGGTCACCTGCGCCGGCTCGATTCTTGCGACCTATAACGATGAACAGCGGGAGATCGGCCTGGACCGGCAAACCTACCGCGCCGTCTACGAAGGTGGTGAGTGGCGGATGTGTGGATACAAGTAATGCTCAGGCAATTGTTCTCTCGTGAGAATATGCTGGCCCTTCTGCTGTGCCTGATCGCCATCGTGCTGGTCGTGATGACATCGAGCAATGCACCTCAGTGGATCTACCAGGGCTTCTAAATGACACTTCCCCATATCCTGACCTTCGTCGTTACCGTATTGCTCATTGCCCTGATCGGCAAAGGTCGATGGCGCGGCTGGTTACTCCTCGTTGCCGGTACAGTCGCCCTGTTCTGGCTGCAGCCTGCCATGCCCATCCGCCAGATGGACTTCTGGCTGCCGGTTGTCACGCTGGCGCTGGTAGTGCTGGTCTGGCTCGCCATCCGGTCTGGCGAGCCGTCACTGACTGGGACGCTGCTTGCCCCCATTGCCGTCCTGTTCGGCGTTGTCCTCCTCATTGGCCTGACGCGCTACATCAGCCCGCTGTGCTGTATTACCGCCAACCGGCCTCCCGACATGTTATTGATTCTGCCCGTCCTGGTGATGATCGCCGCATTGGGAACCGGGCTGTTTTTTATCCCGTCCCGCAATCGCTGGCCGATTATCGCTTTGATTGCACTCCTGCTTGGATTGCTGGTTGTTGTCAAGACCGAGCCGCTGGCACTGGCTGCCGGCGCCGCGCTCCGATCCCTGATGGGGCAGTCGACGGCGCAAGCCACAGCACTCGATATCCGCTGGCTGGGCATCTCCTACATCGCCTTCCGCCTGATCCACGTTTTGCGCGACCGGCAGATTGGCACGCTGCCTGCCATGACCCTCGATGAGTTTGCCGGTTATGTGCTCTTCTTCCCCACGCTGACCGCCGGTCCCATCGATCGGGCCGAGCGGTTCGTCAAAGACCTGCGCACACCCTTCTCGCTGTCTGCCCAGGCAGCTTTCGAAGGTGGCAGCCGGATCGTCATTGGCCTGTTCAAGAAGTTCGTCCTGGCCGACGGGCTGGCGTTGTTTGCTCTCAACGCCACGAATGCCGACCAGACCACATCGACGGGCTGGTTATGGGTGATGCTGTATGCCTATGCCCTGCGCATTTTCTTCGATTTTGCTGGCTATTCGGATATCGCCATTGGATTGGGCAGGCTGGCCGGGTTCAGCATTCCGGAGAACTTCGATCGCCCGTATCTCAAGTCCAACCTGACTGCTTTTTGGAACAGCTGGCATATCACACTGGCAATGTGGTTCCGCGCCTATTATTTCAATCCACTCTCACGAGCAATGCGGTCGAGAGCCAAAACACTTCCGGCCTGGGCCATGATTGCCGTCAGCCAGTTGACAACCATGACGCTGATCGGGTTGTGGCACGGCGTCAGTTGGAACTTTGCCATTTGGGGGGCCTGGCACGGGCTGGGCCTATTCATCCACAACCGGTGGGCAAACGCCACCCGTGCGCAAGATAAGGCAATCAGCACCCGTCCACGCCTGCGGCTGGCCGTCGATATCATCACCACGCTGCTGACCTTCCATTATGTCGTGCTGGGCTGGGTATGGTTCGCGCTGCCCACCACCGATCTGGCCTGGAATGTGATGTCGAGGCTGGTAGGCGGGTAAAATTTCCGATTGGTCACCAAAAATCAATAGCAGAGCAAATAGAGGGGCACATGGCGCAAAAGATATTGATTATTGAGGATGAGCGTCAGATCGCGCGATTAGTGCGGCTCTATCTTGAAGAGGCAGGTTTCCAGGCTGTCGAAAACCACGACGGAAAGCAGGCCATCTTTGCTTTCCGCCATGAAAAACCTGACCTCGTTATCCTCGATCTGAATCTACCGGGAATCGATGGTCTAGATGTCTGCCGGGCGCTGTGTCGCGAATCGGATGTGCCGGTCATCATGCTGACTGCCCGCAGCGAAGAAGCCGATCGACTGATCGGCCTGGAAATGGGAGCCGATGACTACATTGTCAAGCCATTCTCGCCGCGAGAGGTCGTGGCGCGTGTGCGCGCTGTGCTTCGACGCACCTCACGCAGCCAATCGCCACCTGAGATCATGCGTGTGGGGAGTCTGACTCTCGACATGACCGGTTATCGAGCATCAATCGGAGATCATGTCCTGACACTGACTCCATCCGAGTTCGAGATACTGGTTACATTGGCCCGCAATGCTGGCCGAGTGTTGAGCCGATTTCAGTTACTTGAAGAAACTCAGGGTGTCACCTATGAAGGCTATGAACGTGCTATCGATCAACACATCAAGAATCTACGACGCAAAATAGAGGGCGACGCCGGACAGGCGCGCATCATCCACACCGTTCACGGTGTGGGTTACCGGCTCGATCCGGTCGAGGACAACCATGTTTCGTAGCTTGTGGTTCAGACTCGTGGGAGCGATGACAGCGATCATTGGCGTGACGCTGACTGTCGTGACTATCGCCGGCAACATGATCACTGCTCACCAGCTCAATCTGTATGTCAACCGCGCCGGCAGAGAGTGGGCCGAGCAGGTCGCCCCCGATCTGGCTGACATGTATGCCAGGTCGAATAGCTGGGATGAGGCGCAACAGACCCTGTTCGGCTTTACCTCGGGGGAGGAAACACAGCCAAATTCGGGGCGCAATTGGACACGAGAAAGAGGCGGTCTTAGCCGCATGTGGGGAATGGTGGACTCGCGTCTATTGTTGGCCAACAGCCAGGGCATTGTGATCTCGGACACACAAAACGAGTTCCAGGGAATAACGCTATCACGTGACATATTGGCGGAAGGCGCCCCCATCATCGTAGACAACGAGCAAGTCGGGACACTGCTGGTGACAAATGAGAGAGGCTCGTTAAGGGAGAATCTGATCCCTGAGATCAATCGCGCAGTGATCCCGGCAGCGCTGGCGGCCGGTCTGGCTGCGTTGATGGTTGGGACATGGTTGTTCCGGCGCATCACCCGGCCCCTATCGGTTCTCCAACAGGCTGCCCAGGCCGTCAGTGAGGGCGATCTATCCGTTCGTGTCCCAGTATCGACAACCGATGAGCTTGGCATGCTGTCCTCTACCTTCAATCAGATGACCTCCCAGCTTGACAGGCAGCAGCAGCTCCGTAAGCAGATGGTAGCGGATATTGCCCACGAGCTGCGCACTCCCCTCAGTGTCATACAAGGAACACTCGAAGCCATGTTGGACGGTGTCTTGAAGCCCGCCCCGGGTGAGCTGCGCAATCTGCATAGCGAGACTCGGCGCCTGGCCCGGCTGGTAGAGGACCTGCGCACACTCTCGCTGGCCGATGAGGGCCGGCTGGAGTTGGAGCTAGAGCCGGTTGACATCGGTATGCTGGTCGAGCAGGCAGTCCGGCAGATGCTCCCCACAGCAGAAGCGCGTCAGATCACGCTGCGAGCCGAGTTAGAAGGCAGTATCCCCAATCTCAATGCCGATGGCGATCGCCTGACGCAGGCGCTTACCAACCTGCTCAGCAATGCACTTCGCCACACACCGGAAAACGGACAGGTGATTGTGCGAGCCGTCCGGACAAACAGACAAGTACATATCACCGTCGAAGATACCGGCTCCGGCATTGCGCCGAAAGATATACCATTTGTATTCGAGCGTTTCTGGCGAGGAGACAAATCGCGAAGTCGTGGCAGCGGCGGATCGGGCATCGGTTTGGCCATTGTCAAGCAGTTGATCGAGATGCATGGTGGGAGAGTCGGGGTAGAATCACAGATTGGGCAAGGGACAACCTTCCGGATCGAGATACCCTGTTAGCAGGTAGTGACAACGGATGGTAGACGATAGGCATTTGAGGTGGTTGTTCTGTTACCAATCTTGCCGTCACGGATCACTCGTTATATATCGAGTATGACGCTTATTAAAACCTACACATCGAGCGGGGGATGAGGCTATACCAGAATAACAAATGCTCTTGTTGCTCAATACCCTTCCTTCGCCAATGCTGTCATTCTCGCTTTCGCAGGAATCCACTTACCCCTCGGTAGAATGGAAGCCATTGTCTGACTTCTCCGGATAAACCGCCAGGACATTTATTTCTTTGGAAGTAACTATTCAGCGGTTAGTGGTTAGCTAAAACTCGTTACTCATCGCTCAAAACTGTCAAGCAGCCAGCACCAATAACTGAATAGTTACCTTTGGAATGGCCTAACTCCTTATTGCCTTGTAGCGGACATGGGAGATCCACTTGCCCGGCACGAATTATTGTCGTGAGTATAATGGGAACTGTTCGATCTTTAATAGGCTTTATCGGAAACAACTGAGTTATGAACAAAATGGCGCAGATTTTACGCATAGCGTGCCTATTGCCGATAAAGTCTACTTTCTACAGGAGAGTAAAGTTACATGTCCCAGCTACAATATCCGTTACAGATGTCTTTCAAGATTATGGCTTTCGCGCCTCAGATTTTTGTTCGAGACAACAGCGGTAGAGATCTTTTTTACGTCCATCAGAAGCTATTCAAGCTCAAGGAAGACATTGGTGTTTTCCGCGATTCCTCCAAAAGCCAGGAGATGTTCCGCATCAAGGCTGACCGCGTCATCGACTTTTCGGCTCGCTACAATTTCACAGACAGCAACAGTGGGGCAACCCTGGGCTCAATCAAGCGGGAGGGGATGAGATCGATCTTCAAAGCCAGTTACAACATCTTTGGCGAGGGCGAGCAAATCACCCATCACATCAAAGAAGATAATGCCATGGTCAAGGTTATCGATGCTATCTTTGGTGAAATTCCCGTTCTGGGTATCTTTTCCGGCTACTTCTTCAATCCCAGCTACACAGTCTACCAGAGCGGAACAGAGACGCCGATCCTACGGATTCATAAACGTCCGTCCTTCCTCGAAGGCAAATTCGAGATCGAGAAGCTGGCCGAGCCTTTGAACGAAGCCGAAGAGGTCAGACTTCTTCTCAGCATCATGATGATGACCCTGCTGGAGCGCTCGCGCGGATAGTCATGTGGTTGGTTTATAGGGGCAGAGTGTATCTTATCGATAATCCCAGGGGGTAACTGCAAGACAATTCTTGGTGATCGGTTTTCAGTGATCAGTTTTTTACCGCTCAACAACTATCGTGGTCGAGGGCATGTGTGAATTGAGGCGGCAATACGTGTGGCTTTAGCCCATCATCCGCCACATAGTCCCTGTGACATGCAATCTTTGTTCTGTGATTTTAAGCTGATCACTACGATTGTTGTTCAATCGTCGATCACTGAAAACTGGTCATCTGTACTGCACAGACCCAAAACTTGATCCTCGAGTATATAGTCATCCGGATAAGTTTTTGTGTCATTGGCAAAATGGCAGGTCGGCCATAAAACGTAAATATGTGAATATTCATCCCCCTTCACTTTTGATAGAAAAGTGAAAAAGGAGGCATGATAGAACCTCTGAAAAGTAGTCTTTGATGAACAAAGGGGG
>JAFGLD010000233.1 GCA_016928235.1 Anaerolineae bacterium | reverse complement strand
CCCCCTTTGTTCATCAAAGACTACTTTTCAGAGGTTCTATCATGCCTCCTTTTTCACTTTTCTATCAAAAGTGAAGGGGGATGAATCAATAGGGCTTTAACAATGTGCTCCAACTCTATGCGATTGTTTGCCACACACGCTTCCCAGCCCTGGTCTTTATTCGATTTCACTGTACCTCGGACGAATACCGGAAAGCCCAGATGCCCACCTGCCTCAATGCAATCATCGACCGTCTCGCAGATGGCACTTTCGGGCGTCAAATCGCGCAGCAAAGGGTAGTATCGATGAAACTCCATGACAGTTTGGTGCTGCTGAGGGGTATTGAGCAGCCTGATACCTTTCGCAAACGCGGCATCGTAAATTGCCGTGTAGCGTTCCTGCGTAGGAATGAACCCGATCCACACACCAGCGGTAGGTGGATTGTAGAATGGGACATAGGCCAGCGCATTCTTAGCTGTCTCGCAGACCTCGAGGCTGCGTGGAATGGTATGTACCGGGCAGCCGAGCATTCTGGCTGTCTCGGTCATTGCGTGCAGCTCCCGGCGGCTGAAGGTCTCGTGATAATCTGGTGTGGCTTCTGACAATGCGACGATCATATTTTTACCTGATATAGTTCTCCGGAAACGTGTCGGTCTACACTCACACAGAATATGTAAAAACGTGTCCATGCGTGTCTGCTTGAAGCAGCGGTTTTCTACATATTTACGTTTTATGGCTTACCTATTTTGAACATGGTGCCAAAACTTATCCGGATGACTATAGTATCCAACCGATTGATCGTGATCATCGATTTCTTTATCTCCAATCGAAATTTGGCGGCGATTCTTACGTGGTTCATATATTGTTATGATATAGATATAAGTAGAATATTGGCGCGAATCGGAAGCCACGATACAATCATGGTGATTGTAGGAGGGTATTATGCCTTTATATGGATATGAATGTAAAGAGTGTGGTGTTCGTTTTGAGCGTCGGCAGGGTTTTGACGATGAGCCCATCAAGGTTTGCCCTGAGTGTGAAGGCGAAGTTCATCGGTTGATCCAACCTGCCGGGATTGTCTTCAAAGGGTCCGGCTTCTATAGCACCGATAACAAGCGCTCCCGGTCGACTACATCGGCCAGTGGTAAGAAGAGTGAAAGCTCGTCGAGTGACTCGGACAGCAAGACCGAAAGCAAGGCTGAGAGTAAGACAGAGAGCAAGACAGAGTCTACGGCTAAAACAGCTACCTCAAGCACAGACTAAGTTATTTCACACCCAAAACATCGCGGCGATCACCTCGAGGACTTCCCAGGTGATCGCTGTTTTTGGGTTATCTTCGCAGAAGTGATGATGGGACAGTCTATGCGGGCAAGACACACTCCGGCCGATCATTGGCCGCGCTGTTGACCAGCGTCGATACCGGGTAGGCGGCCATCTCGTTAGCGGGATAGGGACGCAGAAACTTATCCAGCTCAGCCGGCGGCTGCTCGACGGGATCGAGCCACTCTTCCCAGGCGGATTGCGGCAGGATGACCGGCATCCGATCGTGGATGGGGGCCATCAGGGGATTGGCGGTAGTGGTGATGATGGCGCAGGAGAGGATATTCTCATCGCCGGGATGCCAGGTTTCCCACAAACCGGCAAATGCAAACGGCTGGCGATCTTGCCTGTGGATGAACATCGGTGTCCTGTCTTTGCTGTCGGGCCCTTTTTGCCACTCGTAGAAGCCATCGGCCGGGATCAGGCATCGACGGCGCTTGTAAGCATTCTTGAAGGATGGCTTCTCAGCTAGTGTCTCGGCGCGGGCGTTGATCATCCGGGCACCCATCGATGGGTCTTTGGCCCAAGACGGGATCAATCCCCACAAGAAGAAATCGATCTTACTCTTTCCGTCATTGGCTATGGCCAATACAGGTTGGGTCGGGGCAATGTTGTAGCGTGGGGCAACCATCGGTGGGGGCGTGAAGGTGGGAAAAGCTACCTGCAGGCCGTTAGCATCGAGCATCAAGGTAAATCGTCCACACATCTGTGCCTCCTCAAAAGAGTGCCGAGTGCTGGGTCAAGAGCTATCGAAAAAGCTCGCTAAGAGATATCGACCAGCCAGGCAGCACAGGATCACCAGGGAGACTGACGTTCTTAGCCAGTGTGTGCCCTTCCGTCTCTTGTGGACTGAAGATGCGCACGACCTGCGCCGCCGGCTCGACCACCCAGATCAATTGAACACCATAACGCAAATAGTCGGCGACCTTCCGCATCACATCGACATACCTGTCGGTCGGCGAGACGATCTCGATAGCCAGGTCAGGGGCCAGCCACCAGGGACCTTCCTTAGCGCCATAGTCGATATTATGCGCCTCGACGCGCTCCCGGGTGATGAACGAGACGTCCGGCTGGCGCACTTCACGCACCCAATCGCTGCGCTTATCACCATCGAGCACGTAGGCAGCTTCCTCCCAGACCTCCCCTAAATCGTGTTCTTCGACAAACCGGTCGAGCGACCTAAATAATCTGCGAGACAGGGTATTATGCTCTCTCTGGGCAGGGCTCATCATGACGATCTCTCCGTTGACAATTTCAAACGGCTGCTCATCGGGCAGCGAAAGGAATTCGGTCAGTGTGAGGTAACCTCTGCCTTCAGGTATGAGTTGGTGCTGTGTAATCTGGGCCTGAGCCATCATTTGCTCCTGACAACATCATCCATTGTTGCCCTTGATTATACCATGGGGCCTCAGGGCAAACGCCGGAAGCATGAGCAACATGCCCACTTGCCCCACATCTTTCGCTTATTCTATGCCTCCATCCCCCATTATTCCCGAAACGTCCGCAGTGTCTCCAGGTAATACTCCGGCAGGCCGATGTCATACCGCTTCCCATTGATGATCAGCCCCATAAAGCCGTCCTGCCTCCGCACCCGGTCGAGCGCCGAGGTGAGCTGGAATTCGCCCCGCTCGCGTACATTATTGGCGATGTGCTCCTCCAGAAACTCGAATAGTTGTGGCTTGATGATGTACTGGCCGAAGACGGTCAGGTACTCGCCCTCTTGCAGGCCCGGCACGCGCAGATTGGTGCGCGCGTAATCCACCGTTGGCTTCTCGGCGAACTCGGTGACATTCAGCAAGCTCTTCTCTTCGATCCACACGCCGCCTATCGTGCCGAAGTTGCCGATGGCGTCTTCTGGTGTGTGGCGCAGCCCGACGACGCTCAAGCCATGCTGCTGGTAGGCATCCAGCAGCTGCCGGGCACACGACCGCTCCCCGTCGGAGCGATACAGATGATCGCCAAGCATGAGGAGGAACGGCTCATCGCCGATGGCCTCACGCGCGCAGTAAACGGCATGTCCAAATCCCTCCTGCGTTGTTTGGGCGACGAACCGGATGCGCCGTCCCATATCCAGGATGCGCTGCGAGTATTCCTGGAAGTGGCGTGGTAGTTTGTTATAGTTCTCGATTGAGACCTGGGTGTTGAAGAGCGCGTGGAACTCCGCCAGATCATCTTCCTGGACAATGATGATCACCTCTTCGATGCCGGCATCCAACGCCTCCTCGACAATCAGGAGGATGGCCGGCTTGGCAATCCCATCCCGATCGACAATCGGGAACAGCTCCTTCTTGGTGGCTTTGGTGGCCGGGAACAGCCGCGTTCCGAAGCCGGCTGCCGGGATGAGCGCCTTGCGCACCTTCTGACCGGGTCGGATCGCTAATTTGAGCGCCGACAGGCCCAGATCACGCTCGATGATCTCGACGACGGCCTGCTGGTCTGATTCGCTGCGAGCGATGAACTGGGCGGTGCCGTCACCCTGTGAGCCGATGCCCTTACCACCCCAGATGTGCGGCTTCAGGGGCCCGTAATCCAGCACGCGATGCAGCACCGGAGCGGCCAGCTCTTCGGGACAGGCAGGGGTGGCATAACGATCGAAGAATGCCTGTGCCTCGATCATCAACGTGCCCAACTGCTCGGCGTCGGCTGCCTCGACCATCTCGGCGGCTTGGCTGACAATACGCCGGTTGATCGGTCCTAACAGCTCTTGCACCCCCTTCTCGATCTCCGTTTCAGCAAAAGGATAGCAGCGGTTCAGCCGCTTGAGGATCTCCATGGTGTCTTTCTGGGCCTGGAGGTCGACAATCACGAAGTACATCTCGCCATTGACCTTCAGCTCGGTCGTCTCCAGGTGATCACCATCGAAGGTCATCATCACTGGTCTGTTCCCGAAGGCGCAGCCCTGGTCCATCCGCCCGCAGCGTGAGGGTGTGGTGATCTCGCCCTGATAAGCCAGCTCCATCTCGCCGCGGGTGGTCATCTTGAGATCGTAGACGCGGTTAAACGAGCGAGCCGCCAGTACGCTGATAGCCGCGCTGGACGATAATCCCTTCTTGAGCGGCAGGTCGGTCTGGTAGTTGTCGATGACCAGCCCGCGTACATGGTAGTGTGTCAGCACCTGGTAAGCCACGCCGGCGACATAGCTCCAGAACCCGCCGCGCTGAGCCTCTTCGAGCAGCGCGTGAAGCTCCATGGGGATCTCGTATGGCCCGATGCGTTCTCCTTCGGGGGTGGTGGAGGATAACACCAGCGATGTCGGATGCGGCTCGATCTCGGCATAGATGCCTTGATCGGTGCCGGTGATCAGGCAGTGGCCCTTCTCCACTTCGATGTTGATGCGACGGTAGCCGCCGGCCCAGTCGGAGTGTTCGCCAAATAAACAGATGCGTCCTGGAACGAAGATTTTCACGGGAACTCCTTACAAACAGTGTTGGACGATTAAACAGCAAATCGTTTGGGTGATGAGTTTTGAGTGATGAGATTTGCGCCCGATACAAGCGCCTACCAAGCCTGCGGCTTCGTGGCGGATTGTACCACCGCCTGGACGCAAATCAGAAAAATCGATGTCTGTTTGTTTGGGTTGCAGACACAAGAGATAACAATGTCAAATGACTCTTCTACCCGGTACAATGCGCCTGCTTCTCGTTGCAATAAGCGTGCTTCTACGCCAGATGTCCGAAGTTTGCCGGACTCCGGATGTCTTCGCCGTGTGGATGACACAATCCGGGACAGGGAGCGCAGCAGGAGGCTCGATATCAAATCGGAAGAGCACGGTCAGGCTTTAGCTGTTCTTCTCTGTTGGCAAACCAACCATCAGCGCGATTGGCCCGGCCAGCAGCAGCCACATCATCACATCCAGGCCAAAGCGATGGGCGACGATACCCAACAGGAGGGGGATCTGGCCATAGACCAGCCTGGCGATGTTGTTGACGGCCATCACTGTGCCGCTTTGTCCGGGCATCGATGTGTAAAGCTGCCCTTGCAAGATGGCATACCAGCCGGCATTAAAGATCCCCAGCAGCCCCAGCAAAACCAGCTTAACCCAGAAGGAAGGCACCAGTAGCAACGCGACGAATAGCGCCAGTTCGGCGACGGCGCTGAGCCGTAGATAGCTTAGCCCTTTCACTCGCTCAAGTAATGGGATGAGCAGGAAATCGCCCAGCAGTCCTACCGTTGACCAGACAGCCACTGCCAGGGTAGCCTGGGCTTCATCTACGCCAACTACATCGACAAAGTACAGGGCCAGGAAGCCCAAGAGGATATCAAGCATCAGGTCGGAGAATCCGAGCAATACCAGCCATCGCAAGACTTCACGCCGCTTGAGTGCATCGAGCGCACCCTTGAAACCTTCTCTGAGAGTCGAGAATGAGAAAGTGCTGTCGTGCCCGATTGCGTTGTTGGGGAAGGGGAATCGCCAGGCGGCGGCGACGAGGCTCATGGCCAGCAGACCGAAGATCGCAAAAAGGCCGCGCCAGCTTACTCCCAGCAGCATCGCCCCACCCAGCGCCAGGGGGCCGATCACCGCACCCAATGACCCGGCAAATGTCCACCGGGCCATATTCTGCTCGTGACGATCAGGCTCGATGTCCATCAGGACGGCCTGAGAGAGGCTGACAAATGCCCCCGAGGCGGGGAAGAACATCATCTGAGCCGTCAGCAGCGGGAGGAAGCTGCGGCTGACGGCAGTGAGCAACACGGCAATCGTGAAGAGCACGCCGCCGCCAAGGATCAACAAGCGGCGTTTCCAGACATCGGAGAGGATGCCAAGGATGGGCTCGACGATGCTGGAGACGAGCATAGGGATACTAACCAACAGACCGATCTGGATATAGGTTAGGTTCAGCTCATCGCGGATCAGCGGCCAGGCAGCCTGCTGCGCGCTGCCGGTAAGCTCATCGAGGAACTCGATCAGAAGAAGTATCAGGATAAAAGGGGACAGCTTGCCCAAATAGCGGGTCAAAACATTCTTGTTCCGTTTGATAGGGGTGGTTGGAATATCTTGGTTGTTATGCGCCATTTTAGCCTTCCTGTATGAGACGTTAGAGACATCACTGGAAACTGAACTTGTCAGTTACCTGGTTGAGAAACGATAGATGGGTAAAGGCAAATAGTGCATCGATGTTGGGGGTGACAAACAGTGGTGAGTGCCTGAAAAGGGCCGATTGGTTTGGATCGGACATGCAAACAACAAATGAGCATACCGGACAGACAACAAGCAAAAAACCGGGCCTGTCAGGAGCCGGATACTGCCTCGGAGCAGGTGAGAGGTATAAAGAGATTGGGGAAGCTTAAGCCGGTGATGAACCGGCAGGTTGATGCCGTATCAATTGGGGGCGCGGGCGCCGTTTTGGTGGTGGTTCACGATGCAACCTGTTTGATGAAATCAGCAATCGCTGCAAAATATTCTTCAGCGTAATATAGCAGATCGTTATGTCCCGCGCCAGGTATACGCTTGATCGTCCTTAGCTCGGCCGGCGATGTGTCGTAAAGGGCCTGTCCTTCCTCGGACGGGATCAGGGTATCATCCTCACCGTGGATGACCAGCAGCGGTAGGGGGATCAGGCTCATCTTGCCGATATTGTTGATTGGGTCAGAGCGTACGACCTTGTCGATGATCGGTATTCCCAGCCGTGCCAGGAGGGGAACGATGTTTGCAAAGCCGCTTTCGATGATCAGGCCCTTAAAGGCACCGGGGTGTTGGCTGGCCAGATGGATGGCGCACGCGCTGCCCAGCGAGCGCCCCATGAGGATGATTGGCCCGTTTGCCAGTCCGGGTTCTCCCAGGATCTCGGGCAGTGCCTCGTAGACTGCTTCCATGTCGGGGAGCAGGGTGCTGGTCGATGGGCTGCCCGTGCTCCAGCCATACCCCCGGTAATCGATGACCAGGAGCGAGGCGCCTGCTTTATGATACAGCGGCGCAACATCATCGTAATCCGGCGCGATCTCGCCATTACCGTGCAGATACAGGATGGTCGGCGCGCCGGGCTGGTGGATATGTAATCGATAGCCAAGCGATACGTCTTTTGTGACCCATATCTCGCCGTCGATGATAGTATCGCGCTTGTGCGTGCCTGGAGCTGCCGGACGGGGGTGAAACAAATAGGTAAGGATGAGGGGGTTGTCAAGAAAGTGGTTCTTCATAGGTTGCCTCATAAAAGTTCGTTGATATTGTAAAGACGGAATATCTCCGGGATGATGACTGTTGTTCCTGGCGCTATGGTGTCGATCATCCGGCTGAAGCTGCTCAAGTCGACACGCCGCAAAGGCGGTATGGTCCAGGATGGCGGCCGATAGGTTGGCCGCACCGGTTTTGACAGAGGGCGGAACATATCGTCCCAATGGTAGGGAATGACGATACTGGGCCGTGTCCGCTCCATCGCCGTGGAGTAATAACGATCGGTCTCATTCTCCAGGGCAATCGCGCCGACAAACAGGATGTCGGCAGGGGTGTTTTCTTCTACTATCTCACCGCTGCCGATCAGGATGCGCAGCCCATCGACCTCCACCAGGAAGGCAAGGCACTGATCCATCCGGTAATCGAGGGCGCGTAACGGGATCTTCAAATCGGCCGGCATTGGGCCGTTGATGATCCGGTCGATGGCTGTTTTGCCGTGCCGCGCGGGTAAGACATCGACCCGGAAATCTCCCAACTCCAACCGGTCGCCGGCTTCGATCCGGCGTATCTGTTTTGCCGGGACGCCCGATGCTCCGGCGATCAGGCAGGTATTGCGCGAGCCCATGACCGTTGCTCCGGTGTGCAGAGCAGCGATGGGAACATCCATCACATGATCGAAGTGAGCGTGCGTGACCAGAATGGTATCGCAGCGCGGGATGTTCTTGATGATCAGATCGCGATCAGGATAAATAGGTCCGATCCACATCTTCCAGAGCGGGAAGCGGGTAAAGTACGGGTCGATGATGATGCCCCGACCTTCTACATTTAGTTCGATACCGGCAACACCGAGCCAGCGACACCAGAGAGTCACATCTTCACTCCTTTGGCAGAAACATGACTTGACATTGACTTCTGACTATCGTACTGTTGACTTCTGTGGCAAATTTACTGTTATCATAGATCATTATGGCTGAGAAGCAATAGTTGCCGGTCGATGTTTGGTATGGTGGTTGTCGTGTCGGCATGGCAGGATTGGGATCGATAGGATAGGCAGCCTGGAGGAATTTGAATGGGCAACACATCGGCAAATGATGAACGGCAAAAGAACCAAAAAGAGCCGGACAATGCAACCAGTTGGCCGGATTCTTGGGCTGAGCCACCCTACGATATTCAAGACACTCCAATTGCCTCACCCACTTTTGAGGAGTTCCCTCCTGCCATTCAGATGTATCGGGCTGACACCCAGCCAAGTCTCGAAGGGATGTCTGAAGAGGTCAGGCAGGCAGCAATTTTTGGTCGACACATGGCGCAGAAGCATCTGGTGCTCTTCCAGGCAGTCGAAGAGCAGATCGATTATCATCCGCTGCCGTATTACCCCTTGCCGGAGGATACGCTGATCAAGAAACGCCCCTGGCGCGTCATTCTGGAGATGCGCGTGGAGGGTCGTTGGATGCGTCTGGGGCTCGATCTCTACGATAAAGTGACATTGGGGCGCGGCGAGAGCCGGGATGGGCATGTGATGGTCAATCTGAATCCCTACGGCGCAAGCCTGATGGGAGTTTCTCGGAAACATATCACATTGCGTCCCGCCGAACAGGGTGTTGTGCTGATCGATCTCACCAGTACCAACGGAACGTCTGTCAATGGAAAGCCTATTCCACCAGAGATGGAGATCCTGCTGCCTGATCGATGCGACATCATGCTGAGCAAGATGAAACTGCTGCTCTATCTGGTTGGAAGGCCGGAATAGACGTCTCTTTTGGCGTGCACAATCCTGGAAAACTATTCTCTCTGTTGTGAAAGGAAAACAGCATATGGACAACGCCGCCTACAAATCTCTCGCCGAGCGGCTGGACGCGCTGCCAAGCGGCTTTCCGCCTACCGATGATGGGATCGAATTGGACCTGTTGGCTCGATTGTTTACGCCGGAAGAGGCCGCTTGTGCCTCGCATCTGCGCATGACCCCGGAGACTCCGGCGCAGGTTGCTGCGCGCATTGGCGGCGATGCTCAGACTGTGCGTTCGCTGCTCAAGAGCATGGCAAGGAAGGGGCTCATCGAGGTTCATAAAACAGAGCAGGGGGTCGGATATGCCCTGATGCCCTTTATTGTCGGCTTTTACGAGATGCAGCTCGGTCGTCTGAATGCCGACCTGGCCCGTCTGACCGAGACCTACTTCCAGCGTGCCTTCCGGTCGATGCTGACGGTCGAGCCATCGTTCCACCGCGTGCTGCCGGTCGATGAGGCGATTCCCATCGATATCGAGGTGCAGCCCTTTGAAACGGCAGCTGCCATCATCGGGCGTGCGCAGGCGTGGGGCGTGGTCGATTGCATCTGCCGCAAGCAAAAGGCGCTGGTGGGGGAAGCCTGCCGCCACCCGACCGGTTATTGTATGATTTTCAGCTCAACTCCTGGCGCCTTCGATCACGATCCGGCGATCACGGCACAGACACGGGAGGAATCGCTTGATACGCTCCGGCAGGCTGCCGAAGCGGGGTTGGTACACACAGTCGGCAATCACCAGGAGCATGGGGCGTACATCTGCAATTGCTGTACGTGTTCATGCGGGGTTCTGCGGGGCGTGGCAGAACTGGGGATGGCAAACTCTGTGGCCAGATCGGCATTCTGTGCGCAGGTTGATGATATGCAGTGCACCGGATGCGAGGAGTGTCTTCCGGCCTGCCAGTTTGGCGCGCTGGCACTGACCGGCGGCAGGATGGAAGTGGATCGACAGCGGTGTGTGGGCTGTGGCCTGTGCGTGCTTCGATGTGTATCAGGGGCGTTGAGCCTGGCTCGCCGGCCGGAGGAGGAGATCAAACCCATCCCGGCTACCATGCGGGATTGGCAGGTGGATCGGGCGGCAGCTCGGGGAAGAGACCTGGCGCAGATAGAATAGTTTGTGCCAATCAGAGCCAATCATCGATGTTGCAAAGGCGGTTGTCATGGTCAGAGTGATGTTCAGCCTCTGACCATGACATAAATTTGTGGCTAGTTGAGTGTTTTGAAGGTGATATCGGGGTTATTCCGCGCGACATAGTCGGCCTCGAAGGGAGTATGAAACAGCACCACCATCTCTCCTTTGCGATCTCTGGCACGGATGCTCGTCGAGTACCATGTGACCTGTTCAATTGCTTCCGGTCGTCCCTCGATCCAGCGCGCGATGCTGTGCGGCAGGAAGTCCACCGATGTCCTGACCCCGTACTCTGCCTCCAGGCGTGCGGCGACCACATCGAATTGAAGCGTTCCCACGGCTGCCAGGATCGGCTCACGGCGAGAGCTGTCAGTGGCATACAGCACCTGAATGACTCCTTCTTCCTCCAGTTGTTCAAGCCCCTTGCGGAAATGTTTGCTCTTTGTGATGTCAAGTAGGCGCAGCATACCAAATCGCTCCGGCTGAAAACGCGGGATGGGATCGTATGCAATCGGCGCGCCGGATGACAGGGTATCACCGAGGGTCAGACCGGTGTTGGTCAGCCCTACCACATCGCCGGGGAATGCTTCTTCGACGATCTCGCGATCCTGGGCAAAGAGCCGATGGACGCGGTTCAGTCGCACGGTCTTCCCCAGCCGTGGATTGAAGGCTTGCATATCCTTCTGGAAACGACCGGAACAAATACGCACGAAGGCCATTCGATCTCGGTGATGGGGGTCCATATTGGCCTGTACTTTGAACACAAAACCCGTAAATTGATCGTCTGTTGGATATACAGGGCCCTGGTTGCTCATTCGAGGCACGGGAGGCGGCGCCAGATCGATCAGCGATCTCAGAAACACCTCGACGCCAAAATTGTTAATCGCGCTGCCGAAGAACACGGGCGTGATCGACCCTTGCAAAAACTGTGCGTTGTCGAACTCGGTGCCGGCGCCGTCGATTAACGCGACCTCTTCTCGTAGGCGCTGACAGATCGTCTCGCCGATCAAACTGCCCAGCGCCGGATCGTTCAGGTCAGCTGCCTGCACCGGAACACGATGCTGGCCACCCGTCGTACGCTCGAAGCGCAGGATCCGGCTATGATTGAGATCGTAGACGCCCTGAAAGTTGTGCCCATCCCCAATCGGCCAGTTCATCGGGACAGGCGCAATGCCAAGCACTCGCTCGATCTCATCGAGCAGATCGAGTGGGTCACGCCCGGGCATGTCCATTTTGTTGATGAAGGTGAGGATCGGTATGTGGCGCATCCTGCACACCTCAAACAACTTTAAGGTTTGAGGCTCGATGCCCTTGGCACAGTCCAAAACCATCACCGCGCTATCAACGGCAGTCAGCGTCCGATACGTATCTTCACTGAAGTCCTGGTGACCGGGGGTGTCCAGCAGGTTAAAGCGATGACCTTCGTAATCGAATTGCAGCACAGTCGATGTGATCGAGATGCCGCGTTGCTGCTCAATCGCCATCCAGTCCGATGTAGCATGGCGTTGATTCTTCTTGGTACGCACCGTGCCCGCGATATCAACAGCTCCGGCATACAGCAACAGTTTTTCGGTTAATGTGGTCTTGCCCGCGTCAGGATGCGAGATGATGGCAAACGTCCGGCGCCGCGCCACTTCCTGCTCTAGTTGAGCCGTCGATATTACATTGATGTCTTGAACCATTAGAACTCCCATAAAAATAGTGACGAGTGACGAGTGATGAGTGATGGACGGCTACACGTCGGAGCAGCTTCTCAATAATTCGAGGAACAATGTCACCATTGCGATGTTTTTACCCATAAAAAGCGTTGAGAAACGCAACTTTACCCCTGTTTATTGAGAAGATACAAGTCGTTGGTCTACAACAAAAAAACTGACCGACAAGGATGAGCGACAGTAGTCAACCATCCTGTTTCAGCTCTGTCCATCAACTGTAGCTTTTCAGAAAACTTTCCAGGGTTTGTTGGCATTCGTAAAACAGGCACTCCGGTTATGAGAAAATGCCGACAGACTCTCATTCCTTGCAAGGCAAAACATTAGAGAGCACTGTAAACTATGAACTCATTTCGGAGGCTCGTGAAAATAGTCTTTCTGAACAGAAGTACAGCACGAAAAACAGGCTCTTGCTCTATTATTTCATTGATACTCAGACAATGATACACTATACCACTATCATGACTCCACTAAAAAAACTCGATTTTGTAAGAAGGTGTTTTCCTGATACTCAATGATCAAGTTTTTGATATTGACGGGTGATTCAGTTCTCAGTGCCAAATCATAGCTCGAAGAGCACAGGCCATGAGGAATGTATGGCGAATGAACTGGTTGGGCATCGTTATCTTGCCCGCCGAGATTGGCGCGGGGCAGTACGTCATCTCGGCGGCGGTTGAGGATCGCTGCGGGTTGTGCCCCAGGTTTCGAAGAGACACCCTGCCAAAACGACCGGCTGCCCAGACCCGGTCGTTCTCCGGTGATCCTCCGGTGATCTGCTGATCATCCTCTGCTTGATGAGGTCAGGCGGGCCGGGTACGCGCCAAAATTGTCTCCGTCTAACGCCTGGGGCGCGCCTCAGGCGCTTCTCAGGCTTGCCTCACGGACGGTGGTCTCGATGAAAAATCATCGCGTGCAAATCAGCCTCAGCCTGCCCGATTTTACCCTGGTAGATAGCGAGTTGTTTCTCAAAGGATGAGTTCAGATGGCTGGCTTTATACCCGGCGATCATTTGCGACAACCAGCTTTCCATCGTTTCGAGGTCTGGGAAGCGGTATTGTCCCTTGAAAAAGACCTGTTCTTCAGGGAGCTTGGGGGGCATCGGCGGGTATGGCCCGCGAGCATATCCAAACACGATGGTCATCAGAGGTATGACGCCATCCGGCAAGCCCAATTTCTCTTTCAGATATCTGGCATCTAACAAGCCACTGCGCCCGGTCTCCGAGAGCATCACCGAGGATACACCCAGCGCTTCGGCGGCGATGTTCATGTTCATCGCCGCCAGCGAAGCGTTGATCACCGCAATGGTGTACTCCACCAATGGGCTGTGGGGAAACGCATCCAGTACCTGCCGGTCCCGGTACGTATCTGCCATGATGATCACTGCCCGGTTGCCATGAAACGGGATGGACTGTCCGAAAGTCTGCTGCCACAAATCTGCATCGAACACGGCAAATGCCCAGCTTTGCAGGTTGACGGTAGAGGGAGCCAGCCGTCCTGCTTCCAGGACGGCTGCAAAGATATCGTCGGGAATGACCCGTGATGTGAAGGAGCGAATGCTGCGCCGGTTGAGAATCGTTTGCAGCAGCAGGTTATCAGCCAGCGAAGGCGGAATTTTGGGCTTACCGCGCAAAATGCGCAGCAGACTACCGATGCCTGCCCACAAACCGATCTTCCGGGTCATTTTACGAACATCTCCTCCGGTTCTTCTTCCGGCTCTTCTTCCTTCTTTTCCGTTACCGAGACAAACCCGCCAAATAGTCGATATTCATCCATGCGGCACGAGTTGACAAACTTACCGTCATAGATGGTGATGTCAGGACAGCTGTCACACATGTCAGCGCGTCCGTCCGGTTGCAGGTCAGGAGCCTGGATGATGCCAATGCTCTGGGTGTAGATGCTATCGAAAAGGCGCCCAGGGTGCCGGAGCACATCTTTGATCCGATTCTTCCAGGCCTGGCGCAGGATCGGATCCCAGGGTGAGAGCAGGAAGATCTTCGGCCCGACTTTGGCTGTGGTGAGATAGGCTACATAGCGTCCGGTTAACAGATGGTGCCCGGTCTGGGCCAGCTCCATGGTTGTCTTGCCGATCGATCCGTACATTTGATGTTTGCCGCCGACCAGCGCGCCAACCAGCCATTTGAAACTGTCGTGGCGGATTGTGCCGCCCAGGTAGCCGGACGCTTCGTACTCAGGACAGTTGTCTTTGATGATCTGGTAAACTTCGGGTGCAGTAGTGAATTGTTCGTCAAAGGACTTGCTGGTGTAGCTAAGCTTGCTCATATCGATTTGCTGGTCGTGTGTGTCGGTGGCGACACTGTCCGAAGTGGTTGCTGTGCGGTAGGTGATAAAAACCACCCCTTGCACCTTCTCGATGTTGGCCTGTGCCCAGCTCACTACATCCGGGATTTCTGGGAAGGTGTTGGGATATACCGTCGAATTGAATACCAGGTACAGCCCACCCTCGGCTGCGATCATGTCGGCATACTTCTGGCGCAGCTCGTTGTGCTCTTTTTCGTTCTTATCCTTCCAATGTGGGCGACCCTGATGGCTGTCGATGTGCATGGTGAACCCGGCCAGACCGGCTTGCTTCAGCTCGTGTAGCAACTCCGGGGTCAATGCGACTCCATTGGTGAGGATGATCGGTTTGATGCCCTCCTCGGCCATGAAGGCTACCAGCTCGACGATGTTGGGGTGGATTAGCGGCTCACCGCCGGCAATCGAGAAGTTGTCAGGGTTGCGCCATCGTTTGAAGAACAGCACTTCCTCTTTGAGTTCTTCCAATGATTTGTGGCCGGTCATGTGCTGGCGGTAACAGCCCTCGCATTGGAGATTGCAGATATCGGTGACTTCGATCCAGGCGATGGGGTTATCGTTCATCGACCAGGGCAGACGATAGGTGCTCCGTTTATCAAGCATATTTTCCTCTCCAGAGATTGTGAGTGTCTAAGGCCTCAAGAAACCCATTTAGTATGCCTTCATTTCTGTCCTTTGCCAATATACTGTTACCTGTTCTGTTGTCAAGCTCCTGTCGACGAATCCTCAAAACACCTCGTAGGAGCGGGTCTCAGACTTGCCCGATTGACGGGGCCGAGGCTGTTCGCCGACAGGAGCTTGGCAATGTGCTGCAAAAGTCGAACACATACTTCGATCATCGGGAGCGTGCTGGTCAGGTACATAAAAAGATCAGGAAAATAAAAAGGCACGGATATTACCGTGCCTTTTCGTGGGGATTATGTCGAGATATTACTGGAGGCTGTCTGCAAAGCTCAGAACATTATCTGTGCTGACACCCATGCCGGAAAGAATATACAAACGGCCATTCTGTTCCCACATGAACGCAGCTTCGTGATTAGCTTGATCTTCTATGTCATTCTGGAACATTACGCCTTTTGTGCCGCGTATGTCGATTTCTCGTATATTGCTCAGCATATCGGTCGGGATGGGCAAAACTAGCGTAGTTGTCCAGTCGATGGTATTGCTCAGTTGCTCAGCCTCACCGGGTGTCAAACCAAGTAGCTGTAACATAGCCCCACCCAATGCCTCAATATCTACGCCTTCCGGCACCGTGATGGTCGGCGCCGGCATCTCTATCAGGGTATAGGTGCCCAGACCATCTAAGGCATGGTAGGTCGCCGCGATGCCTGTGGGGACGGTGATATCGAAGGGCTTGCCATCGATGTTCTCTGGCACAAGCTCCGGATCGAGGTTGACCATGGTAAATATCTCATGCAATGTTGCCACATCGGGCACAAAGCGTATCACAGAACGATGTTCGACCAGGATATTGGTTGGCTCTCCAAATACCGGTGCTGCCTGCAAGGGTTGGAATCCGACTAATGGAACAGCTTCTGCCAATGAGGTTACTTGAGTTGGCTCCCCGCCACTTTCCAATACTTCTGACTTGCCGAAGAAGCCGTCTTGATCCATAGCCTGCAAAACCTGATCGACACGCTGTGGATCGATGCCCACAACCACAAATCGCTCCACACGGAAGATCGAGAGGAAATCACTGGCCAGCACCCCCACAGGCGTCCAGGCTAACAGACCAACCAGCAGAACCACCGCGGCGATTCCAGCCAGCACTCTTTGAACCTGGCGGTTGATTTTGATCTTGTCAAACATAGTTGCTACACCTCTTCTTTGAGTATTCTGTCTGAACTCAGCCAGGGCTCGTCCCGCATTTGGCTGGTCGAATGTCCCCGGCGCAAGTATGCCCAGCAATTGCTCAGCATAGCGTTCTCGTTTCTTCAGGGGATAGCTTTTTCGATTGTCAAATTGTTCCATATCCCCTCCTCACTTTCCACCATCATAGGCAACTAAAAACGTGCGTTTGGCGCGAGCCAGGAGTGTTCCAACCGAGCCCGGCGCAACCCCGACGATCTCTGCCAACTCCTGATAGCTGAAGCCTGTCTGGCTGAGTACCAACATCTTAGCATCGCGTTCTGGAATTGCCATCAGGGCGTTCCGGATTTGTCGCTGGACTTCACGGCGAGTGACCTCCTCCTCAGGTGCCGCGAGCGGTTGCTGATCGCTGCCGGCTTTGCACTCGCGTTGGTACCGCCGGTGGTTGGCCCGCAAAGCGTTATACCCCATATTGGTCGCTACTCGATATAGCCACCCTGCGATATTTTCTCCGTGCTGGAGCGGGCGCTTGTAGAGCTTAAAAAAGACTTCCTGAGCCAGATCTTCAGCCTCTTGCCGCGTTCCAACCAACCGGAAGAGTACACCATAAACCATATCATAGTGCCGCTGGAAGAGCTCTTCGAATCCCGCCTCATCTCCGGCCAAAAAACGATGCAGCAGCAGGGCATCAGTATGTATGCTCACGAGATCATCTCCTGGCATGAACGTTCATCCACCCTTCTAAACACCAACTTGTATGGCTTTGTGACATGTTGGCAACCTGGCGACCATCTATCAGTCGATACGCGAGTTTTTAACATCAAGGGCGACTTGACAATGTCACACCAGTGACGAGTGATGAGTGACGGGTGACGAGTCAAACGCCATTTTTCTTCCTCTATGGCGAGCTTTTTGATCATTGGGCACTCCCTTGAAAAGAATGACGAGTGATGAGTGACGAGTCAAAAAAGGGGATGGTTCACGAGTCTGTGATATGGAACGAGATTGTTTGGGAGCATTTTGAGGAACGGAATGGCATTCCCAGACCAGTATGTCAT
>JAFGLD010000019.1 GCA_016928235.1 Anaerolineae bacterium | reverse complement strand
GCATAATGCACTTGGTACGAGGCCAGAAGTGTGTTACCAAGAACGTCAGACGGGAAAACACCGTTTTCCAAAATCGAGTTTTTTCAGTGGAGTCATGACATAACTTTTCCTGTCAATTTGATCTATTGTAAACTGATTATTCATTCCCTGCCGTGAGCCTCCGAGCATCGACCACTCTTTCTTATTTGAACCATGCCCCACCGTTGATCTCGGTAACTTCACCTGTGATAAAGCCGGCAAGGTCTGAGGCCAGAAACAGTACAGCTCCGGCAACATCGTCAGGCACTCCACCCCGTCCCAGCGGAATGGCAGCTATGGCTGCTTGCCTGCCCTCCTCAGTATTGAAGGTCTCGTGAAATGGTGTTTCGAGGATTAGTCCCGGCGCTACGGCATTGACCGTAATGCCCCGGGAAGCCAGCTCCTTGGCAAGTCCGCGTGTGAGACCGAACAGACCTGCCTTGGCTGCTGCGTAGGCCGCCGAGCCAAAACCGCCACCATTGCGCGCCGCCAGCGACGACAGGTTGATGATGCGTCCCCACCCGGCATTCATATAGGGTAGTACCGCTCTGGTACAGTAAAAGGCACTGCTTAAATTGACATTCATGACATGATGCCAATGCTCGTTGCTCATTTGGGCAATGGGCACACGTCCTACCAGGTAGCCAACATTGTTGATCAGGATATCGATGCGCCCTCCCAGCGCGCCGGCCAGTTCCGGCACTACCCGGTCGACCTCCTCGCTGTCCATTGCATCCAGCCGCAGCGCCAGAGAGCGCCGACCGAGCCGGAGAATCTCGGCAACTGTCTGCTTGTCAGGGTTGGAGAAGTATGTCAGCGTCACGTCCGCACCTGACTCTGCCAGAGCCAGGGCGATAGCCTTGCCGAGACCGGTGTTGCCACCGGTAACCAGCGCTGTTTTGCCGTCCAGATTGATGATGTTCATGATTTCCCCCTGACGATAGTCATGAGTGACGAGTGCAATATCTTTGCCAAGCTTGTCATTCCCGCAAAAGCGGGCATGATAGTAACTGTCACTGTGAACTAAAATTGGGCGCGAACTTTCCGACGCAATGGCCAAAACAAGTGGGAAAATGGAGCTACTGCTTTGTGAACAGACTCTTTTTTGCGATGAACATCCGGGTTGTGGATTGGCTATCCCCGTCCTCTATTCCCCTGTAGAGTCTTACGCTAATCGCTTGACGATCACCGCACTGATATTGTCGGAAGATTGGCTGATCATGGCCATCTGGACAAGCTTCTCGGAAGCTGACTGGGGATCCATCTCAGCAAGGACGGCCGCTATCTGGGCATCGGACAGCACGCCCCAAAGCCCGTCAGAGCACAATAGCAGTATATCATTGGGCTGCCAGGGCTCTTTGAACCGGTCAACTTTCAAGTGCCCGGCGCGACCAACTGATCGGGTCAGAATATTGCGGCGAGCCAGTGGATCATCTTCCTGGATTAACCCGGCACGCACCTGCTCAGACACTAAGGAGTGATCCTCGGTCACCTGACGGATCGTCCCTTCGTGCATCAGATAAGCCCGGCTATCACCGACATTACACAAATAGACGGACTGTTCCGTCACCGTTGCCGCAACAAGGGTTGTTCCCATTCTGCTCAAACCGGGCGCATCCTGCGCCCGGGCAAGAATGGCCTGATTAGCTGAAGTAAACGCTACCTGCAATGCTTCGGCGGGAGTGTTCTGGCGGCTCTGCTGGCCAAAGACACGTACCATGGTTTGGACAGCCACGCTGCTGGCAATCTCTCCGCCCTGGTATCCTCCCATGCCGTCTGCCACCACAAACAGCCACAATCCCGGTCGCCCGAACAGGGGTCTGCGCGGTTCGACGATCGCTACAGCGTCCTGATTCGATGAGCGGACAAGTCCTTGGTGTGTCACAAATCCTGTTTTCAAGCGCATCGGCGAATCTCGTTTTGCCTATGTCTGCGGTCGGTTGTCCGGATAAGTTTTGGTTGTTATGATGAGCAAAGTGTGAAGCGTAAACATGTAAAACGCAACATACAGCACACAGCCGCTCACGGGCAACCCATTATTTATCTGTCTGCTCATCTCAATGGGCGGCCCAAAAACTCTTCCGGGAAAGTCGACTTGATCGAAAATAACTGACCTACACAACAAGCCGGATTTTATGTGCAGCACGCCTATTGCCGATAAAGTCTATTATATTCGTTAAGACGCCTCATCGGCATCGTCATCCGGATCAGAATATTCATCATCTGATACTATCCCAAAAGGCTGTTCACCCGGATCGAATGAGCTCTCCTCAGATGGAACCTTCTGATACTGAAGCACATGGAAGCTCATCGCTGTACGAGTGCCCAAAAGCAACGTGTTGCCGTCCTGAATTGGCAAGCCTTGTTCGCCGACACGCTCACCATTGACGAATGTGCCATACATGCTGTTGCAATCGAACACACGGAATCCATCGTCCTCCCGGTGGATCATAGCGTGATTCCGAGAGACCAGCTCATCAGGGATGACAATATAGTTATCTGCCCCATGGCCAATAGTCGCTTCATTCGTCACCAGATCGAATACCTGGTCTCTGCGTAGAGTCAAACTTGTCTGTACCCTCAAAGTTGCATACTTCCGGTCAGCAATATCCATCGTCAGAGCCGCAGCGCCTCTCGGCCTTCCGGAAGCCATCGATCCCTTGCCGATCACCTGAGTTTGGGCTCTCATCTGGAAAATAATCCATAGGCATACAAGCAATAGAATCGCCGCCCCTGCCAGTCCGGCAGCTACGATCCATTTGGGGGAAGCCGGTATCTGCTCTATTTCCTCACCCGTCACTTCAATCGTGCTCTCTGACTGCTCGGAGTTTACCTCAAAAACAAGAGACTTGCTGAGCACTGAGCCATCATCCAATTGAGCTGTAGCGGTGAGAGCGTGGCGGCCCGGCGGGAAGATCTCAGAATCGAGATCCGCGGCAAATGGCGCTTCTAGCACCTCAGAGAGAAACTCACCATCTACCAGAAACACCACATTGGCAATCTCGGCTTCATTGCCAATATCCGCTCGAACAACTGCATGGCCATCCAGGGTGGCCCCATCATTCAGCCCAGTCAGGCTCAACACCGGTGGGGGCTCCGTCCCACGGAATCGACCCGTTCCCACTCCCACGCTATTCCGGGTGGCGACAGAAATCGCCAAAGTGTGCTCACCACCAGACATCTCGACGTGGTAAACAAGCATATACTGGTTCTGAAGCCGGGCAGCAACCGTATCGAACATGACGGAAACCTGTGCCACATCAGAGGTAAGCAAGGCGGCCCCACCGGTGCTTATCGCAATATGGGCAAGCTCTTCAGCATCGATGCGCTCTCCCACGCCAATCGTATAGATTGGCACGCGGACATCAGAAATATCATGTGACTGGCCCTGAGCCAGTTCGATCACATCATCGACCGTGTGCCGGCTGCACCGCTCTGACCGATCGGCTTGTTCGTCGATGCCGTCGGTGAGCAGCACCAGCGCCCGATTGCTCCCAAGTGACCGGCCTGCGAGTGCAATTGATTCGTAAGCAGCGTCATACAAACAGGTGCCAGTATTGGGCTCAGCCTGGAGCAAGTTGATAATGGTCTTCGTCAGCTCGAAATCGCTGCTCAAGTTCTGCCGGGCCACAACAACCCGATCGCTAAAAAAGACCACTGCAACCTGATCGACCGGCTTCAGGCGATCCAGAAAATTCACGATCGGTGCTTTAACGGCATTCATATTGCCCTGGTAAGCCGTGCTGCCGCTGGTATCGATCGCTAACACAACAGACATAGCCCGATGAACACTTGTTGCCGAATCGAGCACAACCTTGCTGCCGTCCTGGCTGGCGACAAAGGCGCCGGCATCCAGACCGGTGATCGGTTGCCCATCGTTCCCAACAACAGTAACATAAGCTGTTACCTGATAAGCCTCTCCAGCAGTACCAGGCTCAACAATGACGTCGTTGACGATGACCTCAATCTGCTCTTGAGCAGAGACAGCATCCAAGGAGATCACCAGAAGTGTGAGGAAAGACAGGCATATGGCCAGGAGCACTGTATTTCTACACATTAATTCTGATCTCCTCTACGAATTGGCTGCAGGGTGTCATGGTTGTCTGTTCTCTCCGTATAAGAAGATCGAGACATTGGAGCATCATTTTGGGTTCTGTTTTTTAGCTATACCTGCTTACAATCCTCAACCATCATAAGTCCATTGAGATCAATTTTACACCAGGATGCAATAAAGCACTCGAAGTGTGTGTGACAAGATGTGATCTGTCAAACGTTCATGAGGAGAAGAGTGCCATTTCGGAGATCGTGTTACAGGGGGATGGTATCACGAAAACCTAAAGAAGATGACCAGTTGTTGATGAAGGGCCGAATATGGAGAAAGACCATCATGAGCAAAGTCGATGTCCAAGCATCGGGTTGCTGCCGGCATTGCTCCGCGAGGCGGCTGGCCTCGACCATTAGGCGATTGAATACTGGTGACGGATACCTATCTTTTACCGTAACGATTCAGCGGTTAGGGGCTGTCCAAAAACAACTTCGTAGTTTCGTCTATAAGGCCATACCAGAATAATAAATGCTCTTTTCGATCAATGCCTTCGCCAATGCCGTCATTCCCGTGAAATGCCTGCCGAGCCTGTCCTCATGCAAGTGGGGGCGGAAGCGTGGGACGGGAATCCACCTATCACTCGGTCGAATGGAGGCCATGGTCGGACTTATACGGACGACCTGCCGGGGCATTTATTTCTTTGGAATGGCCTAAGCAAAAGTTAAACGGTTAAGTGAGTATCTTCTCAATAATCAGAGGGACACCAACCCGGAAACCCATATGGTGACAAATGTCCCCTCAGCAGGGGTATGGTAAAGAAGCGATAGAAAGCTGCCTCAACTCTGTGCCGTCCTTGCGGAAGGAAACCCCGGTTTCCCTTGCCGATAGGTTTTCCCGTTTTTTTGAGAAGCTACCTAAGTTGCCCGTTTGCTTCGCTCAGAATGTTCACGGGCAGCTTCTCTGATTGTATCTTCCATGTCCAGCGCGGTATAGCACTGCGCTATCTCATCCTTCAACCCCAGCCTGATAAACACGGCCCGTGCCGACTCGATCGATGATTTGGCATCGGCGATCTCGCCATGCAACATTTGAACCTCTCCCAACGCCAACAGGCATCGTCCCTGCATCTCCAACTGGCCAATCTCGCGATAAGTGATAGCGGCTCGTCTCATATGTTTAATGGCCTCGGACAGCTCATCGAGGTTCCGGCATACCTCGGCCAACCTGCGCAGCAGATCGGCCTCAGATGTCCGGTCGCGTTCCGGGTCATAGCCGGAGAGCGCCTTGCGATAAGTATCTGCCGCATCCAGGTATTCGCCTTGCTGCTGATAGACCATGCCAAGCAAAATAGTTGCTTCACGCTCAGCCCTGCGCAGCCTGTTATTCTTGGTAATCTGAAGCGCATGCTCCAACACAGTGATTGCACGCTGATAGAGCCCGGCCTCAAGCGCGGCCCTTCCCACTCCGATGGCGGCCTGACCCTCCAAGATCTGATCGCCTATTTTCTCCGTAATGGTGAGCCTATCTTCAGCGCAAATCAAGACCTTGTCGGGTTCACCGGCCTCCCGATAAATCCGGATCAGGTTGTCGAGTATCGTCAGTTGAGTACGCAGATCGGAAACACTGGCGGCGGCTTCTATGGCCTCCATGAAATGACAGAGAGCTTTTCGTGTCTCGCTCTGGTGAATATCGATCAGACCCAGGTTTGCCAGGACCCATCCCATTGCCTGGACCTCGCCCGACGCGCGAGCAATCCCTAATGCCTCCTGAAGAATCGTCTGAGCAACCTGGATTTCGCCGAGCCCGGTGTAAGCTTCCCCCAAACGCGAAAGCACGCGCGCCTCAGCCTGCTGGTTGCCGGCAGCTCGAGCCTCGGTGAGAGCTTGTTGGTATTGGGCTATCTGTTGGCGAAGGACATCGGTCATGAAAACATTATAGCATTGGCGCAGACTCGCCGCGATGTACAGCTTTTGCGCAATTCCTTAGCGTTTCGAAATTATGACATAGTCGCCAAATGATATGCTCAAGTGTCATCTCTGTGTCACTCGATGATCCAGTTTTTAACAAAGGTATCTGTAAGAATATAGAGGGTAATGGTCATCATTTCTACCACTTTGCTTCAATTTTGGCTGGTGCTTGATGATCAGTTCTCAGTCTTAAAGGCAAAAGGCAACGATTGCCAATCAAGGGCTATCGAGTGAGCGTGGCACGCTGCCAAGTGGTATCTTCTCAATAATTCGGTGGGGGTAACTTCAAACCAATTCTTAGTGATCAGTTGTCATAAAATCACAGAACAGAGAGCACAGGTCATAAAAACAGGGGTTGGGGGATGGGGATTAGGGTCAATACCCGTGAATGAAATTATTGGGGATGGTTCACGAGTCTGTGATATGGAACGAGATTGTTTGGGAGCATTTTGAGGAACGGAAAGGCATTCCCAGACCAGTATGTCAT
>JAFGLD010000018.1 GCA_016928235.1 Anaerolineae bacterium | reverse complement strand
TGCCTAATCTCTGATTTTGAGGCGTTGAAAGCCTTGTTCGTTCATCCGACGACTACCCAAAGTTGCTTTTCCGACAAACTGCTAGAAGGCCGAACTCACTGCTCGAAAAAAGACCTTACGGCAGTGTCCGGATGGTCGCGGGAGGTGTGGGCCGTACGCTCCACCCCGTCACATAGTTTCCCGGTATGTGCATTGGAGTGATCAACAATCACATCAGTCACTCTCCACAGATGAAAAATCGACCACAGGTTTCGGCCAACAGTGGATCGACGACTGTCGGCGCGTGCCCGGATGGATACCACGACTATGGCAGAGGAAATAAACCCTGGGCAGGCGGCGAGTGAATCGGGTAAACTTGGGGCTCATTCCTATGCTACCAGACAAGGATATACTGTGGACTTTCGCCAATACCAGCAGCAAGCCACCGCTCTTGCCATCTATCCGAATCGGGGCAGCAACCCGATCTACCCGACCCTGGGATTGGCCGGGGAGTCGGGCGAGGTGTGCGACAAAGTCAAGAAAGTGCTCCGAGATAAAAACGGCCAGTTTGACGCGGAGACCATCGCCGCCATCCGCGATGAGCTAGGCGATGTGCTATGGTATATCGCCAACCTCTCCGCCGAGCTGGGCGTCGACCTGGACGATGTGGCTGCCCGGAACATCGACAAGCTGCAATCACGCCGCGAAAGGGGAGTGCTGGGCGGCAGCGGCGATAATCGCTGAGATGTTTGATGGCTGCAATCAGAGATCTGTTTCATAAGAGCCGGCCAGGGAGTAAAGGGTAAGGAAGAAGTTCTATACACTCTCCTATCCCGACACAAAGGGGTGGGAATAGGAAATTCATTAACTATGCATTCGCTGAAATTTTTTGAGGATTTGCTCATTCTTTATATGGCAAATGGAGCCAAGGTGAAGCCCGAAGTCCGTAAAACTTATGGTCATCCCCGCGAAAGCGGGAATCCATGAACACAGGAATGACAGTGCTGGCCCATGGGAAATTTCTACACGCAAGAAATCAAAAGGGTCATTCCTGTGTTCAGCGAATGGATAGTCATAAATGTCAACTCAGGCCATTCCTAAAGAAATAAATGGCCTGGCAGCTTGTCCGGAGAAGTCAGACACTGACTTCCATTCTACCGAGATGCTGTCGGCGAATAGACTTCAACCCTGATAATCGAGCGGGTCTGAGCTCCGTCTCTACGAGGCATGTTGAGGCTTTGTCGACCAGATCACACTATTGGTTGAAGCATTATTTCCTGATCTGCTCGCGGGCGTAGGCCAGGGCATCCTCCATCGTAGAGAACAAGGGAAGGTTAGCATTTGCTCCACGAACCTGCCTGACGCCCTTGGTAACAATCTCCAAAAATATCCCCGAGCCGACTAGTATGCTGCGAATACGTGGATCGGCGGATGAGCCAGGCCTACGCTCGCGCTGCAAAGCCATGCCCGCAATAGTGGAGGGGATATCCATGTTGAGCCCTCTCAGATCTGTGATGCAGTAAACCCCGCTCTCATCCTGCCCAATCAACCTATCAACTTCTTTCCACGATTCGGGCATATCCTGCTTTACATTCGCCGGATCTGTCCAAACAACTGTAATGATAGGCTCGTTATGCAAACGCTCAATCTTAGCTGGCATGGTCTAAACCTTTCTACTAAAGTGCATAGAGACATCAAAATTGATAACGTTAGAACACACCATCGCTGACCTGTTTTTCCTCTATTTGCCTCCGTGGTGGAGAAAACAACATCCAGCCGGCTCTTACTTATCCGGCAGACTTTATTTCGGTAATAACGGAGTTATGCATAAAACAAGCCGGATTTTACGCCTAGCATGTCTATTGCCGATAGAGTCTATTATAGAGGAATTGCTGTGGGTATCGATAGTGCACATTAGAAATCGCGGTTGCACATCAGAATGCAAACACGATCAGGTATTCGTTATACTAGTACAGCTTGGCGGGAATCCTTCCGCAACCTTATGCATTTCACTATGTACAACTGACTGCCGAAGAACCTCCGCCACTGTATATTAGTGTTTCACAGCGCAATCACAACTATGGGTTTACTTGTGCTGCAAAACACTAAAGCAATTGAGTCTTACCCAACCATACATCGAACAAGGAAGACAATGTGAATACCCCGAAACAAGGCAACCATCAGCCACCCAACAGCAACTTGTTTTGGCTGATAGTCATGACGCTGTTTGGCCTGAGCTGTGTGCCGTCATCTATCCAAGTTACCATGACGCCCACGGTCACTCTGACGCCTTTATCCTCTACGCCCACTCCAACCCAGACGCCTACCGCAATGGTCGCTGCTCTTCCTACGGCATCCCGCACACCTTCAATGATCGATTACCAACCGCTGTCAGGTGAGATCCAGGAATACCTCGATCAATCAGGGCTAGGCCCGCAGTTCGATATGGCTATAGGCTTTGTTGATATCCAGACCGGGCAGTCACTGAGCTTTGATGGTGAGACCCGGCATTACGCATTGAGCACCTTCAAAGGACCGCTGGCAGCATTTTACCTGTGGCTGATCGAGAACAATCGGCTCGATCCTTTACCCTCGGACGAGTCTTACCTGGTCCCCATGCTGACCGAAAGCGACAATCCGGCTACAAGCTGCGTCTTGAAACGAGTTGGCGGACTGGCCCCTTTCAATGACTGGCTGGCTGATCAGGGTCTCAGCCGCCAGAATAACTTTATCGCAAGCTGGCAGAGCTGGGCCTGCAAAGAAAATAACCAAGCTTATATTTTGCCACTCGATCTGCGCTATATCCAGGGCGATCGAACTCTGAATCTTCCGGGCGATTACGCACTCTCTCGCTGCTATCCAACCTACAACAACTGTGACAAGGCATTCGCGCCACTGGAGCTGGCTCAACTCTATGTCCGGCTCTATCAGGGTGAAGTGCTCGATGCAAAGAATACGGCTCAATGGCTCACCTGGATGGAAAAGGATCGCGGCAATTCTGCACTGATCAAAAACGTGCCTGCTGATGCACCGGTGCGCGCGTACATTAAGAACGGTTTCCGTGCGCGTGGCGGGGATGCTCCGGTCCACTTCTATCACGAAGCCGGGATCATCGAGACGCCCTATGGGGTGTATGCATTGGCTGTGTTTACACAAGGTAACCCCGACTGGCCGGCATCGAAACCACTGGCAAAAGTAGGCTTGATCATCTATGATTATTTCGTCAAGGCCAAGGAGCAACCATGATATCAAAGAGGGAGAATCGTGTGGAAGTTCCAAGACAATCTCAACCGAGCACTTCCTGTATAGCGCAAATTTTCGCTGTGACGGCCGGTTTTGCCTTTGTTATTGTGACTGTCATCAGCCTGGTTGCAATTCCGATCGAGGCAAAGGTATTCGATGCATCTGTCTACAAGCGTGCGCTTACCTCCAATAATGTATATGAGCAAATGCCGGCGTTATTGTCTGCGCACACGATCACTGACAGTGATGACCCCGGCAATGACGCTCGATTTCTCACGACAGAAGACAAAGAGGCAATCTTCGCTGAATTGCTTCCCCCGGAACAGATCCAAATACTGCTGGAAGATAGCATCGACCAGACTGTGGCCTACTATAATTCGACCGATCCGGATGCCAGGATCCGGATATCGACAGCTGATCTGAAGGCGCGTCTGGAGGGTGAGAGCGGGAAGCTCGTCATGAGTCAGATTATCTCCTCGTGGCCGTCCTGCACGGAAGTCGAGAACATCATGTGGCGCGAGGTTCTTACCTCTCCTGATACTGAAACCTATCAACCGGAGTGTTGTCCTTCTTCGGACATCCTGGATGCGGCAATACCCATGTTAGGGCAGGACTTTGACGCGATGGTTGCGGCCATTCCTGATGTCATTGATGTGACGCCCCAATACACGTCACCATCTGAAGACCCGCGCCCAACACTAATGCTGCTTCGATGGGGAATCAAGCTCAGTCCTCTTATTTCCCTCTTCTTGTTGGTAGTAGTGATGATATTGGTTGTACGCTCGCGAAAGAGCTTCTTTGGATGGTTTGGCACACTGTTCTTGGGTGTGGGTATGATGACCTTTTTGCTGGCCTCTCTCTCTGGCCTCACAATCGAGGTAATGCTCAAAACAATAATGAATGCAATCCTGTCAGCGGAAAGTGTGACGATGACAGGAGAAGAACCGGTAATAGCTCTCCTGAATCTGTTTCGCTATGTTTTGCAGACAGCTGGAATCCAGATTGTTGTCCTGGCAGGCTTGTTGGGGTTGGTTGGTTTAGCGATGATTGTAGCCGCATTTGTGGTGGATGGTAGCACACCCAAAACAGACACTCTCTATCGAGAGTATTGAGCATTGAGCGGAAAAGGATTGAGGCAAGGTGGTCAACCACCTTGCCTCAGCCGTGAAACCCGTGCCACCCCATAGCAGGATTTCGAAACAATACACCCCATCCTCACCTCAGTTTTTTAAGCAGAGGTTGTTGGGGACCTGGAGGGAAGAACCGCTACCTTGCAACCTCTCAATCAGGTCGTGCTCCTCACCCTCCCCATATAGTACTAGAGTGCCAGCGCGGAGGGAATAGGACTAAAGGACTATTTTGCCGGATAACAGGCGCATCAGCAACGTAAAACAGAGCATGATGACGCAGCATAAGGATCAACTTAAGCGGATATTGAAGTTGGCAAGTCCGCAAGACAAAATCGCCCAACGCAATGGTACACAATAGACATCGGCCCCGGAAAATGGGAAAGACTTGGGAATTCCTCGGTGATCAGTTCGCAGCGATCCGGTTTCAGCCTTGTGGTTATCGAGATGGGCTTGTTATCACCTGTAGAAAGAGAGAGCATCTATTATGCTCATTGCAAAAACAATCGTCGAAGTTCGTACCGTTCGTTGGGCCGATTCCAATGTGACCTGGGGGCTCGTTCCCACTATGGGAGCGCTACATGAGGGGCACCTCTCGTTGGTCCGGCGGGCTCGCGCCGAGAATGATAAAGTCGGGGTGAGCATATTCGTCAACCCCACCCAATTCAACAATCCCGACGACCTGGCCAGGTATCCTCGCATGCCAGAGCGTGACTGCGATCTGCTGCGCGCGGAGGGCGTCGACCTGGTATGGGCTCCCGACCCGCCAGAGATCTACCCACCCGGCTACCAGACCTATGTCACAGTCGAAGAGGTGACCAGGCCACTCGAAGGAGCTTCACGGCCCGGTCACTTTCGAGGTGTAGCAACGGTGGTCGCCAAGTTCTTCAATGTTTTTCAGCCAACACGGGCTTACTTTGGCCAAAAGGATGCTCAGCAGGTAGCCGTGATCAGACAAATGGCCCGTGACCTGGCCTTCAACCTGGAGATCGTCACCTGCCCAATTGTTCGCGAGGCTGATGGTCTGGCGATGTCAAGCCGCAATGTACGGCTAAGTGACAGCGAGCGCAAGTCGGCAGTCGTGTTGTATGGTGCCCTGTTCGGCGCGTCCGAGGCGTGGAAGCATGGTGAGCGAAGCGCGAACAAACTACGCGAGATGATGACCCGATTCATTGAGGCGGAACCACTGGCCCGCATTGATTACGTCAGCATTGCCGATCCGGGTACGCTGTTAGAGATCGAGGGACGCGCGGAGCAGGCGCTTCTTAGCCTGGCCGTTTTCATCGGCGAGGTGAGACTAATCGACAATATGGTCGTTGGCAACTGAGCAGAAACACCTCCCAACCGTCAGGACAGGACACAGCCAGTCAAAAGGCCAACAGCAGATTTCATTGACCATCGATTTTACTGTGTCCTGGCGGCTGTTTTTTCCTCAACACACGGCACCCACACAACAAACAAGATGACTGCAACCAACGCCAGCATCGCACCGAACAGAAATGGGGCTTGTGGGCCGAACCCTTGCCAGCTGCCAAGCCCCTGCCACAACAGTCCGGCAATCAGGCTGGCAGGCAATGCTGCAATGCCGATCACGGCATGATAGATGCCATAAGCAGTGCCGCGCTGCTGGTGTGGTACAATATCGGCAACATACGCTTTTGCCACTCCTTCGACCATGCCGTAGTAGATGCCGTACAGCGCATATAGCAGCCAGATCTGCCAGGCGGTCATTGCAAGTGCAAACCCCAGATACAACACCCCATAGGCCAACCAACCACCGATGATCAGCTTGCGTCGCCCGATCTTATCAGAGAGAGCTCCTGCGGGGCCGGAAATCAACGCATAAACCAGATTGAAGGTCGCCAGCATGCCCAACATCCCTACGACGCTCAAACCGCGCTCTTGTGCCCGTAAGATTAGAAAAGCGTCGGCGGAATTGCCCAGCGTGAACAGGAAGAGCACCGGCACGAAGCACCGAAAACGTCGATCAAAACCATGCAGTGAGAGACTTGGTGGCTCTGCGACTTTCGCTTCCGGCGATTGGATCTCACGTGCGCCTAATGCCAGCACCAGTACCGCCAGTACCGCTGGGACGATACTGATCAGCACCAATCGCTGGAAGGTAGCCCTCTCCAGCGTCAAAGATCCGGACTGGGTGGCCCACACGACGCCCAGCGCGATCAGCAGTCCAATCATCGCCCCAGCGGTATCGCCGGCCCGATGCAGTCCAAATGCCAGGCCACGACGTTTTTCGTCGATGCTGTTGGCAACCAGCGCATCGCGAGGAGCGGTGCGTACTCCCTTCCCAACCCGATCGGCAAAGCGGACGATCAGCACCCACCACCAGGAGCCGGCGAAGTACAAGAACGGTTTGGCTAGCGTCGAGATGCTGTACCCGGCGATGGTCAAGCCCTTACGCTTGCCAATCCGGTCAGAGAGCTGTCCGGAGAGCACCTTGAGCAGACTGGCAGTGCTCTCGGCAATGCCCTCGATCAGGCCAATGATGCCGGTCTTGGCCCCCAAGACGTTGGCCAGGAACAGCGGGATCAAATTGGCGATCATGTCGGTAGAGATATCGGTCAAGAAGCTGGTAATAGTTACAACCCAAACGTTGCGCGGCAGGCTGCGAAGCCCACCGGGAACGATGGGGGTTTCAGGTGATTGAGAGTGAGAGGTCATTGATGTTCTCATGGAATGAACAAAAAAACGACGTAATTATTCAGTTATTGGCGCTGGCTGCTTGACAGTTTTGAGTGCCGAGTTTTAGTTTACAGCTAACAGATAAACAGTTACAAAACAACTTGATTTGAATATGATACCAGATCGTCTATGTCACAATCCAATTGACTTTCAGCGTATCCGGGGTCGGATGGTACTTTGACAATGCCATCATTGCATCTTCTTAACCGCGATGTCAAAACACACATCAGACACAATGGCGTCAAAATTGCCAAAGTTCGGAATTTCGGGATGGTTCACGAGTCTGTGATATGGAACGAGATTGTTTGGGAGCATTTTGAGGAACGGAAAGGCATTCCCAGACCAGTATGTCAT
>JAFGLD010000232.1 GCA_016928235.1 Anaerolineae bacterium | reverse complement strand
GGCCGAGCGCGATTACCTGGAGCGGATGCAGTCGGCTTACCCCATCCACCCGGAGCTGTTCGACCGGCTCTACCAGGACTGGTCGACACTGGAGCGCTTCCAGCGCACCCGTGGCGTGCTGCGGCTGATGGCGGCGGTCATCCACCAATTATGGACACGCGGCGACCAATCGCTGCTGATTTTGCCCGGCACGGTGCCGCTCGATGCTACACCGGCGCGCAACGAGCTGCTGCGCTACCTGCCCGATACCTGGACAGCCGTATTCGACCGTGATGTCGATGGGGCGGAATCGCTGCCCCTGATGATCGATGGCAATGTGCCCACCCTGGGTCGATACGCCGCCGCCCGGCGCGTGGCCCGCACCATCTTCATCGGCAGCGCGCCCTCGGTGGCCGGGCAGAGCGTGCGCGGCCTGGAGGAAATCCGGGTGAGACTGGGATGCGCCCAGCCCGGCGAATCGGCGGCGGTCTTCGGTGATGCGCTGCGGCGCATGGGCAGCCAGCTGACTTACCTGTACACCGATGGCAGCCGCTACTGGTACGATACTCGACCCACGGTCAACCGGCTGGCACGCGACCGTGCTCAGGGCTTCCATGAGGATGAAGTCAATCAGGAGATCGTCGAGCGGCTGCGCAAGGTGCCTAAGACCCGCGACTTTGCGGCGTTCCATGTCGCTCCATTCGAATCGGGGGATGTGGCGGACGAAGACCGTGTGCGGGTGGTGGTGCTGCATCCCAATGCGACCTACAAGCGCGGCAGCGGTGAGACTCTCGCTATACAGCAGGCCATGGCAATACTCGAAAACCGCGGCTCGGCAACACGCTTCTACCAGAACATGCTGGTCTTCATCGCGCCCGATCAGACCAATATGGAGGCGCTCAAGGAGGCCGCCCGCGATTACCTGGCCTGGCAGTCGATCCAGTCTGAGGAAGAGCAGCTCAACCTGGATGCCCAGCAGCGGCGGCAGGTCAGGGATAGCCTGAACAAAGCCGAAGACACGGTCAAGAGCCGCCTGCGCGAGGCTTACAACTGGCTGCTGGTGCCGGAGCAGAGCGATCCGCAAGACAAGAGAAGCCTCCAGTGCACGGCAAGCCGCATGAACGGGGGCGATGGCTTCTACGACCGCGCTGCTCGTAAGCTGCGCCAGGATGGTCTGCTGATCTACGAGTGGTCACCGGAGAACCTCAGCCTGACCTTGAACAACGAGATGTATCCGCTGTGGGATGAGAACGGCCAGGTCGGGTTGAAGCAGCTGTGGAAGTACCTGGCCCAGTACTGCTACCTACCCCGCCTGTTCGACCACGAGGTGCTGCTGGCCGCAGTCCGCGATGGCGCCAGCCGGTCGGACGCGCCCTTTGGATATGCCACCGGGTTCAGCGATAAGGGACACCATACCGGGCTGGTATTCCGCAGCAGCGGCAGCATTTATTTCGACGAGCAGAGTATCCTGGTGCACCCTGATTGTGTGGTCGAGCCACCGCTGCCGGTCACACCACCTGGCGGAGGGGAGGTCATCGAGCCTGTTCCAGGCAAACGCGGAACAACTCCTCCACCGCCTCCCCCCCCTAAAGTGACAAGACGGTACTATGGCCGGGCTCGCATCGATCCACAGCGGGTCAACAAAGATATGGGGCTGATCGTCGAGGAAGTTGTCGAACGGCTGACCTCGCTGGTTGGATGTGAGGTCAACATCACTGTCGAGATCGATGCACGCCTGTCTGAGGGGTTCGATGAGAGCACCATCCGCACGGTGAGCGAGAACAGCAGCACGTTGAAATTCGAGCAGCATGGGTTTGAGGAAATGTGAGGAAATAAGCAATGGGCGCTTCAGCTTGGGAGTATTTCGCACCGTACCAACCGGATAGTGAGAAAGCATTCCACGAACTTCGGCAACATGTCTTCGATGCAGGTGACTATTACAAAGAGCAGCTTCGCCAAACTTACCGCGAGGACAAGAAGAGGTTCAGCAAACCGAAACCGGACACCATGGAGGAGCTATTCGAAATGTGTGGCGAGAGCGGAACACATAGCATCCTCGACATTGGGCATCTGACCAATGACCCTGAGAGTAATGAGTATTTCACTGCGATTCCTTTATCCGAAGTTCAACTGCTCACTCTGTTCGGGACAACCAAACCGACACACAGCATGATAGAAGAAAAGCAACATACGATCTGGGGGCTTCGCCGGAGTTGGCAAGCGACTTACATCATCGTGTATGAGAGCGAGAAACCAGTAGAGATATACTTCGCCGGCTTCTCAGGTGATTGACTACCTTCTTTCAGGAGCAAGCACTGTCACTCGAATACTCTATTCCACTGCCGGGCACTTCAGAACATCTCGCCTTGCAGATTGAGCCTCTGGGCGGCAAAAAACTAACCTGTCATGGACGTAAGGTAGAGAATGCGCTCACGAGTACCACCAAACCGGATGTCGAAGGCAAGCAGTTCTCACCCCCTTCCCCCTCTCCATGAATGGAGAGAGGGAAGGCAAGACCGAGTATCAGCGAGATTGACAGTTCTCTACTACTCTATATTGCATTTTCTGGAACGCTCTCATACGCCAACATCTCGCTCTGCACACTTGCTGTGAAGACACCCTCTTTGTCATTCCCGCGAAAGCGGGAATCCATAAGCGCCAAGTGGATTCCCGTTTTCACGGGAATGACAGCACGGGCGAGGTGCTATTCACACAAGACTATGGCAGGAACATAGCAAGTTTTGCGCTACTGCCTAAAAACTGATCACTGATAACTGAAAACTGATCACCAAAGACGGTTATACAAAGTGCGAAATTTAGGCTATTGTTGCGTGCTACCGGGCTGATCCGGCCGGACACCGATCAATCTCCCGGCACTTGACCCCATCGATGACTCGCCGAGCGACCATTTACTCATATGCCAGCACCTCTCGCACCGTCAGCCGCGATGCGCCCTGGGCTGGGGCGATGCTTGCCGCGGTGGCGATGACCAGCACCAGCGCCAGCCACGCCAGTATCCCCTGGGTCGAGAACACGAAGTCGAGGGTGGTCTGCAAGGTGGCGGTGGCGACGGCGTTGGCCAACCCCATCCCCAGCGGGTAAGCCAGCGCGATGCTGAGCACCCAGCTCATCAGCGCCACTGCCAACCCTTCGATCAGTACCAGCCGGCGCACAGCTCCGTCGGTGGCGCCGACTGCTCGCAGCACGCCAATCTCGCGAGTGCGCTCCAGCACGTTCAGGCTCATCGTCCCGGCCAGCCCCAGCCCGCCGACCACCGCCAGCATCCCCGAGAGCAGAAGCAGAATGCTCAGGATCACCTGGGAGCTGCTCCTGGCATTTTCGATCATGGTGTGCTGAACATCGGTCTTGACGGTCCAACCGATGTTCTTGAAGTGTTGATCCATCTGCATCGATAACGCATCCTGCACGGCGCCGGTCGAGACGCCGCCGCGCTGTGCCTGTACCCGCACCAGGTTGACCCGATCCCCCGTTCCATAGGTCTTGCCGAAGTATTCCTGCGACATGTATAGGCGTGCCCCGTACAAGTGGGATGAGGTAATGCCGATTATCCGGTAGCGCCGCTCAATGCCCTGGATGCGCAAGGTGACCTCTTTGCCGATCTCGACGCCACTGACACGGCTCAGCGTATCGAAGCTGGCTACCACGACATTGGTATCGCCCGGCACCGGCCAGCGGCCGGCCACCATCTGTGCATCGACCGTCTGGGCACCTGAGGGGATCGCCATCAGCTCAACCTGCTCGGACTCGCTGCCGTCGGGATAGACAAAGATCGCCAGGCTGCTCATCCAGCCTTCCGCCACTTCGACACCTCCAACTCGCAGCGCCTCACGCTCGGCGGTGGGGCATGCCACATCCGGCACCGCAATCGATACATCGTACAGCCAGTAATAGATGATGCTGTCGAACTTCTCCAGCAGCGAGGTGTAAGTGCTCAGGGCGGCGATAAAGGTCGCCCCTGCCAGGGTCAGTGTCACCAATGTAAAGATCAGCCGGGTTTTGCGCCGGAAAGTGTTGCGAACAGATAGGATCAGGGGAGTGGTCAGTCCCCTCAGGCGGACAAGCAGGCGCTCGATGCCCCCAACGCGCGCGGCGCCCATCAGCCCGTGCTGGTAGATGGCATCGTAGACCGAAATCTGTGTCCCACCCAGGATGGGAAAGAGCGCGGCCGCCAGTGGCACTGCCAGTCCGATGCCAACCTGAAGCAGCAAGATGTTCAAGGGTAGATCGATCCGCGTGACATCGAAGTTGATTATATTGGCGATCATGGTGACCATTCCCGCAGCGCCCAGCAGCCCGACCGGGATGGCGATCACCAGCGCGCACAGGGCAAGGACGAGCACGTTGCCGATGTACATCCAGATGATCTGCCTCCGCTGCCCACCAATTGAGCGGATGATGCCGATCTGTTGCACCTGCCGCACGACCAGTGCCGAGATGGTGTTGATGACCAGGCCGATGGTGAGAAGAATCGACATCACGCCGATGACGTTGACGATCAGGATCATCCCGCTGATGTCGCCTGCGGCGTAGTGATCGCCCGGTGTGGCTGCCGTAGAAAGGAGAGGCTTGATGCCGATCACGCGGTAGCCTGCCGGCTCGATGACGTGATCACGCACCGAGGTTGCCGCCTGCCAGATGTTTTCTCTGCTGGTCTTATCCCCAGCTACAATGATCTCCAGGCTGTTGTAGGCGCGGCCCAGCCCCATCCAGGCCAATGTGTCCATCGATACATAGCCGCCGGCCTGATTGAACATCCAGGGCGGGATGAAATGCATATCGTAGACGATGCCGGAGACCGTTAGTGTGTATGTTTGTTTGATGTTGGGCAGGCCGATGGTGAGGGTATCGCCTACCGAGACGCCAAACATGGCGGCGGCCTGCCGCTCCAGGAGGATCTCGCGTTTGCCGGGCTCGCTGTTCCCCTGCTCGATGGAGAACGTGTTGATGCGCACGTTCTGGTAATCGGGGACAACATTCAGGGCGATATCCATCGGCGGCCGGCCATCCCTGATTACGCTGGCGATCTCGACGCGCCGGGCCTCGGCCTGGTCGATCTCGCGCGTGGCCTCGACGGCCCATACCAGATGGTCATCGAAGGGTGTGATGGTCAGCGTGGTGCTCGACGGGTTGGTTGCCCGGTAAGGCACATTCATGTCACGCTCAATAATACGCCCGCCGTTGATGGTCATGCCCACCGATGCCACTCCAACGGCAATCGACAAGATGACCAGCATGGTACGCGACTTGTTACTCCAGATGTCTTTGAAAACCTTGATCCAGCGGGTAGGTAGTTCCATGCTATTTCCTCGACGTTCTAACGTTTCAACATTTAGCTTCTAATGATTTCCCCATCGGCCAGCTCGACAATACGTGAAGCACGGCTGGCCAGGTCGTTGTCGTGGGTGACCATCAGGATGGTCTTGCCCTGGTCGACCAGGTTCTGGAACAGCGCGATAATGGCATCGGCGGTTCTGAAGTCGAGGTTGCCGGTGGGCTCGTCGGCGGCGATGATAGGTGGGTCGTTGGCCAGGGCGCGGGCGATGGCAGCACGCTGCTGTTGCCCGCCCGATATCTCCGAGGGAAGTTTGTCGGCGTTCTCGGCGATATCGACCAGCTCCAGCAGGCGCAGAGCACGAGCGCGGCGCTCCCTGAGCGGGTAGGCACCGCACAGATCCATCGGCAGGGTGACATTCTCGATCAGCGTCAACGTGGGAAGGAGCTGAAAGAACTGGAACACGACACCCAGGTTGCGTCCGCGCCAACTGGACATCTTGCTCTCGTTCAGCGCGTGGATATCGATCTCGTCGACCAGCACCGCTCCTGATGTAGGCCGGTCGATGCCGGTCAGCATGTTGATCATCGTCGTCTTGCCGCTGCCTGATTTGCCCACCACGGCCACGAACTCGCCGCGCGAGACGCTCAGGTTGATCGAACGCAGCGCCGGGAAATCACCGGCCGGCGTGCGGTAGATCTTTACCAGGTCGCGCAGCTCGATCAGCCGGCCGTTCGATCCGGTCTGTGCCAAACGCGGCGTGTACAATGCCCGCAGCGGCTGAGCAATTTGTGCCGGAGTGATACCGGCCCCATCGCCCCCTATCCCAATCCGGGCAACCGAGAGCAACGGCAGATCGAGGTCGTGCACCCTCGCCAGGACGCCGTGCAGCGCGCTCTGATCGGCGAGGGGGCCGGTGAAGACGGTGATCTGCGGGGGGGCGCCTTCGTAGATGACATCCATCCCCCCAAACGCTTGTGTCCACTCCTCATTGAGCTTCCCCTGGACTTTGATTTGATAGACTGGTAATTCGTTCATTGTCGAAGCCTCTTTTTCTAGCGGTCGGCAACCAGCTTCTGACATCATGATGGAATCTTACTTGTCGCTGATTGGTTGTCTGACAGTGTAGAGGCAGAGTGGTATGGCTGAGATCATACCAAAGTTGGGGAAAGGGTATGGTTGCGATCATGCACGTCACGATCATGAGCCGGAAGCAGCGAGCGAGTGAGCATCGACACACTGTCTGCAACTTTTTCCCCAGATCGTGATATTTATAGATAGAAATGATCAATGCAGACGAACGTACCGCTTTTGTAGAGCTGATCCAACAGAGCCAGATGGCTGTCTATAATGTTGCCTACCGGTTGCTCGGCAACTTACAAGATGCTGAAGATGCTGCTCAGGAGACTTTCTTGCGTGCCTACCAGTTCCGCCACACCTATAGACCCGACCAGCCGCCCGGTCCCTGGCTCAAGCGGATTGCCGTTAATGTCTGCCTTCAGCGCCTGAGAAGGAATGTTGCCCAGGCTCAATCGCTGGATGAGGATGTGATCCAGCCGCTCGATCCGCACCCTGGACCGCAGGCGCAGGTTGAACAGCATGACTTACAAGATCGCATCCGGGCCGAGCTGTTATGCCTCCCTCCGCGCTACCGTGCTGTTATCGAGCTGCGTCACTTCCAGGAGTTATCCTACGAGGAGATCGCCAATGCTCTTGGCCGGCCACTCAGCGACATTAAGTCCGATCTCTTCCGCGCCCGTAGACTGCTGGCGGAGAAGCTGAGAGACCTCAAACTGGAGCCCATTCCATGAGTGTTTATACGTTGAGGCATTGGCGCGTGGTATTTCATGTTTCACAAGATTTACGTTTTACGCATCATGTTTGGGGAGCGGCAGTCAAATGTCAACTATCAAATATGAACCATCAAATATGAAACATATCGATGAAGCACTGCTCAATGAATATCTCGATGGGCTACTGGAGCCGGACGCTTGCCGCTCCGTCGAGGCACATCTGGATACCTGTCAGGAGTGCTGCTCCAGGCTCGACGAGCTGCGAGTGGTGTTCTACAGTCTCAGCCTGCTTGAAGAAAAATCGTTGGCTCACGACCTGACCCCCGGCTTCCTCGACCGCCTGCCTGGGCCGGCACTGTCCATGGGCCGGAAGCTGGCCCTGGCCATCCAGGCCGGGGTAGCCATGGGGCTTCTTGGCGTCATCGGCCAGGTCATGCTGAACGTTGTCCGTTCTAAGGTAGATATACGTCCATTGGCACGAGCCTGGATCGATCTGGCAGGTAAGGTTTCCTTTAGCATCCCGGATGTTGACATCCGTTTGCCGGATTTGCCCGATTACAGTCTGCCTTTCTCTGCACCGGTAACAATCATCTTGCTGATGGTAGTGTTGGTATTGTGGGGGCTGGGAAATGCTCGCCTGCTACATAACGGGCACGAGGTACAGAGATGAACCACAAACTACTTGCAGTTCTGTCTGCGCTGTTCGTTGCTGCTCTAGCCTGTGGGGGAGCGCCTACCGGCACGCCCATCCCCATCCCTACACTGGAGAGATCCCCCTACGACCTCGGACGGACGCTGTACGGCTTCTTCTCGTCGCCGCCTGAAATAAGCGTCGAGAGTGTCGTGGCGACCTACGAAGCCATCAGCGAGCACGGCGATGTGGTGCTGCTCCAGCAAAACATCCCCTGGAAGGATTTTGTCGATAGCGCCAATGCGCAGCCTGAGACCGAGGCACAGCCATCACCCATTACCGACATCCACAACCAGTACGTGCTGGCGCATCAGAATGGGCTGGAGGTGATCTTTGTCGTCGACCCGCTCAACGGGCTGGACCGGAGCGAGTTCCTGGGGCTGCCTTTCGGCTGGGAGGCCAGCTTCGCCAACCCCAAAGTGCGTGCGGCCTTCACCAATTACACTCTGCGCATCGTACGCGAGTTCCATCCGCGCTACCTGGGCCTGGGGTCGGAGATCAACACGTATGCCGACAGCTACCCGGCAGATTTTCCCAATTACCAGAGCCTGTACCATGAAGTCTACCAGTTGGTCAAAGCTGAAGCGCCCGATACACAAATCTTTGTCACTTTCCAGTGGGAGGAGCTCAATAACCTGATACCAGGCCTGGCGCAGGGTGAGCCCTACGAGCCCAACTGGGGCCAGATGGAAGACTTCGAACCAGAGTTGGATGTGTGGGTGATCTCCTCATACCCGTTTGTGGTCTTCGGAAGCGGAGCTGATATCCCGGAAGATTACTACAGCCCACTTCTCACGCGCACCTTAAAGCCGTTGGCCGTCGCTGAGGGTGGGTTCAGCTCGCGCCCGGCGGGGCCGGCCCCTGGTACGCCACAAGACCAGGTCGATTACGTGAACGCCATCCACGACCAGATCGACGGCGACCGGATGACCTTCTGGATCTACCTGATATTGACTGACATCAACCTGGACTCGTACGCGGGCGTGATGAGACAACATGGCCGGGGCGGTGACGTCAACACGCTCGGCATGTTCACATCGGTAGGTTTATGTGACATCGATGGTACCCCCAAGCCCGCACTCGAAGTGTGGGATGGATTTCGGAACGGTAGTGATTAGTTCATAGCTAATACGCGATGATCAAGTTTTTTGGACATAGGCACCCAATGATGAGCTCAAGTGTCCTTTCTGTGTCAGTAAGAGTCGTCAAGCGCGATAGGTGGATTCCCGCTTTCGCGGGAATGACGGGGTTGGCAAAGGTATTGCCATGCCAGG
>JAFGLD010000231.1 GCA_016928235.1 Anaerolineae bacterium | reverse complement strand
TGGTCAACACATTGGGTGAGCCCATCGAGGGAGCTAAAGTGACCCTCCAGTATGCGCCTGATGTTGCATCAACCGATCCGGAGCCTGCTGCCGGCGCCTTCACAATGGTTCCCAACGGCAGCGAGATCATGAGCCCGGCCAACCGGGACAACCCCGATTACACCGATGAAATCGGCTACTATCGTTGGGATGTCGCAGACGGATGGTATAAGGTAAAAGCCGAGAAAGAGGGTTGTACCTCGGCCGAGTCGCCCGCCCTACCGGTATCGGAAGGCCAACCGGCCACCAACGTCAATCTGGTTCTCGACTGTGGTGAGGGAGGCAACGACGACCTATTGGTTCAGGTCACGCCTCCCTGGAATGATTGGGGTACCGGCTATTGCTCCAATGTGTACATCACCAACAATGGCTCTGAGCCGATCGATTGGACGGTCAACTTTGATGTCGAGGGCACCATCTACGACTTCTGGAACGTCGTGTGGTCACAAGATGGAAGCTCGGTAACCGCTGAAGGCGTAGATTGGAACAACGTTCTCCAGCCCAACGAGACCACCCACGATATCGGTTTCTGTGCTAATCGCAATGGTGGTGGCCCCGGTCCTGGTCCTGGCCCCGGTGATGTTACTGTCACGGTAACCACCCAAAGCGACTGGAACACCGGCTACTGCGCCAATGTGACAGTCACCAACAACTCGTCAGAGCCGGTGAATTGGAAAGTAACCTTCCCAGTTGTTGGCACGATCAACAACTTCTGGAATGCCGTCTGGTCTCAAAGTGGAAACCAGGCCACCGCTGAAGGTGTCAATTGGAATGATATCCTTCAGCCGGGCGAAAGCTCCCATAGCATTGGCTTCTGCGCGGCTAAGTAGAAGAATCGTGTTGTGAAGGGCGGCTGATCAAGTACCTTTGCTAAGCACAAAATCAAAACCAGGGTTGCCATGGCAACCCTGGTTTTATTTGTAAACCTTAGTCGACCTTACAAGGCCAAGGCTAAAGGTTGGTCGGTCTCTCAAAGAAGCTATTTACCCGCTCACGCCCACTTCTCTTTGGCCGGGTTACCCGATTGCTTCATCCGGAGATTCTCTGTCGTTCACAAACTTGCGTTCTTTCAACTCCGCGATCAGGTCTTCCATCTGAGCAATTTGGCCTTCCGCCCAGGCTCGATGATAGGTTTCCTCATCGAGATGCTCTTTCGCCACAGGCCAGATTTTGACCTCCATATCTCTCTTGAGCTGGGCTGTCTCTGAAAGCATGGTAGCCTCAAACTCGCCAAGGCGCGCATAAACGGCGCTGCTTAACCGGACAGCATCGACATAATTGGCCTGCGCAATAAACAGGTTAGAAAAATCCATCAAGGAGATCATGACGCCCCATGGGTTTTCCACATCGCGGTGCAAGCTCAAACTTCTCTGGTACAACACGCCGGCACGCTCATAGTCACCCTGGGCCAGCATAACCCACCCCAGAGCACTGAGAGTCCAAGCGAAGTGCCATCGCGTTCCATATTCCTTAAGAAGCGGCAGAGATCTTTCCAGACAGGCCTGGGCTTGTTTGTATTCCCCCATGTCCAACAATGCGCGTCCAAGATGATCGAGGGCTATGCAAACTCCCCACTGATACCCCATCTCCTCAAATAATGCCAGTGCTTCTTCTAATAAAACGCGCGCCTGGGCAGCTTCAGATCGGCGCCAGGCCAGATAGCCCAGGTGATCAAGCGCCCAGGCCGCCAGTGACTTATCACCCAACTCTCGAGACAAGTGCAGACTCTCTTCATACATGGCTCTGGCCTGCTCGTAATCTCTTTTGCTCCTCAAGATTTCTCCTGTGCCCTGGAGTGCTGAGGCAAGCAGATAGGTATCTCCTAACTCCCTTGCCAGCAACAGAGCCTCACTAAAGTACGCCTCAGCCTGCTCGTGTCGATGTTGGGGAAGTGCCAACCAACCGGTCCCCTGGAGTACTCTAGCTCGGGTAGGCGTTTTAAGGTGTCGCGTTTGTGACAGCGCCCGCTCCGCCCAGTGCAATCCTTCGCTCAAGAGATTCAGAATCTCCCAGAAGTTCCAAATGTGCTCGATCATTTGAAGCGCCGTCTCGGGTTCCTCAGCCAACGCCCATGTCAGAGCAATCCGGATATTGTTATGTTCCTGTTTGATGCGAGATGTCCACTCTTTCAGCCGTGGCGTGAATGAATGTTCCCTGGCCTCCTTCAACAATGATATGTAGTATGCTGCATGTCGTCGCTGTAGTGTTTGCGTTTCGCCATTGTCTTCCATCTGCCGGCTCGCGTAATCATGAATGGTCTGTAACATCTGAAACCATACACTACCCATCTCATCCACACCCAAACACTGCACCAGACTCTTGCGAACCAAGGCTTCCAGGTGTGTCTCGGCATCTGCTACATCGCATACTACTTGAGCGGCTTCCAGGCTCCACTCGTGAGCAAAAATCGCCAACCTTCTAAAAATCTTTCTTTCCTCCTCGTCCAGCAGTGTATAGCTCCAGTCAATGGTATTCCTCAGGGTTTGATGCCGTATCTCCTTATCTCGCAGGCTGCTCTTCAGGAACTCCAGGCGATGCTGCATCTGGCGCAGCATTTGTTGGGGAGGAAACAACTCGCTTCGCGCGGCCGCTAACTCGATTGCCAACGGCAGCCCATCCAGGCGACAGCAAATCTCCGCTACCGCAGTGGCATTCTCTTCTGTCAACTCGAAACTGGGCTGAACGGCCCGAGCCCGTTCGATGAATAACCGGATCGAGGGATATTGCTCTAATTGTTCTAACCGGGGCAGATGCTCAAGATCCGGGACAGCTAATAAGGGCAACCTGAAACGATGTTCGCCGGACAAACGCAACATTTCCCGGCTGGTAACAATAATCTTCAGGCCCGGCGCCTGCCAGAGAAGCTCGACCACCGTTGGCGCCACATCGCTCAAATGATCGAAACTGTCCAGCAGCAGCAACACGGTCCGTTCACGCAAATAGGCTTTGAGGGCTTCCATCGAGGGTTGATTTTTGTAACCCTCTACTCTGAGTACCCGCATCACTTCAGACAACAGAAGCACCCCATCGTTCACCGAGGCAAGCGAAACAAGGTATGCGCCATCTTTGAAACCGTCCGAGAGTTGAATAGCCAGATGGATGGCAAAATGGGTTTTGCCAACACCACCAGGGCCGGTAATGGTCAGCAGACGCACATCAGGCTGCTTCAACGTTGCGAATGCCGATTTCAACAACTCGTCTACCCCGATCAGAGGATTCAACAGAGCCGGCAGGTTAGTGGTTCCGGCGCGGCCACTTAGAGGTTGTCTTAGCTCCCAGGCATTCAGATAAGAGATCACAATATGAGCCAGAGCAATGATCTGTCTAAAGAAAGTGCTGGGGCTGATATTCAGTCGATCAGAATAGTATTGTGTAGGAGCACCTGGATCATCAAAGACAATTTGCAGCAGTTCTTGCTGATCCGGGGAGAGGTTGCAATCTGTCAGCAGATACCCCCGAACTGCTCCAAGCCCGCCCCGCTGCTCGATCCAGCTCTGCCAGGGTTCCTCTTGCAAGAATCGCAAAGGAAATCGAGGCAAACCAAGCAATGCCTTGAAATGCTTCACATCCCATATTTCGCCGGATGGGCTAACACGCTCTTGCAAATCCGAAGTAGACAGCATCTGAAATTTCCCTCTCGCGCTGATATCATGTTGGCGTATTGCTCAAGGCATCAATGCCGGTGAAGCTTACCATCGGATGCATTGGCATAGTTCATCATCACAGAAAGCAAGTGTACAAATTCAGGGCACTTGTGGTGCTGGGATGATGGACGACAGTCCAGAGTAACAAACACCGCGGCCCATAACCTGATTTGATCGAACGCTTTCTTCAAAGCGTTCTTTTGTTATGTCTCCTCATTCCTCAAGTGTAGCCAACATTGTAAAAATGGCAGTACCACAGAACTTGCTATGTTTCTGCCAGATCCTTGTATGAATAGCGCCTGAGCAATGCTGTCATTCCCGCTTTCGCGGGAATCCACTCGACGCGCCACCTTGTCTCTCCCACACCCCACCTGTCGAGCCCGCCCCTGCTTCTGTAAGGGCGTGGTCGTAGAGCAGAAATCCAATCGCTGTGTATAGAATTGTCGATGCGCAAAGTCGAGATCGTGCAGAGTCAGGTGACAGGCGATGCGTGAAGAGTGCACAGTTTTGTTGGTAAACCAATCGCCATTGTGGCTATTCGTGGTTCTTTATCCATCACGTATTACACATCTTGATTGCCCATCGCTCACATCTATTCGCAGACTTCCATTTCACATAGAGCATCAAGAAATTTGAAACACTTTGTCTTGCTCGTCATAAACCTGTTTCAGGTCAGCCATGATCTCATCTAAGCTCATAGCTGTTCCCTGTTCCCAGACACGCTGATAGGTTGTTTCGTCCAGGAGTGACCGGGCAACAGGCAAAATCCTGACTTCCATATCCTTCAATACCTGAATCGTTTCTGAAAACAGAGCCGTTTCAAACTTTCCAAGCTGGGCATACACTGCCCCACTCATTTGTACAGCAGCCTCACAGTCATTCCGCGCCAGAAACAGGTTGGCAAACTCCATCAGAGTGGCAATAACACCCCATTCGTTCTCTACATCGCAATGTAACTTGAGACTTCTGTGTAGAAGTTCACAGGCAAGATTGGGCTTCTCCTGGGCCAACATGACCCGCCCAAGGGCACTCAGCACCCAAGCCATATGCCATCGGGTTCCGTACTCTTCCAGGATGCTCAAGGCTTCCTCAAGATAAATCTGTGCTTGCCTGTATTCACCCAAGTCCAGCATGACCCGCCCCAGACGCTCAAGAGCAATAGACAACCCCCATCGTAACTCTACTGTCTGGAATAACGCCACGGCCTCTTCCAGCAAGAAGCGCGCCTGGAAAGTATCGGCCTGATGCCAGGTCATGCGCCCCAGGTGTGTAAGAGTCCAGGCAATTTGCACAGTGTCGCCTATCTCCCGAAACAGGACCAGGCTTTCATCAAACGCATCTCTGGCCTGCTTGTACTCCTGTTTACTCCTTAATATCTCCCCAACACCTTGAAGCGCTATACCAATCAGGTACTTATCCCCCAACTCTTGCGCCAGAGCCAGGGCCTCTTGGAAGCATGTCTCTCCCCAGACATAATCATTCTGGCTGATCGCTAACCAACCGGCGCCTTGAAGGACTTTGACCCGCGCCGGAATTTTGATGTGCCGCGTTCGTGATAGCACCAGATTTGACCATTGTCGACCATCATTTAACAAGCTGAGCGCGTTACAGAAATGCAAAATGCCGGCAACCAGCCGAAGAGCTATCTCCAGGTCTTTGGACAACACATCATCGATCACAACGCGCAGGTTATTATACTCCTGCTTGACAAGAAGCGATATCTTGACCGGAGATGAGCGCGGAAACTTCTCACCCTCTTCCAGCATCCCCAGATAATACGCGACATAGCGTCTCTGAATCTCGTTTCTTCCCTCATCAACCTCCAATTGCCGGCTGGCATACTGATGAATAGTCTGCAGCATCTGAAAGCGTGGCATGCCGGCTACATCTGTCCCTAAGAATTGCACCAGACTCTTATTCACCAGATTCTCTATGTATATCCCAGGATCATCTATTGCGCACACCGCCCGGATAGCCGGCAAGCTGCACCCATCAACAAAAATTGCCAATCTTCTGAAGAGGGTCTTCTCCGCTTCGGACAGCAATGCATAACTCCAGTCAATGGTATTCCACAGCGTCCAGTGCCGGCTATCTTTATCGCGAAGCTCCCCCTTTAGAAAATCGAGCCCTTCCTTTATCTGTGACCCTATTTGTTCAGGAGGAAACGACTCGCTCCGGGCCGCTGCCAGTTCAATCGCCAACGGCAGGCCATCCAGGCGATGGCAAATCTCGGCCACCACAGCAGCATTTTCACTGGTCAGTCTAAAATCGGTACGAACAGCCCGGGCTCGCTCAACAAACAGACGTACCGCATGATAGTGATCGAGTTGTTCCCATGGAGGTAATTGTTGAAGGTCTGGCACAGCCAGCAAAGGAATCTCGCAACAATGTTCACCGGACAAGTGCAACCGCTCCCGGCTGGTAACGATGATCTTCATTTCCGGCGCCCGCCACAATAACTCTGCTACCAATGGCGCCGCGCTGTTAAGATGCTCGAAGCTATCCAGCAAGAGCAGCAGATTTCGCCCATACAGGTAGTGCTTGACAATATCCAGCATAGATTGATTCTTGCAATCCTCAATCCCAAGCACCCGCACAATCTCAGACAGTAGGAGATCTGCATCATTGACCGAAGCAAGCGGGACAAAGAACACGCCATCCCTGAAGGTTTCGGCAACTTGAGATGCCAGTTGGATCGCAAAATGGGTTTTGCCGACCCCACCAGGGCCGGTGACGGTTAAAAGGCGCACATCCGGCTGCGTCAGAGTTGAAGACGCTGTCTTCAATAGCTCCTCTACACCGATCAGGGAGGTTAGTAAAGAGGGCAGGTTAGTAGCCCAGGCAGAGTCAGGCACAGATGGCTCTAAGACCCAGGAATTAAGATATGAGATCAGGATGTGCGCCAGCTCAATAGTCTGTCTAAAAAAGGTGCTAGAGCTGATATTGAGACGATCTGTATAGTACTGTGTGGGCACTCCCGGATTATCCAGAACAACCTGGAGCAGTTCTTGCTGAGCAGCAGAAACACAGGCTGTTAGAAGGGATTTCCGAACGGTTGCCAGCCCTCCTCGCTGATCGATCCAGCTTCGCCAGGGTTCTTCTTGTATGAAACGCAACGGAAACCGGGGCAATCCAAGCATCGCCTTAACATGCTTCATATCCCAGATTGCTGTAGAAGGATTGGCAGATTCTTGTAGCTTCGAAGTTGGCAGCATTAAAAATTCCCGTTGTGTGCCGATATTGCGTTTTCAGGCAGTACCGCAAAACTCGCTATGTTCCTACCGGGTTCTTGCGCGAATAGCTCCTGATCAATGCTGTCATAATCGCGCCAGTGGATTCCCGCTTTAGCGGGATGTGTATGCATAGCAAGTTATGCGCTATTGCGTTTTTAGTATATCCCACCGGCAATCTTCGCCAACAAACAACCACGCGGAAGTAGCCCTGCCATCATTTGATGGATTGTTGACTGCTTGGTGATAGGCAATTGACGATCCATTACCTTTCACTAGAGATATTATAGTCAAGGCAATAGTAAGACAAACAATAGCCTGCGCTCTGCCAATGCTCCAGGAGTAAATCATTGAAGTCACATCTCCATCGGTCATTGTTTAGAACTAACACAACCCGGAAGCAACAAGCTACCAACCGGTAGCTCTTGCTCCTTTTTCCTATTTTCCAGGCACTGTTGCCTGGTATAGGTGTGCCCGGCTCGGTTGGAATATACAACATGAAAGGAGAAACCGCTCAACTTGTGCTGTAAACGTCTCGAAAACAAGAAACAGTCAATCAAGAGAACATCAATGAGGAGAACAAAAATATCATGACAAGTATCATGAGAAGAAAATGGTTAGCTGTAGCAACTGTGAGTATTTTAGTTGTGCTGCTGGCAGCAACCATGCAGGCTGTCTTTGCTTTGGACGGGACATTCGTAACAACGGCCGGTGATGTTGACGGTAGCTGGCCGTGGGAGAGCGCGTATGGCACCGTTGCAGTTGGTGATCCCGCCGACGCTTACCACGCCGCGATCAACCACTGGAATCCAGGCTCCCTCGGATCGATATCAGCGGTTGTCAAGGACGGCAGACCAAGCGCGACGGAAGCCATGACCCTCGAGATCACTGACTGGCATGATGAACTCTCTGGCATCTCGCTCGATTGGAGCACGTCGGCTTCCGTCGTCCACTGGAACGGCACAACATGGGAATGGAGTCCCAATAATCCCAGCCATGCTCCGGCTGCCTACCCCGATTTCTTCCAGGGCTGCCACTGGGGCCAGTGCACATGGGATAATGGTGATTATGGCGCAAAGGATGCCGGCATGCCTTATCCCATCCAGGTCAGTAAGATCAAAGACCTGTATTCCACTTACGAAATCGAAGTGACCGGTGATGCGGCCAATAGCACCGCCGTGTGGAACGCGGCCTTCGATATCTGGCTGGACAAAGGGGAGCGTACCATTCAATCCGGGTGGTATCATACAACAAACTGGAGTACACCAACGCACGAAGAAGTATACGGTAACTGGGTCGGTTGGCCAATCATGCCCAGTTTCCCGGGTGCTCTCTTGAAATACAAGAATGCCGATGGCACCGCAAACCCGAAGTTCGCACAGATTGGCCAGAACGACGGCGCTGAGATCATGATCTGGATGAACTATAGTGGGTATAACAACGACCCAATCACCCCCGCCGGGACACAGGTCGCCACAGGAGTAACCGTGGCGAGTATTCCTGGTTCCTGGGATGTGTGGGCTGCGCGGCTACAGGCAGAAGGCGATCCCGATTATCCCGCCTGGAATGTCATCTCTTATGTCAGAGTGGATGATGGGGATAGTAGCGGAAAACCTGGCGTCAATGCAATGACCAATTTCGACGCTAATAAGTTCATTCAGGATGCCAAGAACTATGACTGTCCTTCGGAAGTCCGTGGGACGCCCACAGCCGGGAACGCGTGCGTCGCGGACAGCTGGTGGCTCACCTCGGTTCAGGCCGGCTTTGAAGTTTGGGGCAAGGGCACTGGTCTTAAGGTATCGGAGTTCAGCGTCAAGCCAAACACAGATGTCAGCATCGATACCGGTCGCGTTGACGGCGGGAAGCCTATCATGCACTGGCAGCAAAAATTCCTGGTCACGTACAAGCCCACCTGTGAAGCAACATCAGTGGCTTACACCATCGTCGATACTTCGGCGGATACTGCCGATATCACGGGTACATTGAAGAAAATCGTGCCGGATGTTGAAGGCACAACCGACATGTGGGGCGCGCGAGTTGGGCCTACACTCGATCTCAACGCCGCCAACCCCAACTACAGCCATGGCGATGTAACAATCACCATTACGCCTGATTGCGGTAGCCCGACGACAATCAATGCCTACATCGATCCCAGCGGTCATGTGGTCAACACGCTCGGTGAGCCCATTGAGAACGCAACAGTGACCCTGATGTACGCTGACGGCGTTCCATCAACCGATCCGGAACCGGACCCCGGCGCGTTTAGTGCTGTCCCTGACGGCAGCGAGATCATGAGCCCTGACAACAGGGATAATCCGGACCTGACGGATGTGAACGGCTACTACCGTTGGGATGTGGTCGACGGGTGGTACAAAGTGCAGGCTGAGAAGACAGGGTGTACATCAGCCGAGTCGCCAGCTCTGCCGGTATCGGACGGCAACCCGGCCACGGGCGTCAATCTGGTTCTCGATTGTGGCTCAGGCGGCAACGATCTACTGGTTCAGATAACGCCACAGAATGATTGGGGAACCGGCTACTGCTCCAACGTCACCATCACTAACAACACCGCCGATCCCGTAGACTGGCAGGTTGCATTCGATGTCGAAGGCGCCATCTATGACTTCTGGAATGTCGTCTGGTCACAGAGTGGGAACCGTGTCACGGCCGAGGGGGTAGGTTGGAATAACGTTCTCCAGGCCGGCGAGAGCACGCATAGCATTGGCTTCTGTGCTAACCGATCCGGCAGTGTTCCCCCGACACCCGGCCCTGGTGGGGTCACCGTCTCGGTCACTACCCAGAGCGACTGGAATACCGGGTACTGCGCCAATGTAACCGTTACCAATACAGGCTCTACACCAGTCGATTGGACAGTTAGCTTCCCGGTTGTTGGCACTGTCAACAACATGTGGAATGTTATCTGGTCCCAGAGCGGGAACACGATAACGGCTGAGGGAGTCAGTTGGAACAATATTCTTCAGCCCGGTGAGAGCTCGCACGATATCGGTTTCTGCGCGGCTAAGTAAAAGCGGTTGTTCTAGGGGCGGTTTTCCAACCAACCGTCGCTAAGCACAAGGGCTCTGGGGCAGGTATGCTATATCTGCCCCAGAGCTTTACTGTTGCTACTCCTGTGGTGTACCAACGATATTTCCGATCCCTCGTACCCGTCATGACATAGTCGCCAAATGATATGCCCCAGTGTCATTTCTGTGTCAGTAGGAGTCGTCGAGCGCGATAGGTGGATTCCCGCCCCACGCTTCCGCGGGGGCAGGCATTTCGCGGGAATAACGGAGTCAGCGAAGGTATTGCCATGCCAGGGAAACTCAACTCGAGCAAAACGACAGTGTAAACACAAAATATAGAGACTATGTCCCCGTCATATGCTCGTTTCACCCGCCGACACCAATCGGCCGATTTGCTCGATCTTCATTGGACGGATGACCAATCCCTTCGTGGTAACACTGGCCGAGGAGACGGCCCTGAGATCAACCAACAGAGCACGCGCCATTTCGATGGGAGAGCGTTCTTCCCGGTATGCCTCTCCCTTGGGGAGTGTGATGCCCTGCCCAGCCAGCAGTTCCAGCGCATAGGCTCGATCACCTGAATCGGTCGCGGGGTTCCGGGCCACCAGCATCAGGAAATCGATGCCTGCCGCCCGGCGGCCATTACCGAGCAACAAGATAGCTCCCCCCATCAACAGCCCGAGGATGGGGGGGGCAGTGTGGACTTTCAGAGCAATATCCAGTCCCTCCGCAATGCCTCGGCAGGCAGCTACCTCATCTCCCAGCCCATGATGGGCCAATCCCTGCCATATCCATCCCCAGGCCTGGTCTTGTAGTGCTTGAACCTGGCGGAGGAGCGTCATTCCCGCCTGGCAATCTGCCAGTGCCTGCTCAAATCGCCCCTGGCGAACACCCACCACACCCAGTTGGATCCGGATAATCCCCTTGAAATGCCAGAGTTCCATTTCATCGCACAATGGCAATGCCTGCTCAAAGTAATATAGGGCAGCGGTCAGGTCTCCTATAGCCAAGTTTAGATAGCCCAGGTTATGTAAGAAGCGGGCCATACTCTCACGAATACCCTCTTCGTAGCAAAGTGCCAAACCATTCTCAAGAACGCTTCTGGCGGTCTCGTAATCTCCAAGGCCTATACAGATATAACCCAGATTGAGCAGTGCAGATATACACTCGCCTCGACTGCCCGATACGCGATAGATGGCCAGGCTTTCTTGAATACTCTCCCGGGCAATAGGATAATCCCCTGCATTGAGATGCATCACACCCAGGGTGTTGAGAGCATGGGCCAGCGGCTTGCCCGGCTCAAATCGACGTAACACATCAACTGCCTGCTGAGCCAACTGATGCGCCTCTACCAGATTGCCAAGATACAACTGGTTCCAGGCGTGATAGGCTACCACATATCCCCAGGCCAGCTGTTCGTCTGGCATTGCTTGAGCTTGCAGGCTCTCCAATGCTAGAACAAACAGGTCGCTACGCTCCTGGTACCAGCCACGCATATCATAAAACCGGTACAGGCTATGCATAACTTGAGTAATGATCTGGGTATTCCTGTCGGTTATCGCTCTCTGCCAGGCTGCTCTGATGTTGTCCATGTCCTGACTGATGATAGCCAATGTCTTCCGGTATTCTTCTTGTCGCCACCATTCCCCCTGCTGCTGCATCACCCCGGCATAGTAGGTGCTGTGGGCTACCCGCACCCGCTGCTGTGCCTCCGGCTGGGTATCCAACATCTCCTGAGCATACTGTCGCAGAATCTCATGGATATCGAAGCGGGCCGGCGCGCCCTCTTTGCCCACTGTTACCCGCAACAAAGACTTGGCCACCAGGCGGCTTAGAATGGCCAGGTCAGCACCGGTTATCTGACTGGCGGCTTCCACCGTGAAGCCGCCCCGGAAGACCGACAGCCAAGGGAAAATCTGCCGCTCTTCCGCCGACAGCAACTGCCAGGAGTGGTCGAAGACCGCCCGCAGGCTACGATGGCGCTCCGGCACATCGCGCCGGGTAGACACCAGCACATCCAGGCCCCGCTCTACCTCTGCCACGATCTGGGCACAGGAAAGGACTGGCAGCAATGCAACTGCCAGTTCGATGCCCAGTGGCGAGCCGCCCAGGAGGCGGCATAAGCGGGCGATATCCCCCTCCTTTCCTTTCAGCGCGAAATCGCTCTGATGTTGTCTTGCACGCTGCACCAAACAGGCCACCGCATCGTAACTCTCCAATTTCGCGGCATCCTGTAGGCCTTCAGGGGGTATCGACAACCCATCAACCACAAATACCCATTCCCCCTGCAGATCCAGCTTCTCACGTGAGGTGGCGATGATCTTGACCTGTGGCGCGCCACTCAGGATGTCGGCGACCAGGTCGGCGCCGCCCATGAGATGCTCGAAGCTGTCCAGCAGCACCAGCAGCTCCTGCCCGGCCAGCGCGGCGATCAGCTGCTCACGGGGCGATGAGGAGCCTGATATCCGGATGCCTGCAGCCTCAGCCACCGTCGTGATAATGAACTCGGGCTGGTTGATGGGGCCCAGCGATACATAGCATAGACCGTCGAAGAACCTCTCCCTATATCGGGTGGCAAGCTCCTGGGCCAGGCGCGTCTTACCCATACCCCCAGACCCCACCAGGGTGATCAGGCGACAGTCCGGGTTGCCCATCCATTCGCCCAGGCAGCTCAGCTCCGACTCGCGACCCACGAACACGCTCAGGGCAAGCGGCAGTCTGCGCTGTCTGCTCACGCTTGCCCGCCGGATGTGCTCATACAGGGCAGTAGTCTCGGGTTCTGGTGCCGCACCCAGCTCCTTCTCAAGGTACTGGCAGCAGGTCTCGTATTGCGCCAGCGCCGTAGCGTATTCTCCTTGCCGGCCCAGCGCCAGCATCAGCCGGCGCTGGGCGGCTTCGTGCCAGGGCTCGACACGCAGCAGGCGCCGCATGATATCCTCGCTCTGCTTCCATTGGCTGTGATGCTCGTAGTGGTCGGCCAATCTGTCGAGCGCGGCAAACTGCAATCGCCGGCAGCGCTCCCGCTCATAGCCCAGCCAGTCTTCTATCTCAGGCGAGTCATCAGCATACAATCCTTCCAGGAAATCGCCCCGAACCAGAGAGACCGCCTCTTCCAGTTGGGCAACATCGGCATCTAGTTGCTCAACGATCCGGCACAGCTTGTTGACATCTATCTGGTGGGGATAGTTGGCATCAAGCGCAACACCATTATGAGTGATGGATAGACACCCTGGGAGTATCTGTTGGATGTTATACAGTGCATCGGACAGGTTTGCTCTGCTGCGACGCTCTGGGGACTCCCCCCATAACATGCCGGCCAGTTTTATACGAGTATGAGAATGCTCCCCTTCCAGCGCCAGATAACAGAGCAGAAGCAGGGTCTTCCTGGACGCGAAGCCGGTGATCGGGTTTCCGTCCAGGCTGATGTGTGGAGGGCCCAACAAAGCAAGCTCTAGCATTTATACCCCTCACAAAAAACCAACAAGGCATGAGCAACGAGTGGAAAGAGTTCCCGAACAGCCCTGATTACCGCGTCATAAGCTATTGGTTCAATGCGAAAAGTGGCACGCGAGAATAGCGTGGTCAGAATTTTGACCCCACTCCTCACTCACATTTAGGGAACATAACGAAATAACATAATAGACTTTATCGGAAATACCGGGATTGCGTATAAAATATACGCACAGCATGTCTATTGCCGATACAGTCTAATCTACGAACCGAAGCCTTAACCATCGGCATTCTCCTTATTTGGCCCGGCAGATCTGTATCTATATGCTCTGCTCCTCGCGCGTAATCACCTCGGATGCGCCGCGATGCCGTCCAACCCATCACCATCACACCAACGCCGGTGGCAATCCACAGGAGCGGCACAGCCTGCACCGGTCTTCCGCCGGTCGCAGGCAGCTGAGTGGGCATCAACGTCACACAACCCTCGGCGCGAGTGTTACCGGCGGTAGCCACGTTACAGACCTGCCCCGGCTGGGCTGTCGCATTGCCCTGCACAATGATGGCGATGGTGACCTGCTCGCCGGGCTGCAGTGTGCCGATACTCACCGTGACCACCTGCCCGCTCACCGATGATGTTCCCCGGCTGGTCGCCACATCCACGACATCAAAGATCGGCGGGATGGGGTCGGTGACAATGACATTGTTGATGGCCTGGCTGTGTGGATTACTGACCACCAGGTTGTAGGTCACCTGTTCGCCAATCTTGGCGCTCAGCGGCGAGCCACTCTTGCTGAGAGCCGGGTCGAATACCGCCAGGTCGCCACCACCAGGCATAATGATAGGGACAGGCTGCTGCGTGCAGGCAATATCGCCCAGCGAGAGCTGCTCAAGGTCGCCCGCAGTCTCCGCGATGACAAGCCCCGTCCAGTTGCCAGGACCGGCCACGGTAGTCGTGCCGATCCCCGCGCTATTCCGCGGCAAACCTGGCCCAGTGCCGGTGATGTTAAGCGGCGCATCGCCGCCAGTGACGGCTATCTGCAGGTTGGCCCCCTGGCAGGTGGCTGTGGCGGCCAACCGGGCAGGAGCCGGGCAGGTGAAATCGCCCAATTGCCGCTGCTCCATATCGCCGGTTGTCTCTACGATGGTGATGCCTGTCCAGCTACCGGGGCCCACCAGCGTGGTCGCGCCGAGACCCACACCGGTTTGTGGCAATCCAGATCCGGTTCCTGTGATATTGAATGGGTTGTTTCCTTCTGTGATATTCACTGCCAGGTCTGTCCCATTACAGACCGCCGAGACTCTCAGGGGATTGACACAGCCATAGGCGGCTGTCCAGTTGAATTCGTCATAGGTCTCAGCAAATATGTCGATGGCCGGATTGCCGGACGGCCGGACGATATTCGCCCCTCCACATAGCCAGAGACTGGCGTAGTGCGGATCATCATCCAGGCCTGTCGCTGTCAAATCGGGGACAGTCCCATCAAAACGGTTGTTACTCAGCCGAAGCATCCACAGGTGGATGTTATGAGAGAGATCAAAGCCGGCCAGATCGCCGCCAATCTGGTTGTTGTACAGGGTGATCCGCACTAAAGCGGCGTTGTTGGTGAGGTCTAAACCAGAGATATCTCCCCCAATCTGATTGTGCGCCAGGAGGAGATTGTCAAGAGTGATGTTTCGAGAGAGGTTAAGCCCATCGATATTCCCACCAATCTGATTATGTTCCAGATCAAGCACTCTGAGAGCAATATTGTTGGTAAGGTTGAGAGCAGCGGCATCTCCTCCGATAGCATTGCTGGCGACATAGAGACCTAGTAGGGCGATATTGTTACTGAGGTTGAGACCAGCGATGTTTCCGCCGATCTGGTTGCGCTCCAGGTAGATATCCTCAAGAGCAGTGTTGTGAGTGATATCCAGATTCTCGATGTTTCCCCCAATCTGGTTCTCTCCCAGTACGAGTGTTGCCAGAATGATATTGTTAGTCAGATCGAGGTCAGCGATGTTTCCCCCGATCCGGTTGTGTGACAGCACAAGATACTCTAGAGCTGTTTGTTGACTGAGGTCGAGGTCAGCAATGTTTCCACCGATTTGATTACGGCCAAGGCCGATCCTCTGTAGAGCGCTGTTTTGATCGAGATCGAGGCCGGCGATATTGCCCCCGATCTGGTTATTGTCCAGCCAGAGATCCAATAGCGCACTGTTCTGATCGAGATTAAGACCGGCGATGTCTCCTCCGATCTGGGTGCCACGCAGATCGAGCCTTTGCAGAGAAGTGTTTTGATGGAGATCAGGATCAGCAATGTTCCCAACAATCGGGTTGCCGCCCAAAACAAGATCCAGCAGGGCAAGGTTTTGGTCGATGTCGAGGTTAGCGATATCGCCCCCGATCCGGTTACGGCCCAGACCAAGCAACCGCAGGTTGGTGTTTTGATCGAGGTGGAGATCGGCAATGTCTCCAACGATCTGGTTATCGCTCAGATTGAGGTTTGTTAAATTCACCAAGCCGGACAGATCGGCCAAACCGATGTCTCCTGCCAGATGATTACCATAAAGATATATTTCGAGCACATTCGTGTTGGCTCCGTCACAGGTCAGACCATGCCAGGCATTGATGCAGGGATCGCCCACCAGCCAGTTGCTGTTGTTCGTCCAGCCTGGGCCACCCAGGGCATTGTACAGGCTCGTCAGCGAGGCAATCTCGGCAGCTGTGGCACCAAGAGGATGCGCCTGAACGGGTGTTGCGCTGGTTAAAACTGCCAGCATGAAAAACACAAGCAGTACAGTTACTACCGCCCCACGAACAAAGCAAGATAGTCTGCTGCTAGAAAACTTAAACATATTCATTCTTCTCCTTGGTGTTGCAGGCCAGGACATCGCCTATCTCAACCTCGTCCTTGCGGCGAACCCGAATGCGCCGGAGCGCCAATCCGCCAATGACCACCACCCCGACGCCGGTAGCGATCCACGGGAGCGGCACAGCCTGTACCGGTCTACCGCCGGTCGCAGGCAGCTGGGTGGGCATCAGCGTCACGCAGCCCTCAGCGCGGGTATTGCCGGCGGCGGCTGTGTTGCAAATCCGCCCCGGCTGGGCCGTTGCATTACCCTGTACGATGATGGTGATGGTGGCCTGCTCGCCGGACTGCAATGTGCCGATACTCACCGTGACCACCTGCCCGCTCACCGACGATGTCCCCCGGCTGGTCGCCACATCCACGACATCAAAGATCGACGGGATGGGGTCGGTGACGACAACATTGTTGATGGGCTGGTTGTGCGGATTGCCAACTATGATGGTATAGGTTACTTGCTCACCAATCTTGGCGTTCAACGGCGAGCCACTCTTGCTAAGAGCCGGGTCGAGCACTGTCAGGTTGACACCACCAGGCATGGTGATGGGGACAGGCTGCTGCGTGCAGGCAATATCACCTAGCCGGACCTGCTCCAAGTTGCCCGCAGTCTCCGCGACGACGAGCCCCGTCCAGCTACCGGGGCCAGCCAGAGTGGTCGTGCCGATCCCCACACCGTTCCGCGGCAAGCCAGGCCCGGCGCCGGTGATATTAAACGGGTTGTCACCTGCTGTGATGGTCACAGCCAGGTCTGCTCCATTACAGGCGGCCGTGACAGCCAGCGGTGTGGTATTTCCGCAACCATTGGCAGCCGTCCAGCCGGTATGGTCATAGGTCTCGGCAAATGTATCGATGGCCGGGGTACCGGAGGAGTTGATGACATTTGCGCCACCGCACAGCCGGAGATCGCCCATGCTGGGCTCATCGACATGCGTTGATGTCAGGTCGGGGACAGTACCATACAACTGGTTATCGTTTAGCCGCAACCACACCAGGTTGGCTTGATTGGCAAGGGAAAAGTAGGCCGCATCGCCCCCAATCTGGTTCTCTTCCAGAAAGAGAGAGAAGAGAGCGGAATTCTGGGTGAGATTAAGGCCGGCGATGTCTCCCCCGATCTGGTTCTGCGCCAACCAAAGATACTCAAGCACTGTGTTTTGGGTGAGGTTCATATCCTCGATATTGCCGCCGAGCTGATTTTGCTCCAGATTGAGCGTGGTGAGAGCTGTGTTGTGGGTGATGTCGAGAGCGCCAATGGCTCCTCTGATCTGGTTGCCTCCCAGCTCGAGTGCCTGCAGCGATAGATTGTAGGACAAATCGAGAGTGGCAATGTCCCCTCCGATCTGGTTGTTGTTCAGGTCGATCCTCCGCAGAGCAGTGTTCTGATCGATATCGAGGTTGGCAATGTCACCCCCAATCTGGTTGCCAATCAGACGGAGAACTGCCAGCGAGAGATTGGTCGTGATGTCGAGGTCAGCGACGTCTCCCCCAATCTCATTTTCACTCAAATCGAAGTACCATAGGGATGGATTGTGGTCGAGGTTGAGGTCAGCAATATTCCCGCCAATCCGGTTCCCATACAGCTGGACTTCGAACAGTCTGGGATTCTGGCTGACATCGAAAGCCGCAATATCTCCTCTAATCTGGTTCCCATTCAGGTTGAGGCGAGTGAAGTCTATATTGGAGGAGAGGTCGAGATCGGCAATATCCCCGGTAATCTGGTTGTAGCTGAGATTAAGAGTACCCAGATGCGCCAGACCGGCTAAGTCAAGTGCCCCGATATCTCCTACCAGATTGTTGGAGTACAAAGAGACCCCGATCACATCGGTATTACTCATTGCATCACAAGTCACACCATACCAGTCGTCGAGACAGGGATCACCCCCCAGCCAGTTGCTGTTGTTCGTCCATCCTGGGCCACCCAGGGCATTGTAGAGACTCGTTAGGGAGGCGATCTCGGCAGCCGTGGCGCCAACAGGACGCGCTTGAACGGGCGTTGCGCCGGCTGGGATTGTCAGCATCAAGAACGCAAGCAGCGCGGCCACTACCGCCTCGCGAGCGAGGCAAAACGATCTACTACCGGAAGCCTTGACCATCGGCATTCTCCTTGTTGGGCCCGGCAAAGCAGTGTCTGTGTGCGCCGTGCCTCATGCATAATCATCCCAATGCGCCGCGATGCCGTCCAACCCATCACGCCAACGCCGGTGGCAATCCACAGGAGCGGCGCCGACTGTGCCGGTCTTGACCGGCGTCTGTCAGGGCAAAACCTCATGTGACATTGTCAAGATTCTGAGTTCTTGGCTCTTTGTCTCTTGGCCTGTAACCGGTAGCTAAGAACTGATCAATGAAAACCGAACATCCACATCTGTCTTTGGGGTGCTTCCCCAGTATTATTGAGAAGATACATTTTTCCGGCGTAAATTCCACGAAAATTGTTGATAAACTGAGCGAAACAGCTTACGATAACGAAGAGCACCCGCACCCTATTCTTACCCTGATAATAATATCTCCAATGGTCGATGACTGGTTGTCACCTGCTCATCGATAACCAGTCAGTAAACGGTCAGGCGATAACAGGCTGTCTGGACATTCCTGGAGAACATTCATCAGTAAGGCATAAGTGTCAACCCACCACTTTATCTTATACCGAGACCAACTGAGTAGTTATTCTGGCCAAATCGTTCACATTGGATTTATACAAGTAAAGAAAAGGGGAGCAGCTTGTTAAGCTGCTCCCCGTATTGCTATACACCGCCATTCAATCTGATAGGTTGCTTATCCTACGAACACCTTTGTCCCATCGTAGCCCGTCTTCGGACGGAAGTAGAGCGCCTCGTAATCAGCGACAGGGGTCGTCCAGCGCCAGATCCATCGAGCAGCATTGGGAGGCAAATTGACACAGCCGTGGCTACGGGGCTGACCGTAATCGTTATGCCAGTAACAACCGTGGGTAGCCGCCCATTCTCCGGTGAAGAAGCAGACGAATGGCACACCAGGCAGGTTGTAATTATCATCACTGGTTGTGTCAGCATCAGAGGCAGCTCCGCCGATCATCCGCGTGCCGGGCCGTTTATCGTGCACATAGAATTGTCCGGACGGCGTGCCGTGATCCGGCAGCCCACTCGCGATCCGGTGCGCAAAGACCGGTGTCTTGCCTTCGTAAGCAATCAGTGTCTGCTGGGAGAGATTGATCTCGATCCGTTTATCGCGTGGGTCAACATCAGGCGAGAGGGGCGACAATGCTTCCGGTGGAATGATCCGCAGGTGGGTAGCTCGCATATAGTACGACATATACAGTTCCTCAACCAGATACCACGACTTGCCGTCCTTTCCGGTCACCAACTCGATAGCTTTGTAGATACCACCGTAATACTGGCGCGAGACCAGCCGCTCCGGGTCTGCATCGGTGGTATCCCAGTAGGCATCGGTCCAGGGGACAATGACTTCGGCCCACATGCCCTTACCCAGGTTGCGGCGGGGAACCTGAGGAAGGTGATACCACATCGGCTGGACAAACGAAGAAAACACATAGCCGCTGTCAGTCTCCAGCCAGAGATCATTGTGATAGAAGACACGCTGACCGGGAACGACCCGATGCACTCTCACAACTGTATCTTTCTCCAGCTCAGCCACGATGTCTGAGTGTGTGGTAGGCTCAACCCGGCTGTTCATCGACGCGCTGCTGATGCGGCCAAGCGGTTCACCATTCCAGTGCAGGGGGAGTGGCGGGATATCGGTGCCCTGGGCGCGCGCATGGCGAGCAACAACCTGCTGGAACGGTGTCAATGCCAACCCAATGAGGCCAATCGATTTGAGAACAGCGCGACGTGAGGGTGTCTGCATAGCTTCCTCCGTGAAGAAATATCTTGTAGAGGATAGTATACCGCAGCGGTAGGGGGAGTAAAGATCTGAGGCGGATACGAACGTATCCGCCTCAAAGACCAGCTGTGCCTAGCAGCGGTTGGTTGGAAAAACCGCCCCTAAAACAAACTTGTTATTTGGCCGCGCAGAAACCAATGCTATGGGTACTCTGGCCAGGCTGGAGGATGTTGTTCCAGCTCACGCCCTCCATCGTCACCTGGTTGCCGCTCTGAGACCAGATGGCATTCCATAGATTGTTAACCGTTCCGACAACCGGGATGGTGACCTGCCAATCGGCCGGAGCTGAGCCATTATTTGTTACGGTGACGTTGGCACAATAGCCGGTTCCCCAATCGCTTTGGGTAGTCACCGTGGCCGTCACACCACCGGGAGGAGGCGGCGGCGATCCGCCACCGGTCCTGTTGGCGCAGAAGCCAATGCTGTGAGTGCTCGCGCCAGGCTGTAGAATGTTATTCCAACCCACGCCCTCAGCCGTGACACGGTTCCCACTCTGTGACCAGACAACATTCCAAAAGTCATAGATGGCGCCTTCGACATCGAACGCAACCTGCCAGTCGACGGGTTCGGCGGTGTTATTGGTGATGGTAACATTGGAGCAGTAGCCGGTTCCCCAATCATTCTGGGGTGTTATCTGAACCAGCAGATCGTTGCCGCCTGATCCGCAGTCGAGAACCAGGTTGATGCCTGTGGCCGGGTTACCTTCCGAAACCGGCAATGCCGGCGACTCGGCTGAGGTACACCCCTCCTTCTCGGCCAGCACCTTGTACCAGCCGTCCGCAACATCCCAACGGTAGAAGCCGTTCACATCCGTCAGGTCTGGATTATCTCTGTTGTCAGGGCTCATGATATCGCTGCCGTCAGGCACAGCACTAAACGCGCCGGGGTCTGGTTCCGGATCGGTTGACGGGACGCCGTCAGCGTACATCAGGGTCACTATTGCGTTCTCAATGGGCTCACCGAGCGTGTTGAC